>SKKK01000189.1 GCA_007121535.1 Planctomycetaceae bacterium | reverse complement strand
TGGTGCGGGTCACGGCCGGTGTTTTGCAGTTGGACGGCCACATTCGGGCGAACGGCGTTGGAGGTACGGGTGGTCTTGGTGCCGGCGGCGGCATTTTGGTTGCTGCGCAGGTGCTGGCGGGAGACGGTACTATCACTGCCAACGGTAGCTCCGTGGCGGCTTATTACGGCGGTCGCGGAGGTGGCGGGGGCCGCATCGCGGTTTACGCTCAGGACTTTACCGAGTTCAACCTCGGGTCCATCCGCGCCCATGGCGGTTCGGGCACTCACCAAAATCATGGTGGTGCCGGGGAGGTTCACATTGTACAAGGGCGAGCGCCAACGCGAATTCGCTGGCATTCGCCGGCTGGTCAGAATGATGGTTACATCCACCATTTCGATGACGTTCGCTTGCACTCCAACAAACCGGTCGACCTGGATGCTTTCAATCCGGCGGATCTTTCGGTGCGGGGGCCTTTGGGGGTGATCGAGGTTTCTGGGTTGACGTTGGTGGGGGATCGGCTTTATCGGATCGATATTCCTGCGCAATCGCGCGAGGGGTATTATCATTTCACGGTGCATCCTACGCTGATGGGCGTCGAGGGATTTCCGATCGATCAGAATGCGAATGGGATTCCTGGCGAACCGGAGGATTTCTACAGCTTCACCCTGATCCTGGATACCACGCCGCCTCGGATTACTCGGCATGAGCCGGCGGGGGATGTGGCGGGGACTTTGGCTTCGGTGGATGTTTGGTTCAGCGAGGCGATTGATAAGTCGACGTTTACGACGGCCGATGTGGCGATCACTCGGCCTGATGGTTCGGCGCTGGCGGCGTCGAGCGTTCAGGAAGTTGGCTTCAACCGATTCCGCATCGGCTTCGCGCCGCAGACGGCCACGGGGGTGTATTCGATCCAGGTCGGGCCGAATATTACGGATCTGGCCGGGAATCTGATGGACCAGGACGGCGACGGGATCTTTGGCGAACCGGTCGATGACGCGTACGTCGCCACGGTGAACCTGGTGCCGGTCGATCTGGGCTTGAACGATTTGGTGGTACATGCCGATACGTTGTGGGCGGGCGAGCCGGTAGCGGTGTCGTGGAGCGGCTTCAATCGGAGCGGCGCGCCGCTGCTGGGCAACTGGACCGATGGCGTCTACCTTTCGTCCAACGACCAGTGGGACATCCGCGACGTGCTGCTGGCCACCGTGCCTCACACGGGCGGCCTGGCCGAGAACGAAACCTATTCGCAGTCCGTCCAGGTCGTCATCCCCGGCAAGCTGCCGGACAACTACCACATCCTGGTCCGAGCCGATGTCGAGTTCCAGCAGCAGGAACTGGACAAGACCGACAACCTGATCGCCAGCGACCCCATCCCGCTCGACGTCCGTCCATTACCCCCCGACGGCACACCCGTCCAAGGCACCCTGACCCGCACCGACCGAGCGGATTACTACGCGATCCAGTTGGGCAGCAGGCAGAGCCTGCAACTGGAATTGGAAACGCTGACCGGAGGAACGAGTGCCGAGCTGTATGTGAGCTATGCGGCGATTCCCACGCGTTGGAGTTACGATCATCGGTCCACGGCCACCGGGTCAAGGCAGCGGATTGCACTGACCAGCATCGCCAGTGGCGGGACGTACTACGTGATGGTCTACGGGTCGCAGGTCGGCACGTCGGCGACGTATCGCGTGAGCGCCAATGCCGCACCGCTGCATGTCACCAGCGTCTCGCCTCGGCGCCACGGGAATTCCCAACCGGCCCTGCTGACTATCACCGGGACGGGATTCACCAGCGACACGACGGTGCAGTTGGTCAGTGCCGCAGGCAGCGCATTCACACCCGCCTCGGTCCAGTTGGTTTCCGACTCGCAACTGGTCGTTCGCCTGGATCTTCACAGGCTGCATTCGGGGGCTGACGGGGACGTTCCGTGGCCTGCCGGTTTGTACGACGTCCAGGTCTGGAAGGGAGAGGAAAAGGCGACTTGGTCCGGTGCGTTCGAGGTCACCCAGGGAGGGGAAGCCAACCTGGTGACCAATTTGATTGTGCCGCGTTGGATGTCGCCGATGTTTCCGATCAAGCAGACGTTGTGGGTCGAGTACCGAAACACGGGCAACGTGGCGATGCCGGCGCCGTTGTTGCAGGTGTCCGGGGACAACAACGCGTTGCTGACCGCTGACGAACAATTGGCGAACACCATCCAGAGACTGCGAACACGTCCGGTCCACGTGGGCAACTCGGTCCAAGTACTGGCGATCGGTTCCGGTGCCACACCCGGAATCCTTCAGCCGGGCGAGTCCGGGCGGATTCCAATCTATTATCTCGGGGTCTCCAGAGATACCGGCAGTTGGAATATGACTTTTTCCGTCGGCAGCCTGACGGCGGCGGATACGACGGAGAAGGTGGCCTATTTCCAGAATCCCTTGGAACGAGTTGTCTACGAGCGGCCGGCGCATGGTGGCCGGGTGATCGATATCCACGAGCCGGTTTGGCCCATTCGGGCAGAACGGCCGTTGAGTGGTAACCAACGGATATCGGTGGCGACTTCCGGCGGGAGTGGGGCGGGGGCCCAGGATCTTCCCAACTGCTTCGAGGAATACCTGGCCATCGACTGGTCCGGCGACATGCGGTTGGGCAGCCGGCCGGATTCGATTCCGGTGGACGCTTGGGATGCGATCCTGTACAACCTGCATCGGGATATCGGCAACCTCTGGGCCGATTATGTGTCCAAGATGTCGGAGACCGCCAACTACCTGGCAACGGTAGGACAGCCGACCGGTTCCATCGGCTCGTTGTGGAATTTCCAAGTCGCTCAGGCCGCAGCGACGCTGAATCCCATCCGCCACCTGGCCGGCGCGGTCGACGCCCGGATTGAGGCCCCCGGTCTGCCGCTGACGTTCAGCCGCGTGTACGGCCAGAGCATCCCGTCGCGTTTTCAGACAGGGCCGCTGGGCCGTGGCTGGTCGCACAACTGGGACATCGTGGCGGTTCGACAATCCGGTGGGGACGTGCTGCTGCAAGGCCCCGGCGGTGTCGACCGCTTCTTCGCCCGCAACGTGAACGGCACGTACTTGGCCTCGCCCGGTGACTACGGTCGGCTGACCTTCGCGAACAACGCCTACCGATTGGTCGAAACCGACGGCACGGTGTGGCAGTTCGGCACCGACGGGCGACTTGACCATGTGACCGACACGAACGGCAACCGCATCACGCTGGGCTACAGTTCCGGTCGACTGGCCAGCCTGACACACTCCAACGGTGCTCAGATCCTGCTCGAATACACGCACGACGACGTTGGCCCAGCGGAACTACTTCGAGTGGTCGAACGGATCGGCGACGGCAGCGCGGACCGCGTGACGACCTTCGAGTATGACTACAGCGCCGGCGGCCCGTATCTGAGCCGCGTTATCGCGCCAGGAAACCGGGTGACGCAGTACAGCTACGCGCCGCTGACCACGGTGTCCTTCACGACGCTGGGGCCGCTCAGGAACGCAAGCCTAGTTCTTTCGGCGCCCGATCCCCGCAGCCACGCGCTGCAGTCGGTAACCTATGCTGACGGCAGCCGGGATGATTTTGACTACGACGACCGCGGCCGTCTGGTGACCGTCCAGAAGGATGACGGTGCGGAACGCGTCACGTTCGGCTACGTCTCGCCCGGCGGCGTGCTGGTCACGGACGCGACGGGACGGCCGACGACGCTGAAGTTCGGTCTGGGCGGGCAACTCGCTCAAGTCCGCGACGCCGACGGCCGCATCGCCGCTTTCGGCTTCGATTCGCGGTTCGAACTGACCGATCTGACCGGTCCCGGCGGCGAGCGCTATCGCTACACCTACGATAACCGGGGCAATCTGACGGGCATCCGCGACGCGCTGAACCTGCAGACCACGTTCGCGTACCAGACCAACTTCAACCGCCTGGCCTCGTTCACCGACGCCCGGGGCAACGGCATCGATTACCAGTACGACAGCCGAGGCAACTTGACGGCGATCGTCTACGTCGATGGCAGCCAAGAGAGCTTTACTTACGATGCCGTGGGCAATGTCCTGAGTTCGACGAATCGCCGCGGACAAACGGTCACGTACACGTACAACGCGGCGGGCCAGGTGACGAGCAAGAAGTACGACACGACGCCGGGAGTGACCGATCTTGTCTACCATTACGACGCGGCCGGGAACTTGATCCAGGCGATCGACGCCAGCGGCTCGATGCAGATGACCTACGACCCGAACACCGACTGGCTGACCCGGATCGAATACCCGAGCGGCCAGTTTTTCGCGTTCCAGTACGACACCTTGGGCCGGAGAACGCAGCGGGCGGATCAGGATGGCAACGTGGTGAACTACCAATACGACGCCGCGGGCCGGTTGGATCGCATGACGGACGGTGCGGACGTGCTGATCGTCGACTACGACTACGACGCGGCCGGCCGTTTGAGCCTCAAGACGCTGGGCAACGGGGTCTACACGACGTACGAGTACGACTCGGCGGGCAACATCCTGCATCTGATCAACTACCAGCCCGACAGCACGGTCCTTTCGCGTTACGACTACGAGTACGACGTGTCCGGCCGCCGGATCGCGATGACGACGCTCGAAGGAACGTTCCAGTACGGCTACGATGCACTGGGGCAATTGATCGCCGTCCGCCATCCGGACGATCGCGTCGTGACCTACGAGTACGACGCCGTGGGCAATCGGCGGCAGGTGATCGACGGCAGCGAAGCGATCGCGTACACGAGCAACGCCTTGAACCAGTACCTGCTGGTCGGTGACGTGTTGTACGAATACGATCTGGACGGCAACCTGATCAGCAAGACGGAAGACGGTGTGACAACCACCTACCGCTACGACATCGAAAACCGGCTGATCGAGGTCGAAACGCCCACCGACATCTGGACGTACCATTACGACGCCTTCGGCAACCGTTCCACCGCAACGCACAACGGGCAGGTTGTCCAATACATCGTCGACCCCACCGGCCTGGGCAACGTCGCCGCCGAATACGACGCCGACGGGAACCTGATCGCCCGCTACGACCACGGGTACGGCCTGCTGTCGCGCGTTGACGTTACCGGCGACTCGGCGTTCTACACGTTCCAGGCGATTGGGCATACGAGCGAACTGACGGGCGCTGACGGGGCGGTGTTAAACACGTATGCCTACGATCCTTGGGGTGTGTCGTTGGGGAAGGCGGAGACAGTACCGAACCCGTTTCAGTTCGTGGGCGAGTATGGCGTGATGAATGAGGGGAATGGGTTGGAGTTTATGCGGGCGCGATTCTTCGATGCTACCATCGGGAGATTCACCCAAGAAGATCCGATCGGTATTTCTGGAGGCATCAATCTTTATAATTACGTGAGAAACGCGCCGTCGCGCAAGATCGATCCATCTGGCCACGGACGGGGGAGGTTCGGGGATTTCATTGATGGTATAGGAGAGGGAAGGCGTGCGCGCGACCGGATTTTCGATGGTATTCATGATCATGACGATGATGCGGTCCGGAGAGGGATTGAGGATCTCGATGATGCCAACAGGAAGATAGCGGACAATGCTCCTGGGGCAGCGATTGAGCTTCCTCTCAAGTTTCCAACCATACCGGGTGACCCTCGAAAACTGGGTACGGCTATAGAACTCTTGCGCACATTGAGAGAATTATTGGGTTGGGATCCATTCGATCCGCAGAAGCGAATAGTTTCTTTTGCCCGGTCCTACGACCCCAACGACAAACTCGCTCCCGGCGGTCACGGCAATGCTGGTTTCATCCAGTCCGACAGTACTCTCGATTACACGATCCGTTTCGAGAACATGGCGGATGCCACCGCTCCGGCCCGCGAAGTGATCGTGACGGATACGCTGGACGTGAACCTGGATCTGGACACGTTCGAGTTGACCGAGATCGCGTTTGCGGATTACGTGATCGGCATCCCGCCGGGCTTGGACCAGTACGAGGACTGGGTTCCGGCGACGGTCGGCGGCCAGGAGATCCTGGTCGAAGTCGAAGTAGGCCTCGACCACGAGACACGTGTGCTGACGCTTGCCCTGCGAAGCCTGGACCCTGTGACCGGTTGGTTCCCCGAAGACCCCTTCGTCGGCCTGCTGTACCCGAACGATGAGACCGGGCGGGGTGAAGGGCATATCAGCTTTTTGGTTCGGCCGTTGGCTGACCTGCCATCCGGGACGGAGATCACGAACTGGGCGCGGATCTACTTTGATTACAACGATCCGATCGATACGCCGCTGGTGCGCAATACGCTGGACGCCGGGCCGCCGACCAGTTGGGTACAGCCGCTGGCGGCTGTCGTGAACCCGCCGGAATTCCTCGTCACTTGGGATGGGGCCGACGACGCGGGCGGTTCGGGGATTGCCCGCTATGACATCTATGTTTCGAGCGAGGGCGGCCCGTTCACCCGCTGGCTGGAAAACGTCACCGACACGTCGGCTCTCTTCTCCGGTCAGCCGGGCAGTACCTACGCCTTCTACAGCGTGGCCACCGACAACGTCGGCCACCGCGAACTGGCGCCGCCCGATCCCGAAGCGACGACGTATGTGAATATCCCACCGACCATCGGGGTGCTGAGCGCCGATCCCGTCACGGTCGTCGCGGGTAGCGAACTGACGTTGAAAGTCACGGCGGTGAACGATCCGGACGGTGAAATCCAAGGCGTCACGTTCTATCGCGACACCAACGGCGACGGCGTCTGGGACCCGGATGACGAGGTTCTGGAAGGCACGCTTCAGGTGTCGGGAGAGCAGTGGACGCTGACCGGTGTCAGTACGGACGGCTGGGACCTGAGCACCCATACGCTGTTCGCTCGTGCCCAGGATAACCACGACGGATGGAGCGAAGCGGTTGCGACCGTGGTCGTGGTGGCTCAGATGGGCGGGGCTCGGATCGAGATGAGAATTGTCACCGAGCCCAGCGAGACCGATGCCAAGGGGGAAGCGATGTCGTTGCCCGAGAGTGCCGAGTGGGTTCATGCGTGGCAATCGTTCTGGGTCGAGTTCTGGGTCAGCATGGACGAGACCACGATGCTGGGGGTTGCCGGGGCGGTGGTGGATCTGCAGTACAATAACGAGTACATGACGGCTCAGCACATCGAGTACGGTACGGCGTTCACGGAGGATCGGACGGGGATGATCGATGACGCTGCGGGACAGGTCACCGCGATTGGTGGGCGGACGGAGCGGACGGACGCTGGCCGCAGCGGCTACGTGCTGTTGGCTCGAGTCCGGTTCGCCTCGACTGGCGACGATCAGGTGCCGGTGGACGCAGCGGGACGACAGATCGGTCCCTACGACATGCAGATCGCGCTGACGGGCGGTCACGCGGCACTGGTGCATCCCGGGCTGGTGATCCCGGCGCTGGGAGAACCGCCGGCGACCGAATTATGGGCGGTGATGTACGACATCGACGGGAACCACCGGATCGATTTCGGCGAACTGTCTTTCTTTGCCGCCGCGTTCGGCCGTACGGTGGACGCTGCCGCCGAACCGCCGTATGTGTGGTGGGCGGACTTTGACAAGTCGGGCCGAGTCGATTTCGGCGACCTGGCCTTCTTCGCGCCCAACTTCAACAAGACACGCACGGCGGTGCAATCGGGTGCCCAGACGCTGATCTTCCCGCCGGGCTTCCCGGGTGCTTGGCGCAACGGACATGGCGAGCCCACGGGTGAGGGCGAAGCGGCGGGTGGTTCGGAGGGGTTCGAGCCACCAGCGCGTGTCGCTGGTATTCCGTTGGGATTCGACCGTTCACAGGTTTCGCAAGCACCGTGGTGGAACGTCGTCTTCGGCATCGAAGTGACTCAAGCGTTCGTACACGAAGAACGTCAATCGCTGGTGCCCGATCCCGCGGCATGGCTCACCGGCAGGGGACGCGAGTTGCCGAACACCCGCCCCCTGCGAGATACTTCGCCACCTGAAACGCCTGTCGAACATCAGCCTCTTCGGTTCGACGGCTACGATCCGCTGGAGGATCTTCTGCCCCTGCTGGCCGATCGGCCGACGGAGCTTACGGATCTGGACGCGTACTTCGCCGCGATGGCCTGAGCCGATCGGATCGCCGCGACGCACGAATAGGAACGTGGCGTCGCAGCCTAGGGATTGAGACAATTCGGTCGTCGCTACGCGACCGACGCTTCCACGCGAAACCGAGACCGTGGGTTGAAACCCACGGCTGCATGTAAACGACTCCTTCGATCAACTCGGCTTTCTTGACCTGAGGCATCAATGCGTAACGCCGTTCGAATTCCGCACGCGTCAATCGATCTCCATTCTCCAGCGGCGGCGTGTAACCCACGTCCGGAGCCATTGTCATCGTGCAGAGAGTCACGTTCAGAGCAGATGGATTCATGGTACGACTCAAGGCAATCCCGATTTCAGGACCAGCGACTAAACTTATTTTCGCTCGTCGCCGTCACCAAGGCAACTTGAGATCCGATCAATCATCTTGCGAAGCCAACTCGTTGAGCATCTGAACAGCCGCATCGACCAGCATTTCACCGCTGCCAGCGGCGACTCGCGAGTTGATCACCTCGTAGTCGCCTTGGGGAAATGCCTCGCGGTTCGGAATGTACGCCGGTGCGTCGTTGGCCAGCTCGACGATCAGCGTCGTGCGGAATGGCGACTGGGCCTTGATGGCCAAACCCAGCTCGACGAAGATCTCGCCGGGCAACGTCACCACGGCGGCTTGGTCCGACAGCCGAAAGACCTGGACCTCCAAGGGATACGTTTCGCCCCAACGCGCTCGCATCTCGGCCAGCGACAAGATCTTGCGGGCTCGCCGTTGCTGCAGGAAGACGCGCTCCTGGACCAACGGCTGGCGAGTCTGCTGGTACGATTCGGCCCAAGCCAGTTCGGCGTCCGTGTACGTTTGCAACGGCGCGTCGACGACGGTCTGCAATACGGCCAATGACGGCCGCGCGGGCTTTAGGTCCGGAAGGGCTTCCAGGATGGTCCGACCCAAGGTGACGCCGATGTGGCGGGTAATCCCCTCGTGGCCCGGCGTGGGAGGCGGGCCGGAAACGTCGAAATGGTTCACGTTGCCGCAGGGCCCCAGACCGAACAGCGATTCGAACGGTTCCCCGAGTTCCTCACGCAACGTCTGCTCGATGAAATAAGGATAGTCGGCACTATACTGCGTGTTGGCCACCGTATCCAGGTGCAGGGCGAAGGAGGTCAACGAAGCCAGCGGTTCTTCGGATTCGGGATCACGCAGCAGAACGATTCCGACCTCGGGATCGATCGGTCCGACGGTCTTCACGATCTCGGGATTTTGAAACCCCGGATTGAATCGCACCGTACCGTCCTTCATCAGGAAGCGACGGTTGAAGGCCAAGCCATGTTGCTGTGCCGTGCCGTCCAGCAGCGCCATGGGCCTTGCCCTCTGCCGCGCCGTTTCGACGGCCGCGGCGATCGTCGCCAAAGTCTGGTCCGGGCCTTCGGAAGCGAAACGCCCGGTATGCGTATGCGTCGCGGCCACCGCGATATGTTCGGCAGGGATCCCCGTCGCCTCAGCGGCCTGGCGACGGATGGACTGCGCCAAGTCGTAGCGGACGGAGATCACATCGCAAAACACCAGGGCCGCTTGGACGTCACCTTGGGACAGATACAGGACTTTCGCCCACAACGGATCGGCGACCGCCGTGCTGGTTCCCCGGTAGTGAACATCGCCGACCGGCGGCGTGATGTCGACTCGGTAAATCCCGACAAGCAGCGGTGATACGGATGGACACTTCGAGTCGTCAACAGCGGTGGCAACCCCGCCCCCCTCCAAAACCAACACGACAGACAAAAGCAAGCATGATGCCCGCAGAGCTGACTTTCGATTGAGCATACCACGCATCGTCGGGTCCCCTTCTTCAAAAACAAACAGCAGAAACAAATCGATCGTAACGCGGGCTTATTCATCCTCATCGGCTTGCAAGTGTTGGACGATGGCGGCAGTCAGCCGATTCAGGTTTTGACCCGTGACGGCCGAGATCAACAGCACGTCACTCCCCACCTGCGGAGCCAGCCGATCGCGTACGTCGGCGGCGCCGGGTAATTCGGACTTGGTGACGGCGACGATCTCAGGACGCTGGACCAGCTTGGGATTGTATTGCCGCAATTCGTTGCGAATCGCGTGATAGTTTTCGATCGGATCGGTGCCGTCCATCGGCATCGGCTCGATCAAGTGGACCAGAATCCCCGCACGCTCGACGTGCCGCAGAAACTCGTGCCCCAATCCGACGCCCGTGTGCGCTCCCTCGATCAGTCCCGGGATGTCCGCCATGACAAACGATCGGTCCATGTCCAAGGTGACTCGGCCCAGATTCGGGTGCTTGGTCGTGAACGGGTAATCGGCGATCTCGGGACGGGCTCGCGACAGACGACTCAGGAGCGTGCTTTTGCCGGCATTCGGCTTGCCGATCAATCCGACGTCCGCGATCACCTTCAACTCGAAAATCAAGCGACGGCGTTCGCCCTCTTCGCCCGGCGTGCTTTGACGTGGCGCCTGGTTCGTGGACGATTTGAAGTGGGCGTTGCCCCAGCCGCCTTTGCCGCCGCGAGCGGCGATCATGCGGTCGTTGGGTCGAGCCAGATCCTTCAGTATGAAACCGTGCTTGGCGTCGATCACGACGGTTCCGGGCGGTACATGGATGGTCAAATCCTGCCCGTTGCGGCCATGCTTGTTCGAGCCCTGCCCGTGGGTCCCCCGCTCGGCTCGCCAGAACTTGCGATGAGCCAACGCGACCAAGCTGTCCACGCCCGGTTCGGCCACCACCACCACGTTGCCACCGTTGCCGCCATCACCCCCGTTGGGGCCGCCGCGTGGCACGTAACGCTCGCGGCGAAAGCTGACGCACCCGGCTCCGCCGTCACCCGCTTGGACCTCGATTTCTACCCGATCGACGAACATCAATAAAAAAGGACGCCCCAACAGGACGTCCCCCAACATGTATCGAAAGGCTCCGTAAAGGCGGTCTCAATTCGCCGTGATGACGTTGACGCGACGGCCATCGCGGTCGAAATGGACCACCCCGTCCGCCGTGGCGAACAGCGTATAATCATTGCCCATGCCCACGTTGGCGCCCGGGTGAAACCGGGTGCCTACCTGACGAACCAAAATATTTCCGGCCCGTACTGCCTGACCACCAAATCGCTTGACGCCACGCCGTTGAGCGTTCGAATCGCGGCCGTTGCGGCTGGAGCCCTGTCCCTTCTTATGAGCCATCTCACCAATTACCCTGTGCTAAAGTCCTGCATCGATTCGCTGGATTTCGCCATCCAGCCCATGGGAAGCCGAGGATTTTAGCGGTAGATCCACAGATGATCAAGCCGCTTATCGACGTTATACCAGCTCAAAATGTATTGCTGTTCCTCCGGATTGGCCACCGCTCGAATGCCGTACCGAATTTCGCCTTCGTGCTCGTAAACACTGTCCCCGGGCCGCCAGAAGTTCAGTTGCAGCGTCTTCATGCGATGAACCAATTGGCCGTCCTCCGTACGCTCCGTCCGAAATGCGTTGGTCAACCCTTGGATGTAGATGGAAAAGAAATCGATGTTCGGATCGACGTCCATCCACGTGACAACGCCCCACACGGCATTCTCTTCATCATCGTCCGCACTACCCACCTGGATGGGCACCCTGCTTATCTCGACCGAGTTATACAGTTTGCCGCCGCGCATTTCCCGCTGTTCGATAACGGGGATTGCTACAGGGATAATTGTGTCCAGATAGGCTTTGCGAACCTGCCGGCTCTCCAGCACGAAATGGGGGAAGAATCGTACCGACGCAGTGGGCTGTGCGGCTCCGATGTTCATGACTTCGTTGGCACGTTGGCTTGTGTAGGTTCGTAAACCATGCTCGTCTTCAACCGGAACCGGCGTCAAATGCTCCCCTAAATTTCGTACGCGGTACACCATGTACCAGACCAGCTTCCGCTGCATCCTGCCAGTCGGTTGCGGGATATCGACATGGACCATCCGAAGGGGCTTGAACGCAAATTCAAGATTCCAGATATTGTGTCGCAGCGTGACTTGGGATGCTTTTGATCGCAACGTCGCTGTCGGCGGCGAAAAGTTTGGTTCCCATTCAAACTGAGTCAATGCAGAAAGCTCGACCGGCCCCAGATAGGTTTCCTCCTCGTTTGGTTCGGGAGGAATCACGCGCAGAGTACCGGGTGCCAACTGGCGAACACCCTGACCCCAAGACAAGCCGGAGCCAAGCGGTATGGTGGTGCAGATTGCGGTAATCAGGATCAAACGAATTGTCCGTGTCATCGATGCCAACCTCGTTAGGCTCGAGCGGAAAAGCGTGTCAGTGACGAACGCAGGGATGCTGTGGTCATTCATCGACCTCAGCCCTCAAGTATAGTTAATCGTAGCGATCAAAGCCACATATTTCCTCTGTTGCCTGGGCTCTGTCAGTGATAAGGGGTCTGACCCTCTCCGGGCACAACGCTTTTCCCTGCTTTCAGTTCCCCCCAAAGAGCCTGCCTTTTCTTCTGACGAGCTTGGGCTCGCGTCGATTCGCATGGATCGTAAGCACCCGACCAGAAGTTTCTTGTCATTGAAGGTAGCCTCGCATGGGGACGCAACGGGGGTCGGGAGTCGTTTTCGGCCAATTCGGCCAACGATCTACCACATGGTAAGCGGGTCACCCGAAAACGACTCCCGACGCCTTCCGCCCGATTGCACCAAGAAATATATGGCCGGGTGCTTATCGGCGCAGACAAACCGGGCCGTGCTACTGGTACCCCGTCTTTACGTCTTTTTACGTCTTTTTACGTCTTTTTTGGACGGACCATTCTTGCAGGCGGCTCTTGCCTATGGTCCAATGCGGACCGGTTGGGCCTTTATCGTGAAACAGATACGGCGGTGATGCGTGTTGGGTGGGGTCTCGCGTTTGGAGAGTGGGCACGCGATCAATGGACCGTCAGATTTCAATCGAGGCGAATCATGGACTATCTGGTCGGTATCGATCTTGGATCAACGAACCTGAAAGCCATCGTGTACGACGCGGATGGCCACACGATGGCACAAGCCAGCCGCCCCACTCAGCGGTTCCACCCGGATTCCGGACATCCGAAGTGGGCCGTGTGGCAGCCACAGCAGATTTGGGATGGCGTCTGCCAGTCGCTGCAAGAGGCGATCGGTCAACTGGACGATCGGTCGCGAATTCGCGGGGTGGCGGTCACGGGGATGGGGATGGACGGACTGCCACTGGACCGCGAAGGCCGTTGGCTGTACCCGTTTATCTCGTGGCACTGTCCTCGCACCGAACCCCAGTATCACTGGTGGCTTGAGCGATTCGGGGCGGAGGAGCAGTTCGCTGTCGGTGGCAATCAGATCTGGGTTTTCAACACGGCGCTGCGTCTGCGTTGGATGGCCGAGAACCATCCGGAGATACTCGAACGAACCCACAAGTGGGTGCTGATCGAAGACTTCATCAATCAGCGGCTTTGCGGCGCTTTGGCCACAGATTACAGCATGGCCTCGACCACGCTGCTGTTCGATCAGCGTCGCCGCCAGTGGTCCGAGGACTTCTTACAGCGATCCGAGATCGATGGGCGATTGCTGTGCGACCCGCAACCCAGCGGCACCGTGCTGGGTACCGTGCATCGTGCGGCGACGGAAGCCACCGGGTTGCCGACGGGTACCCCGGTCGTGTTGGGCGGGCACGACTACTTATGCGGCGCTTTGCCAACGGGCGTGTTTCGACCCGGTGTGTTGGGCGATGTGACGGGCACCTGGGAGATGGTCGTCGCGGCGCTGGACGAACCCGTGCTGAGTCCGGAAGTGCTGCAGATGGGCATCCTGGTCGACTCTCACGTCGCTCGTGGGCGGTGGGCCGCGATGGGCGCCACCGTTGCCGCCGACCAATTGGAGTGGTTCCGCCGCGAATACGGACAACCGGAGATGCAGCAAGCGGCGGAACGAGGCGGGGTCGATTGGGATTACCTGATGCAGGCGGCCGAAGCCTCGACGATCGGCGCCGGCGGCTGCCTGTTCCTGCCGCACATGTCCGGCAGCCATTGTCCCGTCGTGGATCACCGATCCTCGGGTACTTTTGTGGGTCTGAGGAACACCACGTCCAAGGGCGACATGCTACGAGCGATCATCGAGGGACTCGATTACCAGTTCCTGCAAGTGATCCAGGGAATCGAGCGTGGTCTGAAGGTTCCCACCGATCGCATCGTGGCGATCGGTGGCGCTGTCAACAACCGGTTCTGGATGCAGAACAAAGCCGACGTGGTGGGCACCGCCATCGAAGTGCCGGAAATCGATGAGGCTGTCGTGATGGGTGCGGCGGTCCTGGCAGGCATCGGTGTCGGGATCTACGCCGACGAATCCGAGGCCTACGACCGCGTTTATCGCCCGGGTTGCATCTACGAGCCGGACGCGCAGCGACATGCCTGGTACCGGGACCGCTTTGCCGTGTTCTCTCAGTTATACCCGGCGCTTCGAGAGATCCACCATCAACTGAACGCGGCTACGGCAACCGTTTGATCCGGATGTTGCGAAACGACACGGCGGCGCCGTGATCCTGCAGACCGATGTGCCCGTCACGCTTGAAGTCCTTCAGCGGGGTGTCGAATTTGTTGCGGGAACCGTCCGGGTTCTGATTCGCCTCGGTCCACTGGTCCAGATCGGCGTCGATAATCTTCTCGCCGTTCAGCACCACGACGACGTGAGCGTCTTTGGCGATGATCGCCATCTCGTTCCACTGCCCCATGGGCCGGTCGGCTGCCTTGCTGGGCGCCAGCAGATCGTACAGCGATCCGGTGCTGTGCCGGGTGGGCTTTTCCGATGGCCGATAGATCTGAACCTCGATGCCCGTCTGGACCGGGTCGCGGAGATCATCGGTACGAAAGAAGACGCCGCTGTTGCCAGCCGTCTTGAATTCCAGTTCCAGATGAAAATCCGCAAAACGCTCGCGAGTCCAGATGAACCCGGCGCGATCCTTGCGAATCAACTGGCCATCTTCAACGGCCCATCCGGCACCGGGCTCGTCGCCTCGAGCGTTCTGCCACGCACTCGGATCCGAACCATCCAACAACGTCTGCCAAGCTCCGTCATCGGCTCGCGAAGCACCGCAGACGACGAAGACCAACAACAAGCACAAGCATCCAAGGACGGTGGGTTTACAAGACATCGGGGATCTCTCCTTCAAGGGATTTCAATGGAAAATCAAGGGCAACGGTGCGATGCGCCGCAATTCAGCCTGCAAATCTCACACAAGTTTACCCTGCGCTGCAGCGGATTTCGAGCCGTCCCTATCAAGATTTCCGCCGAACGAACGGGCATCCGCGCTGGCCAGGCCGACCGGTTGACGAACGGGAATTGCGCGATTACCGTGAAGGCTGGTTTATTTCGCGACTTGCAGGAGAAGACGAAATGATGCGTACGACCAAAGTAATGTTGATTTCCAGCTTGGCGATCGTCGGCTTCCTTTCGTCGGCAATCGCCACCGATACGAAACCGCTGCGAGCCCTGTATGTGACGGGTGGCGGTTGGCACGACTATGCCGGACAGGAAATCGTGATCCGCGAGACACTCCAGGAACGCATTCCGGGGATCGAGTTGACGGTATCGGCGGTCGACGGAGTCCAGGACCGGCATCCTCTGTTCGAAAACGAAGACTGGGCCGAGGGATATGACTTGGTAATCTACAACAAGTGCAACGCGCCTCGTTACAGCAACCCGGATTGGATCGAGCGGATTGTCAAGCCGCACCGCGAGGGTCTTCCGGCAGTGGTGATCCACGGCACGCTGCACAATTACTGGCCGGACGAAAAAGAGAGCGGTCAATGGGTAGCCTTCTTGGGCGTCACCAGCCGAAACCACGAACGGGGCGCCCCGGTGACGGTGACGTTCAAGGAACGCGACCATCCTACCCTGCAAGGACTTCCGGAAACCTGGTCGTATGAACAGGGCGAACTGTATCGGATTCACGCCATGGCCGACACGGCCGAATCTCTGGCCGTCGGCGTTTCCAGCGACAATGTCGAACATACCGTGGTGTGGACCAATCAGTTCGGCGAAGGGCGCGTCTTCGGAACCAGCATCGGGCATGCCACCGAAACGATGCGCACGGAGGAATTTCAAACCCTGCTGACGCAAGGCGTGTTGTGGGCGGCCGGCCGTCCGGATGATAGCGACGACTAGCGGCTTTCAACTCAAGGCGATTCTTCCTCGACCGGCGCCGACGGCTCTACCTCGATCGGCGTCGACTGCAATTCGGCAGCCTGAAGATGATGTCGGGCTGCCAAATCGGCTTTGCCTAACTGAAGGTAGACGTCGCCCAGATGCTGGTGGATGGTCGCACGAGGCGGCAGTTGGCGATACGCGATTTTCAAGTGAGGCAAGGCGTCTTCCGCCTTTTCCATTTTCGCGAGGATCGTACCCAAAGTATCGTGAAACTCGGGGTGCGCCAGCATCTGCACGGCGGCTTCGCCGAATCGACTGGCCAACTCCAAATCCGGCTGTTCTTGATGGGCCATGTCCCAAGCGATGTTGTTTAACACAGCCGGCAACTGAGGGTTCTGCTCGGCAGCCTGCTGGAGATGCTTCAGAGCCAACTCGGATTCCGCCATCTGCAGCCCGCGGATGCCCAACGCGATGTGCACGACGGCGGGGGCCGTGTCGCGATCCAACATCTCGTTCAGCATGGACTCGGCACGATCGCCGGCTTCCCCCGACTGCATCACCAGATTGCAGAGGATCAGCATCGCCTGCAGATTGTTCCTGTCGTACTGCAACACGCGTTCCAGCAAGCCGATCTGCTGCGGCGAGTGGAGGTTTTTGGGCGTCGTGGTGCCTTGGAACCAATAAAGATAGGTGCCTGCCAGAGCCTGCTGAAATGGCTTCGGGTCGGGCCAACTGAGCCCGGGTCGCAGGGCATTCACTGCGTCTTCGAAACGCCCCTGAAGTCCCAAACTGGTGGCCCACAGAATGCGGATCGCTGGATCGTCGGGCTGGGCCAGCCTGCGAGCATCCAACGCTTCACTTGCGCGGATCGCCGACAGATGCGCTCGTTCCCGACGCCCGGCTTGTGCGTATAACTCGGCCAAAGTCAGATGAATCACAGGCCGGTCGAATGCCACCCGCTCGGCCTCCCGGATCGCCTTGTCGATTTCGCCTCGCATCGCGTAAAGCGACGTCAAATGCACTTGAGACTCGGCGCGATGCGCAGGATGACGCGTCGCTTGCACCAGATGATGCTCCAGGATGTCAAGCTCCTCGAAGCTGAGCTGGTCCTGCCGTTTCCTCAGGTCCATGGCCAACCAAAAATGCGCGGGCGGGTAACCGAGAGTCGTTTCGGGGGCGATTCGCTGCATTCGAGCCCGCGCAACGGGCAGATCCCCTTGACGCTCAGCGGTCAATGCCAATCCGTAAAGCGACGAGGGAAATTCCCCGCCCAGATAGGCTAAGCGTCGAAAGTAGATGGTGGCTGCATCCCAATCGTCGCGCCGCAACGCAGCGCTACCAGCCCGTTCGTACCGTCGAACCCATTCCCATGATGACGAACGAGCGTGCCAGGGCGCGATCGCCGCAAACCCCACGGCGCTGACGATCGCAGGTACGCCCGCCAAAAGGGCCAGCCATGGACGGGTCATGAGCCACTCGCCTACGAACCGGACCACAGACTCTAGCGCCGCCAACAGGCGGAACAGCAAGAATCTCGCCCCTTCCAGGCTGAGGATTTCGCGTATCACGACCGTTTGTTTCTCCCCGTCCTATTCGCCCCGATATCGCTTGCTACGTGGTTCCGATCATCTTGCAAACGACAATATTCACTCAGGGAAACGTATGCTTTCACGGTCCATTCGTCAATGGAAGCCTGCCGTGGAAACGATGTCCGAACCCGTACGAGGCATGATCGATCCCTACTATGCGAAGATCTTCGTGTCTTCCACAATCCCAGAAAGATCAAATGGGTCGCAAGCGGTTCGTCGATTCGGTAGCGTAGATTGATCTGCCCCCGTCGACCGGCAAGCAAACTCCCGTAACAAAGGGATTGTCGATGAAGAACTTGACCGCCAGCGAGACACTTTCAGGACAATTGGCCGTCTTCACCAAGGTCGATTCGATCATCGCCTGCCGCTGATCTTCGCTTGATTCCGGAGGAAACAAGACGGGACCCGGCTGAATACAATTGACTCGGATCTTCGGGTTGCGGTGCGACAACTCCACCGCCAGCGCCCGAGTCAACGTCGGAATGCTGCCCTTGGCTGCAAAGTAAGCCGTATGATCCGGGTAGGGACGCTTCACGGCCCAATCGCCAAATGTCACGATCACGCCACCTTCGGGTTGCCGGGTCATGATCAGACCTGCGCGTCGGGCGCACAAAAAAGTGCCTAATACGTCGACGCGAAAATGTCGCAACATATCTTCGGCACTAACATCTTCCAGCGGGATGGGCTCCCAGATCGACGCCGTGGTCACCAGCACGTCCAGTCTTCCGAATCGCTGGACGACGCGCTCGCACATCGCGTCCACTTCGGCCTGCTCACTCACGTCCGCTCGAAAAGCCTCGCTGGATACATCCATCGAACGCAATGCTTCGACCGTCTCCAGGGCGGACTGCTCGGACCGATGGTAATGCAAGGCGACATCATACCCCCAGCCGGCTAGGGAACGAGCGATCACGTTCCCCACCCGTTGCCGACCACTTCCGGTGATCAATGCCACTTTGCGGCGCCCCGGTTCACTCATCCTCAGACTCGCTTGGCTTGATCGTCCCGAACAAGTGCCCCCCGACCCGATCGTGGCTCCAGGTACCGGCATACTTGTCGCCATCGATGACCACACGCGAACTGAATGTTCCCAGACCGGGAATGTTCACCCGATCCAAGGTGATCACCGGGGTGTCCCCAGCCCACTTGACTTCCAGAGGCATCGGGACGGTGACGTCTTTGTCGCCATACTGGATGCGAGCCTGGAACAACCAGTAATCCCCCTCGGGAAGCTTGCGGACACTTCGAATCGTGTACCTCTCAGAATGCTGGGACACTTCCGAGTCACGTAACACCGTGTACTCACCGTCGAGCGTCGCACCGCTGAGCGTCTCTTGAAACTTCGCGAAACGCTCCGCTTGATCATCGACAGCAGCGTTTTCCGGCTCTGCGTCTGCCGGTCGAGCAGCGATTGCCGGGGAGTGATCGAATTGCAAACCGCCGGCCACGATCAACACAATCAGACAAATAAGGATTCTTTTCATCGTCGATTCCTTAATTTTTTTTGAAGGCAGGGTCTCGGGTGACGTTCCGAGACCCTTTTGTCGCATCGTATCATATACGGCAGATTCGGCAAAGGCATTGACATCGCCCATAAACGAAAGAGCCGCGCACGAAGTAAGCGGTTCACAACAAGCCGCGCACGAAGTAAGCGGTTCACAACAAGCCGCGCACGAAGTAAGCGGTTCACAACAAGCCGCGCATGAAGTAAGCGGTTCGCAACAAGCCGCGCACGAAGTAAGCGCTTCACAACAAGCCGCGCATGAAGTAAGCGGTTTTCGGCGCGATTCCCTCGCCTCGTGCGCGGCAAGTGCGAAGCAATGCCGCTTACTTCGTGCGCGGCAAGTGCGAAGCAATGCCGCTTACTTCGTGCGCGGCTCTTGAAGGATGGCATCGTTCAGGCCGCTGGAACGGCGGATGCGGCCGTGGATGGTTTCGCGTAAAACGGATTCGCTGGCGACCAGATACAGCTTGCCGGGATGCCGGATACCCGTTGCGGGATCACGCCAATCGGCGACTCGGGTGATGCCCGTGTACAGCAACTCGCGGGTCAGGATCGGCGAGGGGCGATAGGGTAGCACGACCATGACGTGATGGAATTCCGAGCCCTGCGATTTGTGAATCGTCAACGCGTAACATGGTCGGGTCTCCGGCACCAGCGCCGCAGGGACTCGACGGCAACCCGACGCCCGGGTTGCCGATTCGAACATCACGGCCAAATCCTGGCCGCCGGGATCTCGTACGACGACGCCCACGTCGCCGTTGAACAGCTCCTGGCGATAGTCGTTTCGCGTGACCATCACGGGTTGCCCCAAGTAAGCTTGCCGACGCATACGGATCAACCCCAGGCGATCCAGACGCTGAGCGATCATGCGGTTCATGTTCCCTTCGCCCCATAGGCCCTCGCGGTGCGCGCACAGCACGCGGAATCGCAGCAAGGCTTGCAAGACGGATGGTTGGCCTTCGGGGCAGTTGGCAAGTTCTTCCAGATAGGCCGCGTATTCGTCGGTCGCCACTTCGGCGATCCGGGCTAGTGTGTGGGAAGGCGATTTCGGCTGGATCCACTCGATGGAACCAACGGACGGGTTTTGTCGCTGCAATTCCGCGATCGCCGTGTCGGCATCGCCCGAGCGGATCGCTGCCGCCAGGCGGCCCAGGGCGCTGGACGGATCGAAGCGATGGCTGTGACGCAGCGGCATGACGTGATCGGCCAGTGCATGTCGCGACTCGTCGCCGCCCTCGATTTCGATCCCCGTACGGCTCGTGATGACCTCGCGACGCCGGGGACTCAAGCGGCCTGCGGCTGCGTCCGCCAAATCCCCACACAGATCGCCCAAGATGCTGCCCGCTTCGACCGAGGCCAGTTGATCCCGATCGCCCATCAGGATCAATTGAGCCTGCAGCGGTACGGCGCGAAACAGATGGCTCATCAGGCCGATATCGACCATCGACGCTTCATCGACCAGGACCACATCCGCCTCGAGCGGATAGTCGATACCACGGCTGAACGGTCCGCCCAATTCGGGAGGCAGGGGCGTCCAGCCCAGGATCCGATGGATCGTGCCGGCCTGGATCGCCAACAATTGCTCTCGCAGAGATTCTTCGATATCCAACTCACGGGCGACTCGCCCCAGCGATTCGTTCAAGCGCTGAGCCGCTTTGCCGGTGGGCGCCATCAACAAGATTCGCAGTTTGACGCCTGCTTGCATCTTCTGCTGTTGCACCATGCGCAACGCCAGCAGTTTCGCGACGGTCGTGGTTTTGCCGGTGCCCGGCCCGCCCGTGATGACGCCGAATCGCTGGTCGACGGTACCGGCCGCTGCCAGGCATTGGCCCGTGTCGCCAGGCGCGTGGGCGTTGGGGAACAGGCGAGCGACGTCGGATCGCAAGCTGTCTTCGTCCACTTCCAACGGCGGCATCGCGATTCGCTGACGGATGCTCTGCGCCAGTTGCTGCTGGTAGTACCAGTAGCGAGCCAAGTACAGTTTCCGCCCACTTTCATCCAGCACCAGCGGGCGGTCGATATCCTGTGCATCGTCGCTGCTGTCCCGAACCAGCACCGACGGACTGGCGGTCAGATCGTTCAACCATCGAGCGATCGCCGGCCACCGCTTGTAACGGATCGCTTGATCACGATCGCCGCCGACCCCGAAAACGATCCGATCGGCTTGAGCCAGATCCAGGCAGATGTGCCCCCGAGCCAGTTGTTCGCTGACCAAAGCGGCGGCGAGCAGCACAGTGTCGCGGGACGAGGGGGCGACGCGGCCGATCATCGTGGCAAACGCCAATGGCAACGGACCTAAGACACCGTCGGAATTCAATCGTTCGAGATTCACGGTCACGGCATCTCCTTCCCGTCCAAAACGGATGCGATCGCTCGGATGACCGTCTGCTGTGGCCGATGGAAATACACGCCTGGCGTCGGCGATCGATCCGGCTGAAACCCTCGCACAAACAGATAGATCACGCCACCAAAGTCGCGTTCATAGCGGTATCCGCTGACCCGCTGGCGCAGGAATCGGTCCAGGGCAACCGAATACAGGTGGTACTGCAAGAGATAGTCGTGTCGGAACATGGTTTCTTCCAAAGCGGACGGCGCGTAATCCGTCGACAGGGGTCCCAACTGGTTGGTCTTGTAATCCATCAGGAACCAGCGATCCTGGTATCGGAACACCAGGTCGATGTAACCCTCCAGGAAGCCACGCAGTCTTGACGGCGGAACTCGTCCCACGCGATCTCCATAGCTGCGAATCGGGTCCTCCGTCGCCCGAGCGAAAGCGCGGCCCAACGAGCGAGCGTCCATGTGGCGATCGTGATCCGCCACAGGCAACAAGAAATGCAGCTCGCACGCAGCGTCCTCCAGCGGCAGATCGTACATGCAGAAAGCCGGAGCCACTTCGGCGATGCCGCCAGTCAGGCATTTCGTCAATTCGCCGGCCAGCGGCTCGATCCACACAGGGTCCAAGTTGTAACGGACCAGTTCCGCTTGCATGTGCTCCCGGACCAAATCCGCTGCCGATCGACGATCGGCGCCTTGCCGACGGTCGTCTTGAAGCACCATTTCGAACACGTCGTGGACCAGGTTGCCGATCAACACGCCGCCCGGCATCTCGGCCAGAGGCACGCGTTGACGATCCGGGGCGGCTTCATCCCGCTGGCTGGCATCGTCGGGGAACGATGTGTCACGGTCCGGGATCTCCAGATCATCGGCCAGATCCACTTGACGTGCCAAGGCGCTGAAGCTGGTCCGTACCAATCGAGGCAGATCGATCCGCTTCACGGGACGGCACGCCAAGGCGGTGGTCGCGGACTTCGGCGGGTGATAGCGGCCGGGATCCTCGAAATTCGTCATCGCTTCCAAACCGCGATACTCGACGCCGCCGGCGGGCAAGGATTCCACCCACTGGCGCAACGTTCGATCAAGCTGTTCATCGGACTGGTTTCCCTTCAGGCCGTCGAACATCAGTTGCCCCAACGCCGAATCCGCCGCATCCTTGACCGCGGTCCAATAGATGCGGCATTGGTGCCTGGCGCGGGTCAACGCAACGTACAGCAGCCGACGATCCTCGGCCTCGATCTCCTGGCTGTCCTGTTCGATGCGAGCCTTCAGACGGTCGGAACCCACGTCGATTTCGGGATCGACCAGCGGGCGACCTTCCTCGTCCAGCCGTGCGATCACCCATGCGGCGTCCGCGCCACCGTAGGTATGCCACAAGGTCGGGAAGTACACGACGGGATATTCCAGGCCTTTCGAGCGATGGATGGTGCAGAGCTGGACGGCGGCGGCGTCGGTCTCCAAGCGTAGCTGTGTTTCGTCGTCCGATCGCAAGCGGGGATCGGCGATGCAACCTTCCAACCAACGCAGCAATCGATCCGGGCCTGCGTGGTTGGTAACGGCCTGGCGATGCAGCAATTCGCCCAGATGAAGGTAATTGGTCACCTGGCGTTCACCCGTGATGCGCCGCGTCAGCGTTTCCACCACGTCCAACTGGTCCAACAGACGACGCCAGGCGGCGATGAAGCCGCGTGAGCCGCACAAGTCATGCCACTCGAAAAACCGTTCGCTCCATTGCGATAACCGCTGTTCATCCCGTCGCAACCATTCCAGATCGTTGGCATTCAGCCCGAACAGCGGCGATGCCAAGGCGTTGAACTGCATCGTGAGATCGCCGGGTTGGACCAAGGCTCGCAGCACGTGTGCCGTCGCTTCGGCTTCGGCGGTATCGAAGACAGACTCGTCCGTCTGAAGAACGGCCGGCACGTTGCGAGTTGCCAGTTCCGACTGCAGCATGCGCAGTTGCTTGCCCGTGCGACACAAGACGGCGATATCGCCCGGCGCCAACGGCCGCGTCTGCCCCGAGCCGTTCGACAGCGTCTGCCCGCTGTTTTGCTGAGCCACGATCTCTGCGGCCACTCGCTGGACCACGTGCCGAAGCGCCGGATCACGGCCCGGCGCCTTGTTCTTGTCGGCGTCGGGACGGCGCGGGACCAGACAAACCTCTACCGCCGCAGGCTCGGAAAAACGACGTTCGTGGTGGGCTTTGACATCGGGCAGCGGGATGCTGGTATAGAGGAACGGATTTTCGCGGCAGGCGAAAACCGCTTGAACTCCTTCGACCAGCGGTCGATCCGATCGCCAGTTGGTATCGAGCGTGTGACGATGCTGGGCCGGCATCTCGTCCGTGGCCTGCAGATAGCTGTGGATGTCCGCGCCACGGAACCGATAGATCGATTGCTTCGGATCGCCGATCATAATGAACGATCGGAACGATGTATCCGCCGCATCCTCTGGAACCTGGAAAACACGACGAAAGATCCGATACTGGACGGGATCGGTATCCTGGAACTCATCGACCATCGCCACGTGATAGCGTTCGCGAAGTCGCTTCAATAGCCGTGGACCCTGCGAGGTTTGCAAGGCCCGGTCCACCTGGTTCAACAGATCGCTGAACGACATGATGCCTCGCTGTTGCTTCCGCCGCACGGCCTTGTCACGCGTGGTGTGAGCCAGTCGCGAAAGCAGGCACGCGATGATCTTCTTGCGATGCTGGTGGATTTGAACCGCCCTTTCCGCAACCTTTTCCAATTGTTGGAAAACGTGGTGGCGAGGCATATTGGTTTTGTGATTCTTCTTTGTTCCTTTGTCCAGCGCCGATTGCGTCAAGCGTCGCTGAGTCGCTACCAAGCAGTCGTCCTTGTCGATTGTGAACATCTCGGGGGAAGCCCGTTCGATCAATCGTTCGACAAACTCGATCGATTGCTCCAATTGGCCTTCTTTACCGTGCGTGGTTCGACTCAGCCAGTCGTTCTGGCGCGCGGTGAACAGTAAAGCAACAACCTCCTCGCGATCGCGCCGCCAACTGTCCGCCAAGTCGTGAACGCATGTGCGGAAGTCCTCCAGCAAGGTCGAGCCCAGCAGGTCTTCCCATTCATCCTGGTCAGGACAGACTGGAAAATCGGGGTTCTCCAGAGCCAAGGCAGCGACCGAGCGCATGCGACTCCACAGCGACTCGTCCAACGTCACCCAGTCCGCGACGGTCGAATCGTCGGTGGTCCACAACACGGCGGCAAAGTCGGCGACGGCGTCTTCGACCAAGGCGTCCTGAGACGTGACCAATTCGATATCGAAGCGGCTGGACGTCTCGAACACCAGTTCTTGCAAGACGCGGTGGCAGAAACCATGGATCGTAAAAACGGGCGCGTGATCGAAGTTCAGCAAAGCGTTTCGCAATCGATCCTGGACGTCCGCACGGCGATCGGCGTTCCAGGCGCCGGCCTCTTGCAGCAAGCGAAAGACGTTCTCGTCGGCTTGTCCTTGCGTCACCTGCTGCTGGCCCTCGTGGATCGTTTCGCAGGATTGCAGCAGGTTCAGTGCCTCGCGAACGCGGCTTCGTAGACGTTCCTTCAATTCCGCAGTGGCTGCTTCCGTAAAGGTCGTTACCAGGATCTCCTCCACGCGGCAGTCTGTTTCCAGCAGGTAACGCAGGTACAGCGTGGTGATCGTGTACGTTTTTCCCGTCCCCGCACTGGCCGCGATGCTGTGCGCACCGGCTAAACTCATCCGTAGCGGATCGAAGGATCGCGCGTTACCCATTTCCGTATCACCTTTCAAGCATCGCGTTCACGTAAGGATCGGGAAGTGAATTACTGTCGCGTTTTGCGGGAAGGGGTCGGGAGTCGTTTTCGGAGAAAGTATGTACCATGTGGTTGGTCGTGTCCCGAAAACGACTCCCGACCCCGTTCGCGCAGGGGACCTCTGAACGAAATCCGAAAAGTATTTCTTTGCCGATCGTAAAGGCTCCTATTCTTGAGCGATGATGTACGGCAGCATCGGCCGGCATATCGAGTTGACCAGAGACAAAAACAGGTTCGATTTGCCGTCTTTTTCCTGTCCCGTAACCTCTTGGTACGTCATTTGAAACGGATCGCGTCCTGCGAAGGCCACTCGGACGGAAGCCCTTTCGGCATCGGGAGTTCCTAAAAAACTGCGTTGAAAAACTCCTTCTGCCTCGCGGAGGAAGCTGGCGTCCAGCCGATCATCGTTGGCAGCGAACTTGCCTTGGTAAAGCTGTTCGAGAGCCTTGTCGACCGATGCTGGAAACAGAGGAAGCGGAACGCGAAGGGCAGCGCGGTACCACGGCAACAAATCCTCCAAGCATTTGATCGCGGCGGCGGGCGCGATCGGCTTGAATCCGACCGACGTGAATTTGCCGAATCGTCCCACCACCCGCGTCTCTCCGGCGGAGCACGGCAGAGTCGCGGCGACCAGCAGATGATCCAACCACACCCGCAAGGTCCGCCACACGTACATCTTCGAATAGGTGGCTCGGCGCAGTCCGCCATTCGTAACACCTTCGATACGCCCCACGACCACGAAATCGCCGATCGGCACGCGTACCGGCAAGCTCGACACAGCGGCATCGACGCCCATTTGTCGAGCAGCCTCGACCACGAAATCCGCTTCGCCCTCGATACTTCCCAGCAGATTTTCGCCCAAACGGCCCGCTGGCAGTTGCCCGCCGCGACGCATCCGCTGCCGCAGTTGATCGCGTTCCGTTCCGCGCAATCGGCGCTGAATCCACTGCTCGCCCACCTGCCATTGTTCCAAATGGTTCAGGAACAAGGGCTCACGGTCCGACCCGGCCTCGACCGCCTCGGACAGCCGCACGCCCAAACGGGCAAGGAGCAGTTCCCAGGGGGCGTCCATCAATCGCCGTAGATCTCGAACGCGGACCTCTTTCTGTTCGGTGTCCTCGTCCAGAGCACCAACGAAGAACGGCGGTATGTCTTCCGGCAAAGCCAGCAACGCCCGTGCGGCGTCCAAGTAGTCCTGGTCGTAGCTGAACAGACCGGAATGAGTCCGATCGAAATACCGAGGGCTGAACGGCTGCAGCGGATGCCGTATGACGACTTCGTCTCGCAGCTTCGACCGAACGATCTGATCTTCCGAGCAGGTCTGCTCGACGACATCCAGCAGCTCCTCCACGACGATCGACGGCGGGCGCAGTCGATGATCGCGAACGTTCTGGCCCTGGTAAGTAATCAACAGCCGGCAACGTGCGGCCAGCAGGGCCTCGAGCGCCAAGTGTTTATCCTCCAGCCGCAAACTGCGATCGCCCGGCCTCGAATCTCGAGCGATCAGATCGAAGCCGATGGGGCGGTCGACTCGCGGAAAGACGCCATCGTTCCAACCCAGCAACGCGACCACCTGGAACGGCAGGCTGCGCATCGCCGCCATCTCGCAAAACGTGATCCCGCCCAACTGAAACGCTCGTCCGCCCGTGGATTGGTCGACCAGGCGAGCCAGTTCGTTGGCCGCCACTGAAAACGGTACCCCTTCGTCGAACCCGTTCTGCTCGGCGACTTGACGCAACGATCCCGCCGCGTCAAGGATGCGTTGGACTCCGATCTCGTCCTGCCGCGAATCCAGGAACCGTTCGGCGATGCGGCCCAGCGTCTCCTGCCACTGCGATAACGAACGGGCTTGAAGGATCTCTGCTCGCCAGAATTGCAGTTGTTGGACAAACGCGGCCAGACATCCCAGCGTCTGGCCTGCCAATCCCGAGGCGCGATCCAAGGCCAACACGTCGCCCACCATTTGGCCGCCGCCCGGCGGCATGGCGTATCCCAACAGCAAGCGATCCAAGCCGAATTGCCAGGTGTTCAGGTCGGATGCAGGCAACTCTTCCGCCCTGCGATGCCCCGCGTCGAGGCCCCAACGCACGCCGCTGTCCGCAAGCCAACCGGTGATCGTCTGGACTTGATCGTCGTCCATCCCCGCAGCGGCCTGAACCGGAGCCAGATTCAACAGATCCACGACCTCGCTGGCAGAAAACCGCCCCTGCAAAACATCGAGGACTCGAAAATAGGCGTCGATGATGCCCCGGGTTTGTCGAGGCGAGCGACCGGCAACGGCATACGGCATGTGCCCGTCGTGCCCCGGATCGGTCCGCCCGAACACGGCATCGATCAGCGGTCCGTAGGTGTCCAGGTCCGGACAAAGCACGACGACCTGTTCGGGCTGAAGCTGCGGATCGGCTTCAAAGGCGTCTCGCAACTGGCCTTGCAATACCTCGACCTCCCGGATCGCGCTGTGACAACTGTGGACTTGCAAGCTGGGATCGGCGACCAGAGGCCGCGCTCCGGGAGCACGTCCTTCTTGCAAATCATGCTGTACTTCCGCCAACAGCGTGCCTCGCTTTTCTGGCTCCGGCGATGCGGGCACGTCGTGATATCGCCAGCGATCCGAGTCGTAGGGAAGCATCAGCATTTGGCGGTCCGACGACAGTTTTCCCCAAGATTCCAGCAGCGGGTGAGGCGAGTCGCCGCGGCCGGCCAGTGCCGGCGAAACGATGTACAACTGGATGGGGATCCGAGCACCGACGACATCCAGAAACCTTAGGTACGCCGGCGGCACGCTGCCGCACATCCACACCTGGACACGCTCGGGCAACGTTGTCGTTGCGGTCTGCAAGGCTTGGTCCAGCCGGTCGATCCGTTCATCGATCGACGGCAAAGGCGTTTGCTGATCCAGGCTCAGCAGCAATTTACGCTGCCAGGCAACATGCTGCATCGGATCATCCGGCTGGTTGCGTGCGTTTCGCCACGAATCGATCAGGTCCGGCCGATAGACCAGGTATTGGTCGAACAGACCCGCGATGCGACGCGCCAGCTCGATCCGCCACCGCACATCGGACTGATCGTCTGCCTGCAAATAATCCTTGATCGGAGCGAAGTCCGGATCCTCGCACAACACAGGCAACCGGGAAGCGATCGCCCAGGTCAATGCCTCCGCATCGCTCACGCCACCGGACGAGGCATCCAGCGTTTCGCACAGTTGCCAGTTCACCCACTGACCGAGCGTGCGGAACCGATAATGGGCGCAGCAACCGCTGCGTCTGGCGAGCGCCCGGCTGAGGTAGCTCTCCCACCCACCGGCCGGAACGATGATCAACTGCTCGGCCAGCACACGGCGCAGCGGCGTATCCACCTGCTGGCAAAACAGTTGCCACAGGGACTCGAAACGGCTGGATTGATAAACATCGATGGCCATGATCGCCGCACTCCTTCGCACGAGCACCTACGAATTCGGTCAACGATACCGTCCCGAGCGATTCGTTGCTAGCCACCGTTGAACCCTGAGCGGCCTGGCGCTAGCCACCGGCGCCTTCTGAGCGGCCTGGCGCTAGCCACCGGCGCCTTCTGCGCGGCCTGGCGCTAGCCACCGGCGTCCTCTGAGCGGCCTGGCGCTAGCCACCGGCGTCCTCTGAGCGGAATGGCGCTAGCCACCGTTGAACCCCGAACGGCATGCCACTAGCCACCGGTCCCCGAACGGCCGAAAAACCGGCGGCTAGCGCCTTGCCGCTGACGGGAACCACCACCAGTCATTCATTTGCCCGTCATCATTTGGCGTTTCAAAGCGACGCAGTACATTGCCGGAAAAACTGCCAGATCCGTTGCGTTCCCGCCAGTTTGTTGGACGGTTGTCCCACGACCGATTCGGGCAGCGGACTCGTCCCGCCCGGCCACACGTGTCCCAGGCCGTCGACGGTCAGGCAAATCACCTGAGCGGCATCTGCACCGCTGTGGAAGGTTTCGGTACGGACGCCATCCCACTGTTGGACACTGGTCACTTCACCCCGAAACCCGTTGGCGATCGCCCACTTCTGCAACGCTTCGCGGATCGGCGGTTTGGGCTGAGCAAGGATTTTCTCACTGCCCTCGAAAATAATCTTCGTCGGTCCCCCGTCGACCGGATTCATAGGATCTGCGGTTCCCGTGATGTAGCACAATGGCACCGGCCTTTGCAGTTCGATTCTGTTCAACCAGCACGTGCCCGCCACCGGCGCGATCGCCGTGATGCGGCCAGACAGTTCCATGCCAACGCGAAACGCCATGGATGCCCCGTTGGAAAACCCCGTCACGAAGACTCGCCGCATGTCCGCCTGAAATCGTTCGTCCAGTTCGTCCAACAGCCAGTCCAGAAAGCTGATGTCATCCGGTTCGTTTCTGCTGGCAAAGTACCGGTTCGAGCCGTCGTTCCACAATTGCGGATTGGCTGGGAAGTTGGCCATTCGATTCGGATCACGCGCCAAGGCATCGGGGTAGACCGCCAAAAAGCCGGCTTGATCCGCCAGTTCGTTCCAGCCGGTCTCCATGGCGGCCGATCGAGCGGTCGCTCCACCCCCGTGCAGCATGATCACAACCGGCAACGACGCATGATCATCGAATCCCGGGGGAAGATGGATCAGCCAGCGGCGCGAACGCTGGCCGACCTGGATCTTAAACCTTCGGTCTCTCGCCATCACTTATCCTAACGCGGCCTCCGGCCGCAACCCAATTGGTCTTCATCCTCATCCCCATCCCCATCCTCGTGCTCTTGCTCGTGCTCTTGCTCTTGCTCGTGCTCGTGCTCGTGCTCGTGCTCGAAATCGTAATCACTATCCCGCAAACGAACAGGAACACGAGCACGATATGATATGACCAATCGGCACTCTGGAGAGTGCCACTACGAAGAACTACGATCCGTCCGACTCTTCGAACGGCTGCCAATTCCGCACATGAGGCACAACGCGGATGCGATCGGCGGCGCCGAATCGATCGTATACGTCAAGCGCCCATTGATATGCGTCGGGAATCGAGCCGACGAACGTGATGGGACGCGGATACAACAAAGCCAGGTTCTGGGGCAAGTCGCCGATGCGCAGGATCCCCAGAAACTCGGGCGTCGCGGGATTCTCGTGGCTTTCGGGCAAGTCCGCCAGCACGACTTCGGAAATGTCTGTATCCAAGATCGCCGCGTAGATCGCCAACGGCGCCGTATAGCCTTGGCCGTAGGCGATCACCGGTCCCGTCGAATCCTGGCGACGCAACAGAGCGATCCCGGACAACAGATCATAGACCTGCCGTTCGGGCAATGTCTGGCCTAACAGCGGGTAGACTCGACGAAGCGTCCACAGGTAGCCCGGCCCTACGGAGGTGGCGGCCGTATTGCGAACCTCGACCCCCGCCGTTATGGTTCCATTCGCAAATCGAGGACGCGAGGGACCACCGCCGGCGAAAGTGCTGCGAGCGTCGGGAGGAACGGCGAAAAACACGGTCTGAGCGGGCCACGCCGCGTCACTCGGACGCATGGTCTTGATCCGCAGAGTCAAACCGTCCGACGTGTCGAATTCGTGCGTTGCGAAACGCGTCCCCTGACGATCGCTGCCGTCGTCCCGGACGTCCCCGGGGCGCGGCGTGCAATCCCGAGGAATGTGGCGAAACGTCAGCTCGCGCAAGCGACCCTGCGTGGATTCCTGGTGTCGTTGCCAGGTTTCCAAATCGGTCAACTCGGGTACATCCGCTGGCTTGACCAGCAACGTGTCGATTTCGCGCATCCGATCGTCTTCCGGAAGATTGCCTCCGAACACCAGCAAATTCTCTGCGGGCTCGACGAAATCGGTGACGTCAGTTCGGACCGGGGTGGGGTCGTCTTTCAGATGCGTGTTGAACCAGGTGAATACCGCCTGGCGGAGCTTGGGGGTATAGCCGTGGGGAGCCAGATCTTCAACCAGATCGAAGCGGTCCGATGCATCGAGCACGGCATATTGATGGCGGATGCGATGAGCCACGTCGCGATACGCGAAGGGCCGCCACAGCACGTCTTCGGAGCCCGCGGCGATCAACAAGGCGCGCGGAGCAATCAGCGCTCCCAAATCGGGCCAGCACCAACGGTAATAGTTGATCCAGAAGGCACAATCACAATGCCCATCCGTCGCCCGATCGACGACCACGTGTTCCATGCTGCCCGTCTGGCAGACCGGTGCGACGGCCTTCACACGCTCGTCCGCCGCCGCCAAGCACCACGAGACGACTCCACCGCCGCTCAAGCCCGTCGCTCCCATGCGGTCGGGGTCCACGTCCTCGCGAGTCTCCAAGTAGTCCAGCGCCCGCATGGCGTTCCAAACTTCCGTCCCCAACGGCGTATAACCTCGGCTGGGCCAATCCCAGCGATCTTCGCGATAGGTGCCATGATGCAGCCCCTGCGATTCACCCAACTGGATCGGATCCAACACCAGCGCCACGTAGCCGTTCTGGCCAAACCAACGCGGGTTCGCCTGGTACGGTGGGTTGACCTTGCCCAACGAGTGGCCGCACAAGTACAGCACGGCGGGAAGTCGGCCGGACACTTGGGCCGGACGGTACAGATTGCCCACAACGTAGGCGCCCGGCACGCTTTGAAAGTGGATCTTCTCGACCACGTAATCGTCCCGGTCCAACACGCCGGTGATTGTCGCGTTCAGCGGCGTACGCTCCGGCAGGGGCGACAGACCGATCATCTCCCGCCATTTCTCCCGCCGCCGTTCCAGCGTCGCTGACCATTGCTCTGCCGGCAACGGCTCGGCGAATGACGCGCGAGACACGTGCTGAGCCTCGCGGCACACGCTTTCATAGATCGTCTCGGCTGTCAAAGGCGTCGTCCGGGCTGTCCACGCCCATCCACACACCAGCACAACGATCGCAAGGTTCCGGTACCGCGACATGGTAGCCTCCGTCGGTTTCAAGTTTCGAAAGGTCAGCGGGCTTTCAACATCCGCTGGACACGTTCCTGCTCCCTGCGCAGCGCTTCTTCCGGGATGGGCAAGGGCGTGAGGTCCGAACGCTCCAGTTGCTCGTCCGGCGGAATGACACGCCAGCGCAAGCTGCGGAACCACACGTCGTCACCGTGGTCCTGCAAGCGGAGATACGCGCCGCGAGCGGCGAGGTCCGCCCCGCGGATGCGCAGCAGTTCCACTTCCTCGGACCAACGTGGATCGGTGTAATCAAAGTCGATGACCTTTTCGCCATTCAACCAGTGCTGGATCACCGTACCCTTACAGACGATGCGTCCTTCGTTCCATTGCCCGTAGGGCCGGGTGGCGTCCTTCGAAGGCGCCATGCAGAAGAACAGCGACGCGGCGGCTTGTCGAGGATTCTCGCCGTACGGACTGTTCGCATCATCCAGGATCTGGTACTCGTACTGCCCCGGCCGATAATAGACGCCGCTGTTGCAGCCCTTCGACACCTTCCACTCGAAACGCAATTCAAAGTCGTCCGGCACCTTGGCGACCGTATACGTCACGTCCCCTCCGCGCTGGTTGCGGTACAGCGTTCCATCTTCCACCACCCAGTTGCCTGCATGCCGCCAGCCCTTGTCGGTTTGGCCATCGAACAGCAGCTCGAACCCCATACGCTGCTCTTCGCTGCTGAGCGTATTCGGCGGTGTCTGCGTCGCATCCGCGTCCAATCCCCAAGCCGTTCGAGAAATGAAACCGAGACAGATCGCCGTCACGAGCCAACTGCCTACCACGATGCCTAGCCTGGACCGTGCGATCCCCATAACATTTCCTCCCACCATAGGGTTCCAAATCAAAAGCCGAATCCGGCTAAGGATCGGCGAATAAGTTACTGTCGCGTCTTGCGGGAAGGGGTCGGGAGTCGTTTTCGGAAAACGTATGTACCATCTGGTTGGTCGTTGCCCGAAAACGACTCCCGACCCCGTTCGCGCTGCATACCACGAAACGATATCCGAAAGTCATTTCGCGATCCTGACTCGATGATTATAATGCACGTTCGCGTACGATGCGACCCGATCGATTGGGACCAGGCCATGCAGTCAGAGCAACGGTGGGGACCGGACCAGTACGCGATGGGACCCTATCCGATCCCGCCCGTACCCATGCCCGGAATCTACCGATTTGTGTAAGGACCTTCCTGAGCGGCACGGCGCTAGCCGCCGGTCTTCGGCCCGCATCGGCTCTGAGCGGCACGGCGCTAGCCGCCGGTCTTCGGCCCGCATCGGCTCTGAGCGGCACGGCGCTAGCCGCCGGTCTTTGGCCCGTACCGGCGGCTTGCGCTGTGCCGCTCATTTGCCGAGTTCTCACGAATTCGGCTACGAGAATTCTTCACGGCGTCGGGCCAATCCATCATCACCACAGGTACGTGAGCATGGCGTCCACAACGGAACTGCTGTTGAGAGTCAACGGAGTCCAACCTGCTTTCGGGATCGAATTCGGACTGGACAGCCCCCGAGCGAACGAAGGCCGCTCAGGCGATCCTTATCGACAGGCCAACGTCTCGTTTTCGCTGGTTCAGCGACGCCATGATCGGATCGTGCGGCACACGCTGATCGATGTCGGGATGGGGGTAGTGCCTTCGCTGCTGGAGTTCGAGCAAACCCACGGCGTTCACGTCGTCGACGAGGTGCTGCTGACCCACCCGCACTTCGACCATTTCGCGCAACTCGATTGGTTGTCGATGTGTCTGCTGCGCAGCGATCGGCCGGACCAGCCACGCCCGCTGCCCATCCACGCCAGCACGGACTGCTGGGAGAACGGGCCGAACCGAATCCATCGCCATCTTGCAGAACGAAGCGACTTCCGACCGCTCGAGCCTGCTCGGAAACTCGTGCTGGGCGATCTGAGGGTCACGCCATTCGCGGTCGACCACGGTCCGAAAGCCCCGGGCGCTCTGGGCTTCGTCGCCGAGCACGGCAAGCGGAAAATCGTGATCAGCGGCGACTTCGTACGAATCGCCGACGAAGACCATCCGCGCATGTTCGATGCCGACGTGTTGTTCTTGGAGGCCAACACTTGGCATCCCGCAGAATGGACCTCGCACCAATCGGTTTTGGGCAACCTGCGACTGATCGACAAATGGCGGCCCAAGCGGACGTACCTGCTGCACTACTCGGGCTACGAGGACCTGGAGCATCAGAACGACCCGATCGCCGGCCCGATGGACACGGAGACTTTTCGTCGGCAGCTTCAGCGGATCGCCGAAGACCGAGACATTCGATTGGCTGTCCACGGAATGATCCTCGGTGACACCGTGACGTGGCCGACGTAGGCCCCGGGTAGCGGCACTCGCCAGAGTGTCGCGGAACTCGAATGAGTTTCAGCAACGCCAAATATCCGTCGACGATACGTTCGAAGTTCACGATGGGCATTTCGCAAACTCCACCACAAATCGGCTAACCCACCGACCTCCAACTCGACATGGGAATAACAGGACATGCTAGTCCTGTACTATGTTTTGTCTCGGTAAGGCTGCGTGAGCCTGGCTGAAACCCTTTCTTTGAGTGGTATTCGCCAGGCGCCAATGCTGTCTCGGGTCTCCCATTAGCCTAATATAGGTATTGTCAAATCCCTCGATAACAATTTTTTTCCCCATCATCCGCGACGAAGCCGGCCAGCAGGATGGTCACGTTTGACACATTGGCCTGGGCGATGCATGGAGATTGCCGGACACCTTCGCGGCAGACGGCTTTGATTCTGGACGGTTGACAACTTTCCTGAAAAACGCTATTTTCCTGAATAGGAAAACCATGAAAAAAAGGAAAATTCCAGACCAGATCGCAGTTCTCAAATGGCTGAAGGAGGGGCTTCTTGCCCTGCCTCCACTTCGCTTTGCGCTCCGGGAAGAGCAGCCTAGCTACCCCAACGACCGTTTCTGGGACTTCGAGATCGAGGCGCAATGGGGCGACCAATCCGCCGTCTTCGCCGTCGGGTACAAGTCGCTCTTCACTCCGAAAGCCTTCCAGCAAACGCTGAACCAGTGTCGCGTCGCAAGGCTTCCTGCGAACCGCTACCCTCTTGTCATGCTCCCCTATCTGCGGCCCGAGCAGCTTGACGAACTGGAGCGAAACGGAATCAGCGGCGTGGACTGGTGCGGAAATGGAGTGGTGATCGTACCGGACAAGATTCGCGTCTTCCGTAGCGGAGGCCGCAACCAGTTTGCTACGTATTCGCCCATCAAGAACATTTACCGCAGAAACACGTCGATGGTGCCCAGGCTGCTGCTGACTGCAGCGCGATTCACGAGCGTGCAGGAGATCCTGGCCGAAGTGAACCGGCGCAACTTGTTCGTGCAGCGAGCGGACACACTGGCGATGAGCATGGGGACCGTATCCAAGGCGCTGAAACAACTGGAAGACGAGTTGATCGTCGGACGCAATGCGGAAATCCGGCTGTTGCAAGCCGACAAACTCCTCGAGCAACTTCAGCAGAACTACGAACCGCCGAAAGCTCGAACCGTCCGTCTGAAAGTCGATTGCCAGTTTACCCAACTGCCGCAACTCGTAGGCACAAAGCTTGCAAGAAGCCCCGAGCCGCTCGTGGCGACAGGTTTGTCTTCGGTCTCACGATACGCCACGATGCAACGCGAGGAACGGCTGAGTCTGTATTGCCCCGAGGCAAAACGAGTTCAGGCCGCGATCGGCGGACGCGAAACGGATCGCTTCCCCAACGTCGAGCTGATCGAGACGCTCGAGCAACCGCTCTACTTCGACGCGCGAGACGAGTCCGGGTTCTATTGGGCGTCTCCGGTCCAAACCTGGCTGGAACTGAAGCGGGGAGACAAACGCGATCAAGAAACCGCCGAACAGGTCCGGGAATCCATCTTGCGGCCCGTTCGAGGGGATCGATAATGGATGTCATGCCCAATTTGCGGTCAGCGCTGCTTGAGCTACTCGACGCAACTCGAGACAACAACCTGCGGCTGATCATCGGCGGCGGCTACGGCATCTATCTGAAACGAGAGTACGTTCGGCAACACGGGATTCGAACCCTCCTTCGTGAGTGGCCGGAAGCTCGATCCACCAACGACCTCGACCTCTTTCTTCGTCCTGAACTACTGATCGATTCCGCACGATTGAAGCCATTGGCGCTCACTCTTCGACGATTGCGGTATCGAGTTGTTCCTGGCGCCGAGAAGTATCAGTTCGTGAAACCCGGACCTGCTGGCGGCCGCGAGGGAAGTATCAAGATCGATTTGCTAACCGGCCCCCAAAGCCGATTTCGAAACGCCCCGCTACAAGTGGATGAACGCCGCGTTCGGCCGCGCCCGTCAGTGGACCTGCACGCGCATCCGGTCGACGAAGCTCTGACGCTGGAGGACGACCTTTTGCCAATTGGGATCGACGAAGGAAACCGTAGCGATTCGACGTTGCGAACGGAGGTCTTTCTGCCGCATCCATTTACCTTCACTATGATGAAACTGTTTGCGTTTCGGGATCGAATGACCGACAAGGACAAAGAATACGGCCGCCACCACGCATTGGATCTGTACGCGATACTTGCCATGACCAGTGAAGTCGAGTGGTATCGTGCCCTGGAACTTCGGGAGATGCATCGGGCGGATCCAGCCATCCTGGAGGCAACCCAGATCGCCAAGCGGTATTTCTCGTCGCTCAACAGCGAGGGGATGCTCCGCATGCGCGAAAGCCCCTATTGTCGGCTCGATCTGCAGTTAGATGATTTCTGCCGGGCGCTGCAAGAGTTGTTTCCGCCGCAAATCCAGTCGGAGACTCGCTGATGACCGAACCGCGAGCGTTTCAGGAACCTCGGAACGCAGACGACCGTTCCGAGGCGACTGCGATTCATCGCATCGCACTGCACAACGACAACGGGGCGCGTGTAACCGGGTGGCGAACCAATCAGCTCTGCTACCACGCTCGTTTCAAGTACGAGCACAAGCACGAGCACGAGGACCATTGCACTGAGTGCGAATACGACGGTCCTGACGAACATTGAGCGGCCTGGAGCGTCGTCTTCAGAGTATTCCCAGCGCCCGCAGTTGAACGCTTGCAGCGGATCAACGCCGGGTCCGCCGGCGCGGAGCGATGGGCCGGACGTCCAGGCGGCCTTGAAAAAGGTCGTCCACCAGTTGGTAGCCATCGGGATCGTAGCTTTTCAAAAACTCGGGGCCCGGCTTCATGGGCGGCATGCCCCGCGGCCAGTCCCCACGGCCGCCGACATACCACATGGCCATCTCGGCAAGGTACTCGTCCTCGTTCGTGCCGCCGTACTCCAGTCGGCCGGCGGGCGTTTCCCAGAGCTTCTTCTCGCGGGCCTTCTTGTAGGTCTCGGAGATCATTCGCTGGATGTTGGGCGAAAGACCGTAGCGGTGGATGGTGTGAGTGAATTCGTGGGTCAGGATATCGCGGCCGCGGTAGCGGTCGTTCGGCAACCGCAGCAGAACCCGACCAGCACCAAGGCGGCCAGAGGAACAAATCGGTACAAGTTAGCCATCATGGAACTCCTGACCAGCAGCTTAGGATCGGCAAACAAATAACTGCCGGATTTCGTTTGTTGGTACCCGAGACCTCGATGCCAGGGCTGTCCAATACGATCCGCTGCCCCTGTCGCGTATCGGCGATCAGCCGGCCCGCATGGTTCTGCCAGCTACGCCCGTGGTCATCGCTGAAGGCGTAATCCAGGTCGTGGCTGCTGGCGCACGAGCCGCTCGCTTCACGGTAGACCCGGGCCGAAGCTTGGCTTGACAATTGATCTGGAATCCGTATCTTGAGGGGCATGGACCACGATCAACGATTTAAGACCTTGATCAGGGAATTCTTTGCCGAGTTCCTGGATTTGTTTTTCTGCGATTGGGCTGTTCGGCTAGATTTGTCCTCGGTCGAATGGCTGGAGAAAGAATTGTACCCTGATCCGCCAGAGGGCTCGCGGCACAAACTGGACCTGCTCGCCAAAGTGCCTGTGAATCAAGTTTACGATCCACGGTTCGCCGAGTCGTTGCTGTTGGTCCATATCGAGGTCGAGGCCCCTGACCGGGTCACTTCGATCACGCCTCGGCTTCCTTACTACTACCATTTTTTGCGCGATAAACTTCAGTTGCCAGTGCTGCCAATCGTTCTCTACCTGAAGGTGGGGCTCGATGGGGTCGGTGTCGATCGCTACGTCGAGGAGCTTTGGGGTTTGGAGGTGAACTGTTTTCAGTATTTGTACGTAGGTCTGCCCGGCTTGGACGGTGTAGAATACGTTCAGGGAGACAACTGGTTGGGTATCGCTCTTTCGGCCCTGATGAGGATTCCACGCGAACGGATCGCTTGGTTGGGTGCCGAGGCGTTACGTCGGTTGGCCGAGGCTCCGTTAAGCGAACAACAGCGATTTCTACTGGGAGAATGCGTCCAAGCCTATTTGCCGCTTGACGAGCAGCAACAACGTCAATTTGATGCCCTGCTGCAATCAGAATCTTATGCGGGAGTACGTGCCATGAATCAAACGATGTACGAAAGAGGAATCGAAAAGGGACGTCGTGAAGGTCAGGTGGAGCTGATTTTTTCTCTGCTCGAAGACCGGTTCGGTCCAATCTCCCAGGCAGCGCGAGACCGCTTGGAAGAATTGTCGCCGGACAAGCTGCGAAGTCTGGGATTGCAGATCGGCATCGCCAACTCGCTGGCCGAACTGGGCTTGTCATCATCCGACCTGGAAGAATGATTGCGCGACGATTTCTGGAAATTGATCCAACAGCGTCGCCACAGTGCCGCCGAACGGATCAACGATGATATTCGGCAGTCCATCGACATCGAAACGGGTGTGCCCAAAAACGACTTCGGACCCCGTGTCCACCCCAACACCGTGCGTGCTCCATTCCCTTGCCCGCAATTCGCCTGCCCGATCTCCCTGCCCCATCGTTTTTCATCCCGCGAGCCCGTGACGCCAAGGGCGTCGAATTCCAAAGCCCAAGGTCGCGGTACTCCGCGCACCTTGGATTACCGAGTTACAGAAGAGCGCCAGCAAACCCCAACGGGGTCTTACACGATGGCCTCGGCGACCACTGCATTCATCGCAGCCTGGACACGGTCGTCCGCATGCCGTGCAACGAATTCGGCCAAAGCCCTGGTGCAGAACTGACCGCGCGAAGTCCGTAGCCGATCCACCCGTCGTTCGGCCTCCTCAAAAACGTCATCCGGCGCGGAAACGACAGCCTTCACGACGGAGGTACAACCGACCAGCCCAACTTCGTCAAGGCGAGACTCCTCGCCAAATTCTCGCGTCTCGCTGTCTTCCCTACCGTCGCCTGCCATTTCAGCCAACCAGCCTGATGCCCCCTGCCGTTTTGATGGCACGAAAACCCATTCTCCAGTAAGGCCGGTTATCCACAAAACAACGGACGTGCGGTCTATAAGTGGGTGGTATCGCGATAAGTGGGTGGCGCGGTAAGTGGGTGGCACCTATCGCACCCGGTGGCACCTATCGCACCCCTTCTGGTCCTGGACTGTGTTTTGTCTCGGTGTGGTTGCGGGAGTCTGGTTTCCCTTCCTTTGGTTGTTGGTCCCCCGGCGAGAATGCTGTATAAGTTCTTGATATAGCCTGACAGAGGCATGTGGCAACCACTCTGAAAGAGTATTTAGCCCGAGCATCACAACTCCTGGGGCCTCATGGAAACGGCCTCGCTTCTGCCCGATGCGTCTGCTGAACTATCAGCTTATCTGAAAGAGCGCACCCGTCCGGCGCAATCGCGTGCCGACACCGGCCAGTTGGTGTGCGCACAGACAGACGCTATTGCGACTGCCATTGGACGCCCGGGCCATGCCCGAAGCATGCTTTCCATGTGGAAAGGGTTGGCGTAGAATACACTGGCTGATTCGGGAAGGGAGCCGCTATGAAAACTATCGAATTCGATGAAGTACAACACGATTTCCCAGCCGTCTGCCGAGCCGTGGCCAGCACGGGTCAGGCCGTGCTGGTCATGTGCGGTCATGAACCACTCGTTTCCATCATGCCTTTACCTCGCCCCGACGCCGGTAGAGAGAAGTCGGTGTGGATACTTCGGAGGCAATTTGAGGCGCGTCATGGCGTGCTGACTGAGGATTTCGATCTGCCATCGCGCGAGATCGACGAGGAACGCTGGGAAGACCCGCTCCAGGATTGAGACATGGCTTTGACGCATCTCTTGGACACGTCGGTTTTCTGTCAGCTTAATGTGCGCCACTTCTCGCTGATTCCCGACCTGCCTGTCGAGGATTGGTCCGTTGCGTTGTCATAGAAGACCAGAGATAGTGACTGCAGCGCGATTCACGAGCGTGCAGGAGATCCTGGCCGAAGTGAACCGGCGCAAATTGTTCGTGCAGTTAGCGGACACACTGGCGATGAGCATGGTGTATTGCCCCGAGGCAAAACGAGTTCAGGCCGCGATCGGCGGACGCGAGACGGATCGCTTCCCCAACGTCGAACTGATCGAGACGCTCGATCAACCGCTCTACTTCGACGCGCGAGACGAGTCTGGGTTCTATTGGGCGTCTCCGGTCCAAACCTGGTTGGAACTGATGCGGGGAGACAAACGCGATCGCGAAACCGCCGCGCAAGTCGGAGAATTTATCCTGCACGCCGTTCGAGGGGATCGATAATGGATGCCATACCGCGCGCGGTATATGCTTAATCCGCGTTCATCGCTGCTCGAGCTACTTGATGGGACGTGTTTCATCATCTTGAAAATGGCTGGCATCTCGGACTGGCCCTCCCGTTGACTCGCCGGTAGCGTTTTGCTACTATTGCGAGAATGAGTCAACCTGTGAAGCTTTCCGATGAACTTGTGCTGGATGCTCGGCTTACGGCCGAGATCGCCCAACGATCGATTGCGGGGCAAGTCGAATACTGGGCGCGGCTGGGTCGTGCGATTGAACCGTTGCTGCAGGGAGCACAAGCGTTGGCGTTGTGCCGAGCCGGGGCGACGCGCCCACTTTCGGAGTGCCTGGAATCGGCCGATTCACCCGAAGGACGTCAGCGACTGGCCGAGCATCTCGGCAACCAGCCGTTTCCTCACTACGAGCCAGTGCCACATGTTCCGGGGTTGCTCGTCCGCATCGAAGCCGATGGAACGCGGACGGTCGGCCGTTTCGTCAACCGGCAGTTTCGGGAAGTCTCCGGGAGACAGTACGGTCGGGCTACACCGTGGTACTGTGCTACATCGGCATTTCAGGGCCGGAGGTAAGTGAAGTCCGTGTCGCTATGCGAGTGTCGCAGGGTGGCCACGACGTATCGACGGAAAAACTCCGTTCCCGATTCCCTCGCCACCAAGCTTGAAACCTCAGGCTCTCAGGACATTCAGGCGGTCAGCCAGTTCAGTCCGACCCACGCTCCAATCGTTTGCTTCCACCTAGCGAGTTCGGCGGGGAGCCGAGGGCATGGGGATTCGCCCGCTTAGTGCAGAATCACCGCACCACCAAGCAAGCTCGGAGGGGGCGAAGTCTGACGAGAGAAACATTCGCAACCGAGTCCAGGGGTAACCCTGTCGCTTCGGCCTTCAGGAGGAACATTTCCCGGGTCATTCGCCCACTTGAGATTGCTGGTCAGCGGACGCATACGACCGTTCCGAGGCGACTGCGATTCATCGCATCGCACTGCACAACGACAACGGGGCGCGTGTAACCGGCTGGCGAACCAATCGGCTCGCCAAGATCGGCCCACCAGACGTTTTCCCTGAGCGATTACCATTCGACTCGCCGCAGCCTCTTGCGAGCGGCCTCGCCGGTGAACTCGTCCGCGGCTGGCCCGGCCTCGGCGACCACCGCACTCATCGCCGCCTCGACACGGTCCTCCGCATGCCGTGCAAGAAATTCGGCCAAAGCCCTGGCGTAGAACTGACCGTGCGAAGTCTGTAGCCGATCCAACAATCGTTCGGCTTCCTCAAAAACGTCATCGGGGGCGAAAATGACAATCTTCACGACGGAGATACAACCGACCAGCCCAACGTCGTCAAGGCGACACACCACGCCAAGTTATCGCTTCTCGCTGTCTTCCCGACCGTCGCCTGCCATTTCCCATGGCGGCTCCGGCACGATGAATCGTGAACTCCAGCGCGGCACCCGAAAACGACTCTCGAGCCCGGGTTTCTTATTGCACGGCCCTGTGGGAGCTGTACAATACCCTCTTGCGGTGGCGTTTTCCTGACGTCATCGTATTGGTTGTCTCTGATCCCGGCTTCGCGCGGCGGGAACGGGGAAGATGCCGCAGAACACCGTGGAACTCCTGTCGCGCGAAACGGCCCGTTGTCATTGGGGGTGGATCGATATGAACGGCACGGAACTCGCTCTCCGGTTTTCCAGCAGTACCGAGGTCAACGTCTCGTTCGACGGCACCGATTCCGGGAAACTCGACTTCGCCAATCCGGTCACCGAGCAGGATCGGCTCGACATCCGCTGGTACGTCGAAACGTACGGTGCGGTGTCGCTGGCCGTTCCGGACGATCAGGAGGCCCGCCGCATCAGGGCCCGGTTGCCCGAGATCGGCAAAGCACTGTTCCACGCCGTGTTCGACAATCGCGCCGCGCAGCGTCTGTTCAACCGGTTTCAGGACGCCGACGACCGGCAACGCGTGCTGACCATCAACTCCCAGGACGCCTCGATCCTCGCGCTGCCTTGGGAACTGCTGCACGATCCGTCCGGCACTTTCCTGTTTCGAGAAAAACCGCACATCAGCGTCCGCCGCAGGATTTCCGGAGCCACGGGCGGCCGTCAACCGTTCCGCGTCGAGTCCAAAGACCGCCTGCACCTGCTGTTCGTCGTCAGCCGTCCGACCGATGCCGGGTTCATCGATCCGCGGGCCGATCCCCGTGCGGTGCTGGACGCCCTGGAGAAACACGCGCCCGGCCGCGTTACCTGGGAATTCCTGCGGCCTGCGACGCTCAATGCGCTTGTCGAGCGATTGGATGACGAGACCAAGCCGTCCGTCGACATCCTGCATTTCGACGGACATGGCGTTTTTCGGCAGGTGTCCGAAGAGGACGCCAAAAAGGCCCCCGCCCTGTTCGGCAAGTCGATCCTCAGCGAAATCCAGCGCGAACGCCAGGTCCGGGGCGACGGGGCAGCCGGGGAACGCGTCGGGATCGGTTTTCTGGTCTTCGAGCGGGAGGATGGCCGCACGCATCTGATCCCCGCCGAGGATTTGGCCGAGAACCTGTACCGGTCCAGAGTCGGACTGGTGGTTCTGTCCGCGTGCCAGACGGCCGCTCTGGACGTCCAGGGCGATCCGATGGCCAGCATGGCCGGACGGCTGACCACCACGGGCATCCCAGCGATCCTGGCGATGACCCATGCGGTGCTTGTTCCTACGACGCGGATGTTGTTCGGCAAGTTCTACGAGAGCCTGGCACGCGGCCGGGGCATCGCCACGGCCTTGGATGATGCCCGCACCTATCTGGCCAACAACCCCGAGAAATACAAGGTCCGGCGCGGCGACCAGTGGCAGATGCTGGAGCTGGCCGACTGGTTTCTCCCGGCCCTGTTCCACGGCGGCGCCGATTCGCCGCTGCTGAAGCCGGCACACGTGGCCGAGTCTCTCCGAGACCCGGTTCCGGCCTCGGAGATGCCGGGCCACGTGAAGCACAATCTGCGGGCGGAGCACGAAGCCGGGTTCTTCGGGCGGCGGCGCGAGCTGTGGGATATCGCCTGCTGGTTTGCCGCACCGGAAACGCGGCGCATTTCCATCACCGGGTTCGGCGGCCAGGGCAAGACCGAGCTGGCCCTGGAAGCCGCGCGGTGGCTGGTCCGGACGGGCCGGTTCCAGCGCGCGGTCTTCGTGGACTACTCGCAAGTGCAAGCCGAAGACGCCTGCTCCGTGGCCGTCAGCACGATCGGCAGCGTTCTCCAGCGGTCGCTGATCGACGCCGACGCAGCCACCGAGGCCCTCCGCGAAACCCCGACGCTCGTCGTCCTGGACAACCTGGAATCGCTCCTCCTCGCTCGGCGCGGGTCACCCGACCCCGCCGTCGCGGCCCGGCCGGACGCCCTGCAAGAACTGTTGACCGCCGCGGTGGCCTGGTCCTGTGCGGGCGACTCGCGCGTGTTGCTGACCAGTCGGATTCCGGATTTCGGCCATCCCGACTATCGCATCGAAGGCACGCGGATCCATCGTCGCATCGCCCTGGAAGGATTGGGCTCGGCGGCCTATCCCGACGATGCCCTCGATTGGTTTGGCGAGCTGAGCAAGTTGCCGCCGGAGCCCGGCGTCCCGCTCCCCGAGCGCGAGCAACTGATCGAGTTGTTCGACCGCGTCAACTTTCATCCGCTTTCGATTTGCGTGCTGGCCCAGCAGCTCAAGAGCCGCACGGCCAGGAAGCTCGGCGAGCGGCTCGAACAGATCTTGAGCGAAGCGGCCACGTCCGGCATCGCGGTCGAGGGCACGCCGCGGAGCCTGATCGCCTCGCTGGAACTCTCGCTGGAGCGCCTGAGCGAGCGCGAGCGCCACGCCGTCCGCCGTCTGGGTGTGTTTCAAGGCGGAGCGTTTGAAGACGATCTGCTGGCCATCACCGAACTGGGCGAAAGCGACCAGCGCGAGCAACTCCAGGCGCTGCTGGCGGCGTTGGAAAGCGGCGACCCGCGCGTCCTGCTCCGGTTGATGGGAGTGGAGATCCCCGAGGACGCCGAAATCCCGGCCGAACTGCTGGCGCGGCTTAAGGGGAATCCCGAACTCCAGGAACACATCGAGCAGCTTCGGGCCCGGTTGGCCAGCTTGCCCGACCCGGCGGCGGAAAACGTCTGGCCCGGCTTGCGCCGCCAGTTGGAAGCGGCCGCTCTGATCGAAGCCGAGAGCATTCCGGGCGTCGGCCCGCCCTTCCTCCGCTTCCATCCCACGCTGGCCCCCATGCTCTGGTCCGGTCTGGCGGCCGACGAGCGCGACGCGCTGACCACCGCCCATCGCCAGCGGTACTACGCCCTGGCGAGCTACCTCTATCACGAAGACCGGCAGAACCCGCATCAGGCCCGGGCCATCGCCCGACGTGAACTGCCGAATCTGCTGTACGCCGTCGACCGCGCCCTGGACGCCCGCGATGCCGATGCGGTCGAGTTTGTAGAGGCCGTCAACCGGTTCCTCACCATCTTCGGCATGACCCGCGAAGCGGCTCGGCTGACCGGCCGCGCCGAACAAGCCGGCGGCCAGCGCGGTTCGCAGGCCTGGTTTCTCGCGCAATCGAGCCGCGGCGAACAACTGCGGGCTGCCGGCCGCGTGCAGCAGGCCGCCGAGATCTTTGCCGACATCCTGGAAACACTCGGAGATCAGCCATCCTTCAATCAGGCGAAGACCCTTGTCGACTTAGGCCGCTGCTACCGTTCCGGCGGTCGGCCCGATCTGGCGGAAGCTACCTATCAGCAAGGCATTGCGGTGACGGAGCAACTGGAGCCGACTGATGAAGTCAAGCAAAAACGCGGTGTGCTCCGAACGGACCTGGCCGATGTGTTGACGGCTCAAGGCAAATACGCCGAGGCCCGTGCGCAATATGAACTGGGCTTGGAGAGCATCAAGGAAGTGAATGACGCGCGTACCGAAGGCGTCATCCTCGGGCAACTCGGCACGCTGGCCATGGTGGAAGGCGATCTCGCCGACGCCGTAAAGCGTTACCACGAAGCCCTCGAATTGTTCCAGCGTCTGGGCGAACCCGCGATGGAAGCCGTCGCCCAGCACCAGCTTGGCATGGCGTTTCGGCGAGCACAGGAGTGGGAGCAAGCCGAGCACCATTATCGGGAGTCGGCCCGACTGGAAGAACAACTCGGCAACTTGGCCGGAGCCGCAACCACGTGGAACAGTCTGGGCCTGGTGAACAAGTCAGCCGGAAAGCCAGAGGCAGCGGAGAGCTGGTATCGCAAGGCCATCGACGGCGGTCGGAAAACCGGGGATAACGTCGGCCTCTCTAAACGCCTCAGCAACCTCGCCGCTCTCCTGCAAACCCAGCCGGGACGTCTGGACGAGGCCCGCGAACTGGCCGAGGAGGCCTTGGCCATCGACAAGACCCTGGATCCCGGCGCCGCGGAGATCTGGACGACCTACAACATCCTGGCCGAAATCGCCGACGGGCAGTCGCAGCCCGACCGGGCCGCCGAATACCGCCAACTCGCTCGCGAAGCCAAACGAAACTTCGCCGGCACGGCCCACGAGATGAAGCAATATGCTGAACTGATCGCCGCCGTCGTTGCCGTATGCGCTGGCCAAGATGACTTCCGCGACCTGGTTGCCGCTTACGTCGGCGCGATGCGCCAGGGTGGTGGCGAGTGGCTCGCCTGTGCCGATGCGATCGAGAACATCCTAGCCGGCGAGCGTGACGAACAACGCCTCTGCGAAAACGCTGGGCTGACCGCATCCATGATCATCGAAACCATCCTCCGCGCGATTGCCGATCCCACCACCCTATCCGCCCTGCTGCCGTCGGAGCACCAACCGAACCCATGATCCGAACCCAGCAACCCAACGCCACAGCCCCACCAACCGGCGAATTCGGACGTCCCCTCTCCCCCAAAGAATTGACGGCAGAGACGCCTTCCACACAAAACACCCTCCACCCGTCAATTCCCAGCGGGAGAAGGTCTGGTCCCCTCTCCCCCAGAAAATTGACGGCAGAGACGCCTTCCACACAAAACACCCTCCACCCGTCAATTCCCAGCGGGAGAAGGTCTGGTCCCCTCTCCCCCAGAAAATTGACGGCAGAAACGCCCTCCAGACAAAACACCCTCCACCCGTCAATTCCCAGCGGGAGAAGGTCTGGTCCCCTCTCCCCCAGAAAATTGACGGCAGAGACGCCCTCCACACAAAACAACCTCTGCCCGTCAATTTTCTGGGGGAGAGGGTTAGGGTGAGGGGGCCATACACCGCACAATCCGCCGTCCCCTTTCCCCCAAACAGTTGCCCCCGACTGACCGAGAAAGCCGAGTTTCGAAGGGGGAAGCCGAGTTAGAGGCGCCCGGGGCAGCCCCCTCACCCTAACCCTCTCCCCCAAATCGCTGCCGATCGAACGTTTTCTGAACCCAAAGTCTAATTCCGGCAGCGATTTGGGGGAGAGGGGACAAGAACGGGAGGGTCGAGGACCGGAGCCCAAACGGCGAGCTTTGGCCGCCCAAGGCCACTGCTCCGGGGAGCGAATGCGGACGTCCCCTCTCCCCCAGAAAATTGACGGTAGAAACGCCCTCCACACAAAACAACCTCTACCCGTCAACTTTCTGGGGGAGAGGGTTAGGGTGAGGGGGCCGGAGAGCAGAAAATTCCGCCGTCCCCACTCCCACGAAGAATTGACGGCAAGACGCGGCCCATATAAGATTAACGTCCACCCATCAATGGTCTGGAGGAGACGGCCATGCCGCACCGACAAGAGCCTGAACTGACCGAAAAAGCCCGTGACCTGCGTGCTCGACAAACCAAAGCAGAGTCACTTCTGTGGAACGTATTACGAGGACGCCGGTTGTGTCGCCTGAAGTTTCGCCGTCAGTGTCCCATCCCACCATTCATCGTAGATTTCGCGTGTATCGAGAAGAAGCTGGTCATCGAAATCGACGGTGGGTATCACGACTACGTTTACGCGAATGATGTCTCGCGACAAGCCAAAATCGAAGCGGAAGGCTGGACCGTGCTTCGGTTCAGCAACGAAGATGTCCTCGAAGACGTCGAAGCCGTTGCGATTGCCATTGCAAGACATTTGAAAATGAAGTTGGAGTTTCGAAGGGGCCCCCCCTCACCCTAACCCTCTCACCAAAATCGTTGCAGATCGAGCGTTTTCTGAACCCCGAGTCCTTTTGCGGCAACGATTTGGGGCAGAGGGGACAAAAACAGAGACATACGGCGGGAATCAGACGCGAAACGAGCGTTGGCCGCCCGACGCCACTGCTCCGCTGACCGGCGAATGCGGACGTCCCCTCTCCCCCAGAGAATTGACGGCAGAAACGCCCTCCACACAAAACAACCTCTGCCCGTCAATTTTCTGGGGGAGAGGGTTAGGGTGAGGGGGCCAGAAATGTTCTGGAAGACCTCGAAGCAGTTGCGATAGCCATTGCAAAACATTTGAGAATGAAGTTGGAGTTTCGAGGCGGCCCCCTCACCCTAACCCTCTCCCCCAAATCGTGTCCGATGAACCGTTTTCTGAACTCCGAGTCCCTTTGCGGCAACGATTTGGGGCAGAGGGGACAAAAACGGAGACAATCGGCGGGAATCAGACGCGAAACGAGCGTTGGCCGCCCGACGCCACTGCTCCGCTGACCGGCGAATGCGGACGTCCCCTCTCCGCCAGCAAATTGACGGCAACACGCGCCTCATGTAAGATAACGCCTGCGCGCCAATTTTCCGGGGGGAGAGGGGACAAGAAGGGAGTTCGCTGAATGAAACCGTTTCACCTACAGGTTCGGCTCGATGCCCGGGCCGGGGCGTTGACTTGCCAGTGGTTTGGGCCGTCCGCCATTGATGCGGTGGGTTCCGCCCGCTACGCGCTTCGCATGGGCGCCGACGCGACGCTGGTCCCCGATCCGTGTCTGATCGACCTCCAGCCCCTGCTGGCCGAAATCGCCGCCGGTGCGATTACGGATGCGGATGGTTTTCAGGCGGCCGACGAGTTCCTGATGTTGCGGGATCTGCTTGCGGACAACGATTTCGAACCGCTCTGCGAGACCCTCTACCACTTCCTCTGGCGAGAAGTCCCGCGAAGCCTCGCGCTCGAAGGCGTCCAACGCAGCGTTGACGGGAAGGTCTGGATCGATCCGGACCGGCGACTGGTGCGGGTCTGGTTCGCGACCGATCGCAAGCCCGTCCAGTTCGACGACATTGTCGAGCGATTCAACTCAGAAGAATCTGCCGAGTGCCTGACCTACGGCGTATGCAACGTGTTCATTCCGGAAAGCCACAAACCGGGCTCGACCGGTACAGCCTGGTGGCGGCGTTGGATCCGTTTGGAGGCCGACGACTCGCTGCGGGTCCACGGCATCCACGCCCTGCCGCGCGATGTGTTCTGGGCGGGGCTGGCCCACAAGCTGAAAACCTGGTGGAACCCGGGACAGCGCAACATGTTCGTCTTGATTCACGGCTTTAATGTCAGTTTCGAGGAAGCCGCCGTCCGGGCGGCACAGGTCGGCTACGACCTGAAAGTGCCTGGCGAAATGGCGTTCTACAGTTGGCCCTCGCACGGATCGGTCCCCGCCTATTCGGCGGACGAATCCACGATCACCGCCAGCGTGCCGCACATCGCCCAATTCCTGCACGAGCTGTCTGAGCGGTCCGGAGCCGAACGCATCCATCTGTTCGTCCACAGCATGGGCAATCGCGGATTCTTGAGGGCTCTGGAGCGACTGGTTGCCGATCGCCGGCCGAACTTGCGTCTTGGTCAGGTCTTCTTCTGCGCGCCCGATGAAGACGTGCGCACGTTCAAAGACGCGGTGAACAGGTATCCGCACGAATTCGAACGCCGCACGCTGTTCGTCTCGCCCGACGACCAGGCCGTCTTTCTGTCGCAGTGGAAACATAAACACAGTCGTGTCGGATACGTACCTCCGGTCACGGTCGTCGACGGCGTCGAAACCATCGAAGTCGGCGGTTTCGGCTTGCTGGATCTGGGCCACGGCTACTTCGCATCCGCAAAACTGGTGATCGAAGACATCCGTGAAGCCATCGAGACGGGAAAACCGGCCGGCGAACGAACCATCCCCCGCGCGTTCGAAAATCATTTCGCGATCGACATCCGGCAGCCCTGAGATTTCAAGCTTCGTTGGCAAGCGTGGGGGAGTCAGCCCCACGGTGGGCATGCCACGCGTGTTTTTTGGTCAACGATCACATCCCGATTGGCCAATCCGCAGGCAGAAACTGATCGAGTTGCTCACCAAGCACGACTGCGCCAGGCGCCAGTTCCGCATTCGCGTGTTCGATCAGGAACTCGACGAGTTCCTCGTCCAAGTCATCCTGTCCTGGCGTGTGCGGTTCCGTTGTAGCCACTGTCGAGCGGTCTTCACGGAATATCCGCTTTTCGCCTTGCCTCACAAACGGTTCGTCAAACAGGATCTCCTGGCCGAACCCCAGAACTACTTGGCCCAACAGCAGAGCGGAAGCGGTCGCCGTGCAAGGCAGCGCCTTCGATGTTGTGATTATCGACGAAGTCAGCCAAATGGGACCGGAAGGACTGCTGCTACAATATCTGGGATGTGGCTGTTCCACAGTGTTTCGGCGAACGAACTCCACCCGGATTGTATGCGTCGCCGTTTGTTGGAGTACTGCTACCATCCGCCCGGGCAAGTCTTACCACAAGATCTGTCGTTGTGCGAAAGCGAGTTTGAGCGCGAGGTGGCGACCGAGTTGGTCAATGCCGGGTATCGAGTGATTCCACAGTATCCGGCTGCTGGCAAGCGGATTGACTTGGTCGTCGAAGGGACCAAGGCTCGCTTGGCGGTCGAATGCGATGGCGACCAGTGGCATGGCGCGGATCGCTACGAAGCGGACATGGCGCGGCAGCGGATGCTCGAGCGGTGTGGATGGAAGTTTGTGCGAGTCCGTGGCAGTTCTTTCTATGCCAACCGACAACGCGAGATTGGCCGGATCGTCGACAAGGCTATCCAAACCGTCGCCGCAGAAAACGTGCCGCCGGATGCTGCCTCGACGATCGATGAGGCGGTTCGTAAAGACATTGCGGTTGGCGAGGACGATCGAATCATCCGTGACGTGATCGGATTCGGCTACGTGATGTGGATGCGACTATCGCGCTGGGGCAAAGAGCACGACACTCTGAATCGCAGAGAACGCAAATTCGTGTACGATGTCGGGCGTCATATCCGGCAGCAATGGCCACTGACGATCCGCCAGGCGCGTTGGGCGGCGGCGATCCTGGAGGAAGCGACTCAGAACGGGTTCGATGTGAACGACCGAGGTTGAAGCAGCGGTGATGAACCAATTCGCCTGTACGTTAATGTGTTCCGGCAGGATCGGCAGGATTCTGGAGGTCGAAAAGGTCCGTTTCGTAACGCCTTTGTTCGTCCCAAGATTCTTCGCGCAACCGGTACCGCTGGCTCGTCACACGAAATGAGTGTCGCACGCATTCAGGGTGCTTGGTCTTCGGTCTCTCGCTGGCCCAGGGTGCACTGCGCGACCCTGGTCCGCGGAATGGCACCCCGTTGGGGCGGGATGCCGATGGTTCGGCCAACGCCAAGGGCGTTGCACTCCAAAGGCCAGGGTCGCGGTACTCCGCGCACCCTGGTTTGACGGTTCGCCTCAAAAACGATTAAACCCCAACGGGGTTTTACACATTTCGTCAATCCCAAACGTATCATGCATCGATGGACACACGATGTTCGTTCACAATTGTCGGAACTCGTCCTGGAAACCCACGCGGTGCTAATCTTCTTCCCGGTGTGGCACCCCTTCAGGGTGCTTGAATCGTTTGCGATTCACCTACCCAGGGTGCGCGGAGTACCGCGACCCTGGGCTTCGGAATGGCGCCCCGTTGGGGTGGGGTGCCGATGTGGTCGTAGATCCTCGCTCCGAACTGGTTCAAGCTTTGGGGTCTACGAAGTGTTGGCCATCACCGTAGCGGAATTGACGTAACCGTTTGTTCCGCTGCATTCGTGACGGTGTTCCGGTGACGCTAAAGGCGTGGAACTCGAAAGCCCAAGGTCGCGGTAATCCGCGCACCTTGGGTTGCCGAGTTAGTCGAGAGTGCCAGCAAACCCCAACGGGGTTTTACACGCTGGCCTCGGCGACCACCGCATTCATCGCCGCCGGAACACCATTCGTCCGCATGTCGTGCAAGAAATTCGGCCAAAGCCCTGGTGCAGAACTGACCGCGCGAAGTCTGTAGCCGATCGACCCATCGTTCGGATTTCTCAAAGACGCCATCGGCGTCCGGCGATCGTAGGGAAAGCTGAAGCCCTAATCTTTCACTTAATCTCCTGTGGCCCTGCGCTGTAGAGGGAGTAGTTTAGGTGAAAGATTAGGGTGTTATTGCCCCCAAGCTATCCCGGGGTTCTGTTGTTGAAGCGGAGCCAATCTGCGAGGCCGACAGGTGCGGGCACTCGGCTGGGTGGCGTGAGAACTCTTGGTCGGCAAGCGGGGTGGATCTGACGAGCGGCGGGAGGATGGAACGATTCTTGAATTGGAGCCCTGGCAACCGGGGCCGCGAGACTTCTGCGTCTTGACGGGCTGGGATGCGTCAGCGACGATGGAATAACGGGTTTACTGATTGTCTGGCGGATCTGGTCGACAGGTTGGATACGAGTCGAGCTTGGAGAATGGGAGCAGACGATGGTTCCGAAGTTTCTCATCAAAGATCAGCGTTACGGGGTCGCATACTTGCTTTTCTTGGCAGAAGATCCCCGCCGACGGGGGTGTGAAGTTCGCGACGTCGAATCGGTCACCTTGGATTACGACATGCAGGCGGTCCATCACTGGCCCGAGGGCGATCCTTGTCCGGAGGTTTGTGTGGGGCGGGCCAGGGATGATCCGAAGCGTTACAAGGTGTTCCGGTACGGCAGTGAGTGCGATGCGGCCGGTTATGAACGGGTGCCGGGGATTCCCTTGGTCTTCGGGTCGTGGTCGGATTATCTGGCGGTAAGGCTGACGCCTCCCGATCCGGAACAGATCCGCGACGAGCAATGGTTCGAGTATCTGGACAAACTGGATGAAGACTCACGTCAGCGACGGCGGACTCATCCCGGTCCCAGCCGGCCGACGAACGGGAATCGTGACGAGATCGCGGCGTGGTTGGCCAAGACGCACATTCTTTCGGACAGCGCCATCCGGGAGGTTTGGTACTTGCCCACCGGAGCCGCGCCGGACGAGATTCGGTTGTTGGAAGTGAACGACCGGTTCGCCGGCAGCGAGGAGCAGATCGACGCGGTGGATTTCGGAGTCGACGTAGGCGGGAAACCGTTCCGTCTGTTCGTGGCCGATATCACAAGCGACCAACTGGTGCGAGTCAAGCAAGACCCGTCGCAGTTGCCGCCGGGGTAGTCGATCGACGGAGCCCGTCATTGGGGAAGGCAGGCGGCGTGACGGAGTTGCTCGGGAAAGCCCACGCTTGGAGGCACTCGCGGCCCGGCAAGACTCACCGCGCTTTGGTGAGCTTCTTGCAGAGGCTCTCGCACGATCGCCGGGCTCAGCAGCAACTCGGCTTCGAGGGTCAGAATGCGAATTGGGCGCAGGTGATCCGCAACAGCATTCCCTTGGCACAACGCGTCGAAGATCTAGCTCCGGCGTTAGATCGGGATGGTCCGAATCCCGAGTACCCGTGGCCGAGTTCGTTTCCCACGGCGGTGCCGGTGGAACACGACTTCGATCTCTGGAACGATCTGAATACCCCAGCCGGACGACGATTTCTGACGCTGCTACGCCGTCTGTTCCCGTTCCGTGGGACGACGCGAAGAAACGACTCAGGGAACGGCTGGAATGAAAACTTGATGTCGGATATCGAATCACTCCAGCTTTATGCGGGCGTTCATCAGAGGGAATACGGGCTCCATCGGTGCATGTCAAAGCGGTTCGGTGGATAACATTCGTCCGCTCCGAAAGTCATACTAGATTGGCACTGAGGCGAAGTTGTTGCGTTTGACCTCGGTCTCTGGACCGAAGCAGATGTCGCTCCAAGTACAGCAAGACGATCGCCGGGCTGGGACCGAGGATTGATGACGCGGTCGGTCAAAACGGTGCGGCTCACCAGGTCACCCCATTCAGTTCCGGGGGAAACAGTTTGCGGTTCGAAAGACGATCTTCGTCCAGGACACGGATGGGCTGCCGCCCAGCGATCGGGCAGCAAATCCAGCAGATACGGACAACCAGGTTCCAGCGCGGTCGGGTGCCGCTGCTGGGCCTCGGCCAGCTTGCTCAACACGTCCTCCAGGTAATTCTGCAGCACCAGATGCTGACGATGGGCGCTGCTGACCAGGCTGAATAACTGAAGACGCCCGGGGGCGGCTGCCGGGTGGCCCAGAAACAGCCAGTTGTTGCGGCCGATCGCCAACGGGCGGATGCGTTGTTCCGAATGATCGTTGTCGATCGGTATTCGACCGTCCGTCAGATAGACTTGCAAAGCCGACCACTGATTCCGCAGGTAGCCCAACGTTTCGCTCTTCCACCTCGTACAACTGCCGGTAGAACGATAGCGCCTGCGAGGCCAGCAACGGCTCGTGCGACTCGGCTTTCACGAAACCCCGACGCGCATGGGTATTGCAACTGGCATGGCGGATGCAGCCCCCCGGACCGGAACTCCAGCCGCGCATTGGCACCGTCGGCATCTCCCACGAAGATCCCTTGATAGTCGGCCCCACGATCGACAAACCGCTTCGTTGCTGCTGGCCGATTCTGCGTTGCCATGCTTCCCAAAGTCTACGATCCACATTCCGAGCCATTCGTCAGGCACCTCCTGAACCTAAGGGTGAAAAAAACAAACACACCTCCAAGCTACCCCGCCTGTCAAGAATGCCTAACTCGGACGCTTACGTTGCGCAGCGGCCGGGCGGTAATCCGTGTGAATTTGCAGAATGCGCATCATAGCGGTTGACCGGGTTTTCGATTATTCTAGGATGGTGGGCAGGCAGTCGGTCTGCCGGTGTCGGCTTGGATGTTGCCGGACGACAGCCTCGAATGGGCCGTTTCTTCCGGAGACGTGCCCCCGGGCTCTAAACAGCCAACAACAACGCCAATGGGGCGGTAAATTTTTTCAGGCGCAGGACTTACCGGAGGACGATCATGGGTAAGAGGGTTAGCAGGCGAAGCTTCTTGCGAGCGGGCGTCGTTGCGGGAGCGACGGCAGTCGGCATGCCGCATTTCATTCCTGCCCGAGCCATGGGCGCAAACAACCGCATCGTGCTGGGGGGCATTGGGGTGGGGAACCAGGGCAGCGGACTGGTTCGCGCCTTCGCGCGAAGCTGCGATGTCGCGGCCATCGCCGACGTCTACCTGCCGCGGGCCGAAGAGATTGCCAAGTCGGTCGGCGCCAAGCACGTGTATCAGGATTACCGCAAGCTGCTCGAGCGCCAAGACATCGATGCCGTGATCGTGGCGACCCCGATCCATTGGCACGCGTTGAATTGCATCCACGCCGCTCAGGCCGGCAAAGACATCTTTTGCGAAAAACCGCTCTCTTACAGCATCCTGGAAGGGCGCCGAATTGTCGAGGCCGTGCGGAAGTATCGGCGAGTGCTCCAGACGGGGATTCAGCAGCGCTCGGGTCGCACCGAGTACGACGGCATCATGCACGTGCGCAACGGTACGCTCGGCAAGCTGACCCGCGTGGTCGCTACCAATTTCTACAGCCCGATGGAGCCGAGGCACCCGGAGCAGGCAGTCCCTGAAGGGTTGGATTGGGACATGTGGTGCGGCCCGGCCGAACCGCCTCCGTACAATTACGTCATTTGGGACAACCGCAGCAACCCAAGCTGGGTTTCCATCCGGCCCTTCTCCGGCGGCAACATGAGCGACAGGGGCGGCCATGGACTGGACGTCGCCCAGTGGGGGATGGGTTTGGATGACAGCGGACCGGAAGAGGTCTGGGTCGAGGGCGAGCCTTTCGAGACGATGTACAGCACTCCGGACAATCCCGGCGGCCGGCAGCGGGGCGTGGGCTCGCCGAAAGTGTGGATGCGGTTTCCCGGCGACGTCTTGCTGGAACTCGGTGACGGGCCGGACTGGAGCGGCGTTCGCTTCATCGGCGAGAAAGGTTCGATCACCGTCACCCGCGGCCACGCCAGTTCCGATCCACCGGAACTGATCGCCGAACCGGTGGCGGACCCCGAAGTGGAACTCTACCAAAGCCCCGGCCATCATCGCGACTGGCTGGACTGTATCCGGGAACGCCGCGACCCCGTGGCCCCCGCCGAAGCCGGCCATCGTTCGGCCACCATCTGCAACCTGGGGAACATCGTCCGCTGGGTGAGCGAAGTAACCGGCGAGACGGGGCAGCGGCTTCGGTGGGACGCCGTGAACGAGCGTTTTACCAACAGCCCGGAAGGCAACCGGTTCCTGCATCGGCCCGAGCGCAGTGAGTATGCGTTGCCGGATCAAGTCTAGGCCGGGCGATCATCGGCACCCGGCCGAGGATTCCCTTGGTGGAATTGGGAGGAAGGGTCGGGAGTCGTTTTCGGGCAACCTCGTTTCCACATGGTAAGTCGTTGGCCGAAACCGTGTTACCAAAACGGTTCGGCGCGGGTCTCTGACCCCGCCGAAACCGCCGACCGCAGGTCTCCCGGGCCTGTCTTGTTACCGGCTGTGCCTGGCGAATCCGTATGCCAGATCCCAACACACCCATCTCGTTCTACGCCGTGGCCTGCTTGTCGTACGCGGCCCTTTCGTGAATAATTTCGGCTTGGTTGTGTCCGCCAACCGCGAGTGCAACGACCGGCTGGCTGAGTCTCCATTTGATCCGGATAACCGATCGACGATGACATCTTCCGCTGCAAGTATCCGTTTTGCATCCGCTCTTTCCATGGCCGGCGATCCTGAACGGGCGGTGGCCCAGGTTTGTCAACAGGCGCTTGCCGAATTGGACAGCTCGCCTGACTTGGCGATGTTGTTTTTGTCCGCCGATGCTGTGCCGTTTGCGGACGCGATCGCAGCGGATGCTTGCCAACGGTTGCAGACGGACTGCTTGATCGGATGCACGGGGGAATCGATTGTCGGGCGAGGTCAAGAGATCGAAGGGCAGACGGCCGCGTCCTTATGGCTGGCCAAATTGCCCGGCGTGGATGTCCAGCCGATCCATCTGACGTTTCGCAAAACGCCCGAGGGGCCATCCTTTTTCGGCTGGCCCGATTCGTTGCTGGAAGGCTGGCCGGATACCCCCAGCTTGCTGCTGTTGGGCGACCCGTTCAGTTTCCCCGCTGATTTCCTGCTGCAGCAGATCAACGAACGGCACCCGGACGCTCGTGTGATCGGGGGGATGGCCAGCGGCGCTTCGCAACCCGGCGAGGTTCGTCTGCTGCTGGGCTCGCAGACGCACGTCGAGGGCGCGGTGGCCGTGCTGATCTCAGGGCCGGTTCGCGTTCGCACGGTCGTTTCCCAGGGATGTCGCCCGATCGGCCGGCACTTTGTCATCACCAAGGCGGAACAAAACGTGGTTTTGCAATTGGGTGGCAAACCGGCGGTCAGTCAGTTGGAAGCCGTGTTTGCGGAATTGCCGACGCGTGAACGCGAACTTGTCAACCAGGGTGTGCATCTGGGCCGCGTTGTCAGTGAATACCTGGAACATTTCGAGCAGGGGGATTTTCTGGTTCGTAATGTGCTGGGCTTCGACCCCGATAGCGGAGCCTTGGCGATCGGTGACTATCTTCGCACGGGCCAGACCGTCCAGTTTCACGTCCGCGATTGGGAAACGGCGGATGCCGAGTTGCGTCAACTGCTGGCCCGCGCTCGAACGGCAAGCAGCCGCCCGGCGAGTGGTGCGCTGATGTTTACCTGCAACGGACGCGGAACCCGCTTGTTCCCCGAACCGCATCACGATGCGTTGGCCATCCGCGAAGCCTTCGGCGACATCCCGTTAGCCGGATTTTTCGCTGCGGGCGAATTGGGACCAATCGGCGGCAAGAATTTCCAGCACGGGTTCACGGCCAGCATCGCCCTGTTCGAATCGCCGGCATGAGACGAATCGGAATTCGGCGTCCAAAAAATCACGGAACCCGGGCGAATGAAGACTGCTAGAATCCCCGTCGTCCTTTCCCAAGCCGCAATCGCCGCACCGGATGCTCGTCGATTGGAAGAGGATCTGGTCGCCGAACTGATGGTCCAGCAGGGCGTCGATATCAACGTGGTCCCCGATTTGCGGCAACTCCGCGGCGGCTCAACAGGCCTGTTATGTTTGCAAGGAATCAAGAGCGACTGGATCCTGTTGACATGGCTGGATGCGGAAAGTGCCCGGCAGACGCTCCAGCAACATGGCATTTCCGGGCAGGATTGGCTGCTGGGCGGCCTGCATGATCGAGATCGGAATCCGGCGGCGGACGGCACCCTTTCACGATCCGCTGGACGCCGCTTGGGCATCCTGCGCTTGGATGTAACCAAGCCGCCCGATTGGTATGTGCGCGAAATCCGACGTCTGCGCGATGCGATCGAGCCAACGGACCTTGCTGCGAGCGGATTGCCGATCGTCGACACTTCATCGCAGCCCGCCGCGATCAAACGCCAGTCACCGGAGCCAGAGCATCCATTCGTTTCGTCCGTCGATCGGAACCGCGACCCCTCGGAAGATTCACGAACCAAACCGGCCGCACCGTGCGACGATCTCGATCGATTGCTGGATCAATTGGACGACTTCGACGCTTGAGTCTTTCTCTATTGGGATGTCGGTTTTGCCCTTTCGCCGGGCGGACATTGTCGACCGAAGACGGAATCGCGTCATGGGATTCGGTCCTACTTCCCCTGGATGCGTTGGGATGTTTACAATGTGCGAAGCGGAGACGGGTGATCTTGCCGTACTTGGCTGCACTTGTTCCGTTGCCGTTTGCACCTAGTGGCATCTCACGCATGAAAGGGACGATCGATGATCGAAAATCAGTTGTCTGTGCTGTTGGAAAACAAGATGGGGGTGATGGCCGACGTTTGCAAGTCATTGGCCGGCCAAGGTATCAACATTCGAGCCATGTCGGTGTCCGATACAGTGGATCACGCCGTGCTGCGTTTGATTGTCGACGATCCCCGGGGTGCAATCCATGTGCTGGGCGAGCGTGGCGCGCTGGTGGTCGAGACGGATGTGTTGCAAATCCACTTGGACGACAAGCCCGGTGAATTGGGAAAACTGGCTGCCAAGTTGGCTCGAGCCAAAGTCAACATCGAATATGCCTACGGCACCGCCGACAACCAACGCGCCACCTTGTTCCTGCGCGTTTCCGATACGAAGAAGGCCTTGACGGTCTTGTCGCCGAAATCGAAGTCAAGGTCGAGGACAAAAAAGTAAGGTGTCCTCGTTCGGAACCGGGACGATTTGAGGTGGGAAACGAAGGATCGGGGATGAAGATCGGTATCGTTGGTTATCAGGGCTCGGGCAAGAGCACCCTTTTCCATTGGCTGACGGGGGTGGCGCCCCATCCGGCTCACGCTCATCAGGCGCAATCCGCGATGGCGACCGTGCCCGATCCTCGCGTCGCCCCATTGTGCGAAATCTACCGACCGAAAAAGGTCACCCAAGCGGCGTTGGAGATGGTCGATACGCCCGGGCTCAGCCGTTCGCATGAAGGGACGGCGTCGCGCTTGGCGTTGATCCGCGAAGCCGGGTGCCTGGTCGTGGTGGTCGCGGCGTTTGACGGCCAGGACCCGTTGGCGGATTTAAACAACTTCGAGGACGATCTGTTGATCGCCGACCTGGACATCGTGTCCGGCCGCATCGAACGGTTGCACGACCAGATCAAACGCCCTCGTCCGAACCGGGACGAGTTGCAAAAGGAGCTGGAAGCCCTCCAGCCCTTGCACGCGATTCTGGAAGACGGCCGCTCGCTGCATGGTCTGGAACTGACGCCGGAACAGCAACGGGTGATCCGATCGTTCCAGTTGTTCAGCGATAAATCGCGGATCGTGATCGTCAATGCAGCCGACGACGACACCGAACTGGAGCGCTTCCAAAGGGCTTCATCGCCCTCGATGCCCGTGATCGCGATCCCGCTGAGATTGCAGCTCGAGTTGTCGGAAGCAGAGCCTGAAGAGCGGGAAGCGTTCTGTCACGAGATGGGTGTGACCCTTTTCGATCGTGACGGGCTGTTGCGACAGATCACGGCGGCGTCGGGGCAGATGTTGTTCTTTACGGCGGGAGACCGCGAGGTGCGCACTTGGCTGATCCGCCGGGGAGGCACGGCGGTCGAGGCGGCTGCGGGAATCCATACGGACCTGGCTCGCGGCTTCATTCGAGCCGAGGTCATGACGTGCGACGATCTGATCCGGCTGGGCAGCGAACGCGAGGTCAAAGCCCACAATCTGATGCGCAAAGAACATAAGGACTACGTGATCCAGGAAGGTGAGATTCTGTTGATCCAACACAGCAGTTGAGCAAAGGGGCAGGAAGATCATGCGATTTCGAACGATCGGTGGTTGGGCGGGGTGCGTGCTTGTTCTGGCGAATCTGCAATTGATGGGCGGAGAAACGCCGGGCCGCCCTGCGGAAGGAAGGACGACAAACATGCGGACGGCTTCCACCGCCCAAGGCGACCGGGAAAACAATCGACCACAATGGGCAATCGTCTTGCACGGGGGTGCTGGGACGATTTCGCGAGATCAACCGCAGGAGGTGATTCAGGCTCACCGGGCCGCGCTGCGCGATGCCTTGCACCGCGGGATCAGCATCCTGGAACAGGGGGGTACGAGCCTGGATGCGGTCGAGCAGGTGATTCGCGCGTTGGAGGATGCTCCGGTGTTCAATGCGGGACGCGGCGCCGTCTTTACCCACGAAGGGACCCACGAGTTGGATGCGTCGCTGATGGACGGGCGGACGCTGGCGTGCGGGGCTGTGGCCAATGTCACCACGATTCGGCACCCGATCGCCGCCGCGCGCCTGGTGATGGAACGGACTCGGCACGTGTTACTGGCAGGCCCCGGCGCCGACCAGTTCGCTGCCCGGATGGGGCTGGAGCCGGTGCCGAACGAGTTCTTTTCCACCGATGCCCGGCGTCGGCAACTGCAGCGAGCCCAGCAGCGCGAACGAGAACAACTCCAGGCCGATCCGCTGGAGGACTCGGCGCGACGCTTTGGCGATCGGCGCTACGGCACGGTCGGATGCGTCGCATTGGACGGGCAGGGCAACCTGGCCGCAGGTACGTCGACCGGCGGGTTGACCAATAAACGAGCGGGCCGCATCGGCGACTCGCCGATCATCGGCGCCGGAACCTACGCGAACAACGCCACGTGCGGCGTGTCGGGCACGGGGATCGGCGAGGAGTTCATCCGCCACGCGGTGGCCTTCCAGATCTCGGCCTTGATGGAACACGGTGGCAAGTCGCTGGAACAGGCGGCCGAACTGGTGCTGGAAGAACGGCTGCCGCCGCGGACCGGTGGAATCATCGGCATCGACGCCGCGGGAAACATTGTCAGCCGATTTACGACCGACGGCATGTACCGCGCCTGGGCTCGTTCCGACGAACCGCAAGAGGTCAGGATCTGGGAGTGACTCGTGTTTCGGGTAGTGGAAGACCGGGGGAAAGCGGAACACGCCGCTCCCGCTCCTTCCGCGAAAGAGGAGAACGGATTCATTCGCCGGTCGTCAGCAGTACTTCTGCTCCCATTGCTGAAGCCGCTGTGCGATCTGCTCGTCGGATGGAATCTCGCCCTGCTGACGGAGACGATCAAATTCCGACGTGAACGAATCCAGCGCCGGCTGGACTTCGTCCAGCGCCGATGCCTTGACTCGATCGGTGAACAGCACGCCCTCCAAATGGTCGTATTCGTGTTGGACCACGCGCGCCAGCATGCCGTCCAGCGAGGTACTGATCTCCTCGCCCCGCAAGTTGTAAGCCTGGACCATGACTTGCTTAGGTCGTAGGACCGGGGCGTAAAGCTGCGGGAGACTCAGGCAGCCTTCCTCGTACTCTTCGCTTCCCTTCGGCTTGGAAAGGACCGGATTCAGAAACACCAATTCTTCGCCTTCGTCGGGTACGGCAGCCAGGTTGATCACAAACAAACGAAACGGCAGGTTCACTTGATTGGCGGCCAGCCCGATCCCGTTGGCTTCGTACATCAGGGTGAACATTTCGCGAATGATCCGCTTCAGATCGGCATCGACCCGCTTGATCGGCTTGGATTGGTGCCGCAAGGCGGGATGCGGGTAGAATACGATTTTCAAAGGCGCCGTGTCCATTGTCAGTCGCTGGAAGGTTCTATGCCAAAATCCCGAATGGTCAGCAAGGTCCGCAAGGAATAACCTTTGGCCGCAAAGGCTTCCGCACCGCCCTCCAGGCGATCGATGATGGCCAGCACGCCTTGAACGTGCAAGCCGGCCGCTTCGACCTTTTCGATGGCTCGCAGTGAACTGCCGCCGGTCGTCACCACGTCCTCGACGATCACCACGCGATCGCCGGCCTGGATCGGACCTTCAACATCGCGGCCTTTGCCGTGCGACTTCGATTCCTTGCGAACGATGAATCCGCGAATCGGGCGGCCCTGCTGGCCGGCAACCGTGATCACCGCCGCAGTGATCGGGTCGGCTCCGATCGCCATGCCACCCACGGCATCCGGTAACGGGTCGCCCAGCATCTCCAGCATCCCGTGAGCGATCAGGTTGGCGCCGGCCGAGTCCAAGGTGACTCGACGGCAATCCAGGTAGAACGATGCTTTCTTACCCGAAGCGAGCGTAAAATCCCCGAATTCCAGGGCTCTTTCTCGAACCAGTGCAACCAGAGCCTGCTTGTCGTACACGCTGTGCCTTTATCCCTGCGACATAAACCATATCGATCCACGAACACTCGACTAGTGCGTTGTCCAGGCGAAAAATGCGGATTGTGAGCGGCACGGCACTAGCCGCCGATTCTGAACGCCACCGGCGGCTAGAGTCGATCCTTTACGCCACCGGCGGCTAGCGCCGTGCCGCTCACTGATCGTGACCCCAAGATTTCGCCTGGACAACGCACTAGGTTCTATCACGAGACGCGGCATTGGAAAAGAGGCTTATCGCAGGATGACCTTCGATCCGATCGACAGGATCCCGAACACATCGGCCGCATCATGAGGATCCAGGCTGATGCAGCCCAGCCCGCCATGGGAAGGCGTGGTTTCCGGCGACGCATGAATGCAGACATCCCCGCCCAGATCAATCCACCAACGTCCGTAGGGGTTGTCACGCGCCAGCGGCGGGATGCGGGAGCCATCGGGTGCAAAGTATTCGCGGCCTTCCTGCTTGCCCTGAACGACGTATTGCCCCGGCTTTGGTTGCGGGTCGTTGCCAATGCTGATCGCAAACCGACCGGCATAATAGTCGCCCAGGAACAACACCAGCTCGTCTTTCGCCAAGTTCACTTCGGCTCGAAACGGACCTCGCACCACCTTCAGCGAACTGCCTGGCGTCAGATTTCCGGGGTCGGAGATTCCGTTGATGTTCTTCAACAGCATGGCAGGCACCTGGTACTGCTGAGCGATCTCCAGCAGACTCTCGCCGGGACGAACCTGATGCGGGGGCTCCAACAGATGCTCGGGCGAATAGATGACCTTTCCAGCCAACGGATCTAACAGATCGACCAGACGCTGGCGATCCCGACCGGTGACTTCCGGCCGATCGTAAAACGCCGATAACGTCAGCAGGGCATCGCTCCAGTACTGGCGGTTCAATTGGTCGGTTGCCAGCATCCAGGCATCTTCAAACGAATTTGAAGCGGGACGAGTCTCGTGTCCGTTGTCGCCGTAATCTTGAGCTGCTTCCGATGACGGCTGCTCGTAGATGGACAAGCGGCGATCAACGCCGGTGTTTTCCAGTGTCGCCACTCGATCCGAGAGATCTTCTGGCACCGAAGGCATGTCATCCTGATCGGTCGCTGACGTGGCTCGCGAATCGAATTCAGGTGACTTCTCTGCCAATGGATAGCCAGGATCTGCCGGCCTCGACACTTCGCCACTCTTTTCGCCATAAAGCTTTGGCGGCTCCGAACCGAAATCGCCCACCTTTCGGCCGTCCCTCGCCCCTTCGTCGCCTGATGACGGGCCATAATCACCGCTTATTCGAGGTAGTTCGTCAAGCGAGACATCACCGTCGGGATCCGCCGTGTCTTTCTCCATCGGCGTGATCTCCGGCTGCATTTCCGGTGGCGCTGTGATCATGGGCGGCAGGGGACTTGTCGATTCCCCCACCGGATCGCCATACTCGATTTCGGGCGGGGAAGTCGCCAGAGTCTGCCATGCCAATTCCGGAGGTTCGCCCAATTCGGGCTTGTTCAACACGATGAACACTCCGTACAGCACTGCCAACAATAAGACAACCACCAGAGCGGTCTTCAGAGTCTCCATTCTCGTCCTCCTTGACGAAAGGCGACAACCACGATGCAAGGGAAGCGCCGACTGACGCGGGCGACCGGACTCTAAACGATTCCCGCTTGTCGATCCAGATCAACTGAGCGGAAATTCCCCAAAATGCTAAGCGGAAATCCGGATTATTTTGTAACGCGAAACGTCAGCGAGGAAATCCAGGCATTTCTCCTGGCTTACGTCTCGTTTTGCGATGCGCGGCGATTTGGGTAAGATGGATGCAACCACGTGTTAACAAACGACTTACTGGAAAAGGCGACCATTTCTTGAATGATCCGGGGAAATCGTCGTCCCCATTATTGCGGTAGCATATGGTGGGTACATGTATGCCATAAGAGTTAATTGGATACTGGGACCCTGCGGGCATCGTGAAAGTTTAGGCCTCTTGCGCTGTATTTTTGGCGGGCGTTGCGGGAAACTTGGTCGAGAAACGGAACGGGGATAGGGTGTTTACCAGTGACCAGTACGAATTAGTCGATTTCGGCCAGGGGCGCAAGCTGGAGCGATTCGGGTCCTATTTGATCGATCGGCCGTGCCCAGCCGTTGCGCGACGCCGTTGCAGGACGCCTGATCGGTGGGAGCGTGTGGATGCTCGGTTCGAAAGGCAAGCGGACGGTGACGGCCGATGGCGCCCGCCGTCAGGGTTGCCGGCGACGTGGATGATCGGTTACGGCCCTTTGATCTTCCAGTTGCGGCCGACCCCATTCGGCCACCTTGGAATATTCCCCGAACAGGCGGAGAATTGGGACTGGATTACAGCTCGCTTGAGCGGCGAAGTGCCCGGGCGGCGGATCTTGAATCTGTTCGCGTACACCGGTGGTGCGACCTTGGCCGCAGCGGCGGCTGGCGCCAACGTGACCCACGTCGATTCGGCCAGGAACGTAGTCGCTTGGGCACGACAGAATGCGGCTTTGTCCGGATTGAACAATGCCCCGATCCGCTGGATTCATGAAGACGCATTGGTGTTCGTCCGGCGCCAATTGCGTCGCGGCGTCCGCTATGATGGTCTGATCCTGGATCCGCCCAGCTACGGCCACGGTCCCAAAAACCAAGCCTGGAAAATCGATCGCGATCTCGGACCTCTATTGGACGCCTGTGGTGAGCTGCTCAGCCCCCAAGCAAGTTGGGTTCTACTGACTTGTCACACGCCTCGGGCGTCCCTTGCCGACCTGCGGCAGTGGATAACAGGAACCTGCGTGGGCGGAAGGATCGGATGCGTCGAAGCCCAACCCATGCGGCTCACCACCGCTGCCGGTGCCAGACTGCCCAGCGGCATGCGCGTTCGCTGGACATCCGGCAACCTCGATTCGATCGGTAAATGAATGACGGTCGCGATTCGCGAAAGGGGTCGGGAGTCGTTTTCGGGTGACCCGCTTCCCATGTGGTAGATCGCTGGCCGAAAACGACTCCCGACCCCGTTGCGTCCCCATGCAAGGCTACCTCAGTTGGCAGGAAACTTCTGGCCGGGTACTTACCCGACAAGATCCGGGCAGTTATTCTTGACTCGGTGTTTCGAGGCCGTAACCAAACCGCCTGACGGCTCGGAGAACCATCCTGCGTGGACGGTATTGTTACGGCCTCTTAGTGAGCGGCGTTGGCTGAGCGCGCCGATTTCACCCGAAAAGGAGATCCGATTATGTCCAACGTCTGTGATCCCACGCCGGTTGACCGGCGTCGTTTTCTGGCCGGGGCCGCCGCGTCCGCCACGGCGGCCACGTTCATCAAGCCATCCCTCGTCTTCGGTTCACAAGCCAACTCGGTCGTCCGGCTGGGTCTGATCGGCTGCGGCGGCCGAGGCCGATGGCTGATCCCCATGTTCGCCCAAACGGGCAACTACCGCTGGACGGCCTGCGCCGACTTTTTCCAAGATCGAGCGGATGCCGTCGGTCAACTCGCCCAAATCGACTCGGCCCATCGCTACACGGGACTCGATGGCTACAAACGCATGCTGGACGACCAGGTCGATGCCGTGGTGATCCAGACCCCCCCGTACTTCCACCCCGAGCAGGCGGCCGCCGCGGTCGAAGCCGGGAAGCACGTATTCCTCTCGAAACCGGTCGCCGTCGATGTCCCCGGCTGCCAGTCGATCGCCCAATCCGGCGCACAAGCCACGGAGAAGGAACTGGTCTACTTGGTCGACTTCCAAACACGAGCCGATCCGCTGTTTCGCGAAGCGCTGCGGCGAGTCCGAGCCGGTGATTTGGGACGATTGGTCATGGGCGAAGCCCATTATCCTTGGTCGGGCGGCGGACGTGGCCCGCGACCTGACACGCCCGAAGCGCAACTCCGCCACTGGTACTTCGTCCTGCCGCTGTCCGGGGACTTCATCGTCGAACAGAGCATCCACGTGCTGGACGTCGCCACCTGGATCGCCGATGCCGATCCGATCAGCGCGGTCGGCATGGGCGGTCGCAAGGTGCGACCCGAAGGCAGTATCTGGGACCACTTCGCCGTCAATTACTTGTTCCCTGACGAACTGCCCGTGTCGTTCACATCGATCCAATCCATCCCCGGGGTCCAGGACGAGATCCGTACACGTTTCTTCGGCGCCGACGGCGTGATCGACACCGATTATTTCGGCAGCGTGTTCATCCGAGGCAAAAAGCCGTTCGAGGGGGGACCGGTACAAAATCTGTACACCACCGGCGCTCAAACCAACATCGACGAGTTTTACGAGTTCATCACAAAGGGGAACTACGCCAACGAGACCGTAGCGCCCTCGGTCCGAGCTAATCTGACCGCCGTCCTGGGCCGCATGGCCGCCTACGAAGGCGGCGAAGTGACCTGGGCCGACATGCTCCAGCGCGGCGATCAGCTAGAGTTCGACTTTGGTTAATCGACAAATTCCCCTCGCACCCGTGCTGTACACGCGGCGAGCCACCAGCTAAAATCCGTTTAACGACCGCCAGACCGCTTACAGTCGGTTTGTCATGTGAGCGGCAAGGCGCTAGCCACCGGTCATCCGAGCGGCAAGGCGCTAGCCGCCGGTCGATTAATCCCTTGTCGGTCCTTAACAATTTGGAAGGTTGGTCAAACGGTACCGCCATTCCGGTACATGTCCCCGTGGCTCAATTGGATAGAGCGTCGGCCTCCGGAGCCGAAGGTTAGAGGTTCGAATCCTCTCGGGGATACTTGGGTCTAAATATCCTCAAATAGAGACGCCGTAAGCATAAACGCTTGCGGCGTTTGCATTTACGTCTCACAACTCCCGCCCACGGCGCAACTTCTGGCAACAGCCAAGCTCCTCCCAAGCCTACCTCTTTCGGCTACCTTCCTTGCAAATCCCGGCAAATCGCTGCAAAATCCGGCGAACTGTATGGCACCACAGAAGAAACCACGGCCTCGGGATTGCGAAAAAAGAGCACCGCGGTGAGCACCGAATGATGCGGGTTCTATGGTAATCGCCCGGAGCAGATGGTCAACCTGCCGAGGGGGATTGGCGTCAGCAACTCACAGAAGGGAATTCGTCGTGGAAGATCCGAATCTGGAAACGATCGTCGCTTAGCTGAGCGGCTTCGAAGGCCGCCTGGTAGAACTGAGCACAGGGTATAATTCAAAGGTCCCGTCGAACCCGAATTCTAGGACGGATGGCTCGAGCAACCGATTCCGCGACGACAGCAATGGGTACTGGCCCAGCTGTCTAGTTTTTCGCACACACAGGAAAGGGACACCATGAAGTTTCTGCTCGATACGGACATCTGTTCGGCCCACATGCGACGCACGACAGAACCGTTCGACCACTTAACCCGCCCGTCCAGGCACTGAACACCTGACAGATCGGAGGATGCTATGAATGCGACATTGCAAGGTATCGTACATGGGAAAATCATCGAACTGGATGAAGATCCGGGAATCGCGGATGGACAGAAGGTTCAGGTGCATATCGCGGTCTGCTCGAAGAAGAAGTTGCCTGGACCGCCGCCGGGTTGGAAGCCCGGCAATACGAGGACCGTGGCCGGTGCGCTTGCCGATCTGGCGACTGAGGAAGAGGACCGGATGCTTGAAGAGATTCATCAAGATCGGAAGCGCGAGCGACGGGCGGGACTTGGACTATGAGTTACCTGCTCGACACGAATATTCTCTCGGCCTACCTCAGACGACCTGCCGGACTCGCGCATCGTTTTACTCAGTACTCGGGACGGCTTTATACGGCGAGCGTCGCACTGGGTGAACTTTTTGTCTGGGCGTACAACCGACCGGATCCCACCCGGATTTTGGATACCATCGCAGAGATGCTGCAAATTGAAGTACATGCCCTGGATTTCGACGTCGACTGCGCAGTGACTTTCGGGCGAACCCGCATTGAAGCTCGCAAGCGGGGTATCGAGTTTCCTTCTGTCGACTTGATGATCGCTTCAGTTGCTCTGGTTCACGACCTGACGCTGGTGACCCACAACACTAGCGATTTTCGGAATATTCCCGGGCTGCGGATAGTTGACTGGCTGATGCCGTGATCGAGACGAGTCCACAGGCGCCATGAAAAAAAACGATACAAGGGATACCATGCAGCGTCCATCCAAAATTACCGCAATCGTGGGCACGTACTGCAAAGGGGGCGTGATCGATTCGGCCGTCGACGAACTGCTTGGCGCAGCGGCAGCGGCAGGTGCCCAAACAACGAAGTTCTATTTGGTCGATGAGCACATCGAGTTCTGCACGAATTGCCGCTCGTGTACGCAGCAGGCTGGAGATGAGTTCGGACGCTGCATCCTCGATGACCGCATGCGACCGATCCTGGAGGAGATCGAGCGTTCCGACGCGATCATACTCGCCTCGCCGATGAATTTCGGCACCGTCACGGCCGTGATGAAGCGGTTTGTCGAACGGTTGGTGTGCTGCGCCCACTGGCCCTGGGGCAAGCTGGCGCCCAGTGCGAGGAAACGGAATCGCACCAAGCGAGCCGTCGTCGTGGCGTCTTCGGCCGCACCGGCCATCCTGGGTCGACTCTTCACGTCGATGGTCGGCCTCCTGAAGCAAGCCGCCCGATTGCTCGGCGCCCAGCGAGTGGACGTGCTGTTCATTGGCCTGGCCGCTTTGAAAGAGCGGCCGGACGTAAGTGACAAGGCACGTCGCAAGGCCCAGCGACTCGGCAGAAAATTGGCGGAACATCGGTGCCGGTGATACGCGTCGAACGAAGAAGGAAACCACATGAATGCAACGAAACGCTGGATCGGCCTTGTCGTCTTCATCGCTGTCTGCCTCGGCGCGGGCAGCCTTGGGGCCATCGCCACCACACCGGAGATCGACGGTTGGTACAGAACGCTCGCCAAACCCACCTGGAACCCGCCCGCCAGCGTGTTTGGACCGGTGTGGACCACGCTCTACGTATTGATGGCTCTCGCCGCCTGGCTCGTCTGGAAGCCGGCAGGTTTCCAGGCCGCCGCGATACCCCTGACGCTGTTCGGCGGCCAGCTTGTTCTGAACGTCGCTTGGTCGTGGATCTTCTTCGGCATGCACCAGCCCGGCTGGGCCTTCGTGGAGATCGTGATCCTGTGGTTGGCCATCGCGGCCACGACGTGGGCCTTCTTTCGCCGCTCGACGCTGGCCGGCTGGCTCCTGGTGCCCTACCTGGCCTGGGTCAGCTTCGCCGCCGTGTTGAACTTCACTATCTGGCGGTTGAACGTCGCCTGATGCGAAGCGAAAGGCTCACAAGGAACTTATGCTAGAATGTGACTTGCGAAAAGTGCCTGCCTGCGCGTTAGGCCGCAGATCTGACGCCCACAGGTGATTGGCAGAAACTCCCTATACCCAACGCAACTGAATGATCGATTGATGAATACTTGGAAGTTCTACGACATCACTCATCGTGGGCACGTGGTGTGCAATCCCACGAGCGAGGAGAAGCTCACACGCTTGGTGGACTTGTTGCAGCTTCCGACAGCCGCACGAGTGGTTGACATCGCCTGCGGGAAGGGCGAATTCCTGATACGTCTAGCGGAGGCATACGGAGTGCGCGGCGTCGGCGTGGACCTCTCGCCCTTTTTCATCGCCGACGCGGAACAAAGGCTCAGAGCCCGTGTGCCACAAGCAGGAATCACCTTCACCCGAATGGATGGCGCTGATTTCAAACCCGACAAGCCACACAGCTTCATTCTCGCTTCGTGCATTGGGGCGAGCTGGGTTTTCGGCGGGCACGGACCGACTCTTGACGCGCTCGTCGGCATGGTTGAGCCCGACGGCTGGGTGATAGTGGGGGAGCCGTACTGGCTGCGGGAGCCGTCGGACGAGCACTTGCGGGCGTGTGGGCTAACAAGAGATGCCTTCGGAAGCCACGTAGAAAACGTGGAGGCTGGAGAGCGGCGAGGGCTCGACCTCGTGCATACTCTGGTGAGCAGCAAGGACGACTGGGACCGATACGAAGGTCTGCAGTGGCATGCGACGGCGGAGTACGCGCACGCCAACCACGATGACCCTGATCTTCCAGAACTGCTTGAGCGCGTGGCGAAGGAGAAATCAGTCTACTTGAAATGGGGCAGAGACGCCTTGGGCTGGGCGATCTACGTGTTCAGATGCCCACCCGCTCGGCGTACTCAGGCGGTGTCGGGTGCCTAATAGCGGTTGCGGCCACTGGAGATGCGGTTCGGCGGGTGGAAGCGGGGTGGTGTGGTCGAGAAACGATTGACGTGTGGGGATGACATCTGGTGTCAATAGATCTTGTCCAGCCATCCAAAACGACACCGCCCGCGTCGGCCGCAACAAGCCCTGCGCCTGTGGCAGCGGCAAGAAGTACAAG
>SKKK01000703.1 GCA_007121535.1 Planctomycetaceae bacterium | reverse complement strand
TCAATAACCCCACGCGAAGTTCCTCCACCGCCGCCTCGCATAAACGCTCCAGCATCGCCAAACGGCGGTTGACCCAGCTCTTATGCCTGCCTAGCAACCGGGCCGCCTCCACCTGCGACAGACCGTCGTCGCGAACCAGCGCCTGCACGATCCACGACTCCTCCAGTTCCTGAGGACGCTGGCCGATCCGGTTCAGGTTATAGATCGCCGCCTTGGCCCCCTGCTCGTCGACATCCATCCGCCGAGCCTGCAACTGGGACAAGCCCTTCAGACCCCGGGCCGCGTGCAGTCGCTTGAAACCGTCGATCAGCACCCAATCCCCCTCCTGCCAACAAACCACCACCGGCGAAACCTGACCGTAACGCTGCAGCGACTGGGCCATCTTTCGCTCCGCGTGCGGCTGCACCAGCCGATAGCGGCGCAGCCGTTCGTCGAACCGCTCCAACGCCAGCGGCAAAATCTCGTCCGGGGGCCAATTCGACGCCTTGTCAATCATGAAAAAAGCCTCTTCTCATGCTCCGCACATGGAACCCGTCTCCCGCCAGTCGGTGAACAGCCCGTAAAATAAGCTCGCTCCACTGCCAGCGCAAATATGCGGCACACAAGCCAGGCGGCCAGCTACCAGAAATCATCCCGCTGACAACGGGCCAAGGCCGGTAGCCCCAGCCGACGTCGCCAGCGCCGCTCGCGGACCGCCACGCGACGTAAAGCGTTACGGCAAGCCCAACTACAGAATCGCTGCCGCGGCGAGCGGGCGGTCGGCAGCACATGTTCGTAGCAACCGGGGCGCCGCAGCCGCCGGTCCCGTCGGATCTTTCGCTACCGCCCGCGCATACTTGTCAAACCAGTCCCCACACCACTCCCACACATTGCCATGCATGTCATACAGGCCCCAGGCGTTCGGCAGCTTTTGCCCTACCGGATGCGTCCGGCTCCCAGAATTCTCGCCAAACCAAGCATGCTCGGTCAGTTGTTCCGGATCGTCCCCGCAGCACCAACGCGTTGTGGTGCCGGCTCGGCACGCGTATTCCCACTCGGCTTCGGTGGGCAGCCGATACCCCGATCCCCCACTTACGCGGACGTGCTTGCGGACGATGTCGTCGATGTCGTAGTACGGCTCAAGCCCTTCCAATCCGCTCAGCCGGTTGCAGAATTCTATCGCATCGAACCAAGAAACCGATTCCACTGGCAAACGGTCATCTCCATGAAAGCGGCTCGGATTTTCACCCATCACCCGTTGGTATTCGTACTGGGTCACCGGATACATCCCCAGCAGAAACGGTCGCGTGATCCGGACCTGGTGCTGCGGCTTCTCATATCAAGCTGCCTGTTGATCCGATGCGGGTGATCCCATCAGGAATGTTCCTGCCGGGATGGGCAACAAAGTCATTCCAAGGGAATTGACGCAGCTCACGTTGCCGAACAGCCGGTCGAACGACATCAATAAGGATTCGATGGCTGTGGGCGATGGCGTACGAACTTGAATCCGCTGCAACTCGGGCAATTCGTTCAGTGCCGCCAAGTCAGTGGGATGCAGTTCGTGAAGCGTCAATTGCCTCAGGCCGCGCAATACGTGGACAGGTTCGGCTTGTTCCAATTGCTGCTTGACCTCCGGATCGAGTTCCACGATCGGCAGCAGTTGCTCTTGAACGACCGTCAACTCCAGCGGATCGACAGCCTGCCTTAATTCGGAGACGACCGTGGCCCGCCGCTCGGCGCAATAGCCCTTCAGACACGCTTTGGAGTCCTCGGTCCCGATCAAGCGCAAGGTGCGAACGCAGGCCACCAACGTCCGCGCCGGCAAGTTCGGATCGTAGCTCAAGTAGGGCACGACGAAATCGCCCAGCGCCGCATAGGACTCGGACTCGGAAACGGACAGGGGACGATTGGAGCTTTCCAGGATCGAATTCAGACGGTGGCGGTTCTGTGCGCTCAAATGCAGCGCATGGCCGCCGCAAAGCACCGCGAACAGCCGGGTGGCTCGCGCTCCGTCAGTGCCGCCGAATAAGCAACGCAAGCGTCCCAGCGGCGCGTCGGCCGCGGCCAGCAAGCGGTCGATCAGCCGGTCGGCGAAGCCGGGGTTCGGGCTGCCTGCGGCAAACAGGATCGACGGCTGCCAAGCGGGATCCAACGCATGCTCGACCAACTGGCCCTCGTCGCCCCGCGCGGCGAAACGATCGCCCGCCAGGTATTCCTTCAAGATGTTGTGGATGAAATCCAGCCGACCGGGCTCGGGTTCCCGCAGCAATCCGCTGCGTTCGACGAATACCTGCCGCACGATTTGCGGCGCGATCTGCTGGCTTTCGGGAAACCTGCCAAGCGCCAGAGCCAGGCAATGGTCCGCTTGGTCGGCCGTTACCGAGGATTGGCCGTTGCAGACCATGTAGTGAGCCAGTTCCTGGACCAGGGCGAGTTTCTGCGGGTAGCTCAGCCGGGCGTACTCCGGCGAAATCGGCCCGGTGTCCTTTTGGCTTTCCTTCTCGCGCTGATGCAGCAGGATCTTGCACAGATCCTCGCACAATTCCACGTGGGTTTCGGGCCTTGCTGACGGCGCTGCCGATGCAGCGCACAGATCATGCCGCACAGCAGGGGATTGGTTGCCAAGCGGGCGATCGGCGGCCTGTCACGCAATTGGCGGATCAAATTTTCGGCCAGGGCCGGGAGTTCTTCTTCGTCCGTCTTGCGTTTGTCGCGGCGCAGTTGTTCGGCGACCGCCTTGTGCCATTTGTCGATGAAGCGATTGCGGTCGGTTTCCGACATCGGATTGATCCGGGACTCGCGGAAATCGAGCGAGGCCAGCCAGTTCTCGGGGACGGCCGCGGGTCGGGTACTGACTAGAAAAAAGTTGGCGGGATAGGTACGGATGATCTCTTCGATCTCGCGCCGCACGTCGTCGCGGCGGTCGTTGGGCACTTCGTCCACGCCGTCGAACAGCAGCAGAGCCCGGCCCGAATCGAGCAGCTCGCGCACCCAGCCTTCGGGCGGCGCCCCGACGTTCTTGGCGACTTTGCCCGGCAATTCCATGACCGGGGGCAATTCCCCTTGCGGATAGTCGCGCAAGCGTATCAGGAACGGGATGCAGTCGCGCCAGCCGCCTTGGGCAGCTTTGCCGTCCTCGCCCGGCTTGGCGGCTTGCAGGCTGGCTCACCGCAGCAAGGTGCTTTTTCCGCTACCCGCCTCGCCGCGCATCAGCAGGCGTCGGCCCTTGCCGTGCAATTCGTCCAGCAGGGCCTCGAACGACTGCGACACGCCCACGCCGACGTCGTCGTCCCCCCGGGTATCGCTGTCGTCCGCGGCCAGCAGGGTGATCGAGACGTAGGCGATCGACAGTGGATGGCGGCGCGATTCCGCGGGAATATCCGCGCCCAACAATTCCATGTAGTCGAACTTGCGGAGCACCGCGCGGCGATAATCGGCTTCGAACCGCTCTGTCCCGCCACCTCGGCCGCGATCGATCAGCCAGGCTTCCATGCGATCGACCTGGTCCAAGACATGGTCCAGATCTTCGACCAACGAGCCCAATTGCTGGACGACGCGGGCCGCAAAGTGGCTGCCAAAACCCGGTAGTTCGGCGGCGATCTCGATCAGATAACGCGCAGCATCATCCAACGCAGCCTGGTACAGACACCGTTCGTCGGCGTTGAAGTCGCCCCAGCGGTCGGGATGCGCCGCGCGCCACGCCGCCGCCAATCGGTCGGGCTGCATGCGGTAGTCCAGTAACGCTTTGGCGGATCCGTCGCGGTCCAGCACCCAGCCCACGGCACCCGCGACCTTGTCCGGATCGATCCCGCCCCGGGCGATTGCCTCGTCGAACAGGGGTTCCAGACGCTGCACCACCCGTTCGCCGATGCGTTCGAAGTTTCGAGCCAACTCGCGCTGCTCGTATCGGTCCGACGCCAACCGCTCCGCGACCCTCAGCAGCCCGCCGCCCACCACTCCAGCCGGTTCGCCCGCCACCGAGCGAATCAACAGCGATCCGAGCGGAAGGGCCAGTTTATCGATCAGCAGTTGGGTCAGATTCATCATGTTACCGACGATAGGAATGGGGCAGGGCGACATTTTAACGCCCACCAATTGTAACTCCGCTTGCCTGTCCTGAGCAACATTGGGCTAAAATGCGAATATCGTGATTCTCTCGACGACAGAGACTGCCCGTCGAGCAGTCGCTGACTACCACCCCGCAGTGATCGAACGGGATGTTCTGTCCAAGGACCGCGAGACATTCGAAGCCAGCGGCGATGCCAAGTACATGCACAAGGCCCACCGGCGTGGTAAAATCGGCTGGAACGTGGGGCGCCGGATCGAATTGGCCCCGCACTACCGTCGCCCGCACATGGCGCTGGCCCGGAGCGAAAGGGGCCGGGTGGTGCATCGGCGGGGCAGCGTCGTGCATCGGGAACTGCTGGAAAAGGTACCGAGTGGGTTAAGAAGCAGTATGGTTTCTACCGCCCGGTTCAGGAACGACCACGAACCACCACATTTTCACGTCAAGCGGCGTGGCGAATGGGAAGTCAAAGTGTTTTTCCTGCTGGCGCCGGACGACATGATCGAAATCTTGGGCAATGGAAGACCATCGAAAAGGGAACTGAAAGCCCTTACCGGATTGGCAGAGAAACATCGCCTGGAGCTACTGGAGCAATGGCAGCAAATACGGGAAAGCGAAGCAGGCGGGTGAAAGCTAGGAAACGCTCGGCAAAGACGATTCGATCGACAACCGCTGAGAATCTTGTCGTTTTCGTGACGAATGAAGATTACGAAGCTCTTTGCCGCGAGCAGGTTCTTCGACTGCCGTCAAGGCTGCGTTCGGCTGTTTCTGTACGGTCGATCGCGGGCGAAGCGAGTTCAAGTTCGCAGCCGACTCTCATCCTTTCGCGCTTGGCTGATTTGTCGAGAAGCACCGCGAAGGAGAAGCCGAGAGCACTGACGACAAGGCAAGTGGTGTTCATAAACGATCTGCCGATCGAGGCGGTTACTGCGCGACTGATGTCTTTGCAAATCCGATCGTCCCGGCGGCTTCACATTGCTGCGAAGCCCGATCGAGCCTCAGAAGGGGAGTTCATTTACCGGCTTGTCAGTGGAATGGCCAAACACAACGAAAGCGAAACCATTGTGGATGCTTGGGTTGAGCTGGAGGATTTGGTGCTGCTGTCGCCCTGCTTTCAACGGATGGTTGTCCCGAGCAAGAAGCTCACGCGGTTCCTGGGCAACGATTCGGCAAGATTGTCAAAGTTTGAGATTGACGAAGATGGGCGATTTCTTCATTGGCCTCATTCCGATACCCATCTGGGCTGGAAGCAGTTGAAACAACTTATTGATCCATCGGCAGCAATCGAAGATGTTAAGGAGACCGAGCAGTTTAAGCAGAGGTACGGCGGCGCAGTTCGCACTCTTCGAGAATCCTCGGGTCTAAAACAGACCGATGTTGCTGGGCTTACGCCAAGGCATTTACGACGGATAGAACACGGCGAACAGACCGTTTCCAGGAGAGCGTTGGTAGCATTGACGGCGGCTCATAGTATTTCAGTCGAGGAATATCTGCGGAGATTGGCGGATCTTGCGTCGTGTATTGGTTCAGCGGGACGTTGAGTTGGGGGCGCGAGTCGTTTTCGGCCAACGACCGACCACGTGGAAACGAGCTTGCTCGAACACGACTCCCGACCCCTTTCGCCCGATTCCACCAAGAAATACCGGGCCGAGTGCTGAAGGGACGATTGGCGGGGCACAGCGGACATTCAAGAAAACTTGGGAATAGTCATTCGCTGGCCGTCTTTCATCGCGGATTGATGCGCCACGATTCCGGCGACGGACATCGCCAGCGATTGATCGATATCGCACAGCGGCTGCCGGTCTTCCAGGATGGCCATGATGAAATCGTGGGTCAGATGACCGTGGGAGCCGCCGTGCCCACCGGCGGGAACTTCGGGCGGCAGCGGGGGACGGTCCAGCGACACGTCGACTTTCTTGGTGCCCTTGTACGTGCCACCGGCGTAAGCGTAGTCGAAGCTTCCCAGCTCGCCGAATACCCGTCCCTGTTCCCCGTGGTACCCCTGCACGCCCCACATGACAGCCATGCGGCTGGGAGCGCCGTCCTCGGTCTCGAACAACGCCACCTCGTCGCTAAACGGATTCCCGTAGCGGTTGGCGTCTTTGCCGATGTATTGCAGCGGCACGGAAAACCCGATGCACGACACGGCCGTGAAACCCTTGCCCGTCACGCCGGTATAGTAGGCGTTGGAGTGAGTCGGATAGAACTGAGGCGGCAGACCCAATCGCCAACCTTCAAACGAATCGTAGGTCTGGACGTTGTGGTGGAAGTATTCGCCTTCGGAATACACCAGTCGGCCGAAGGCGCCCGCCTTGTACAGTTGACGCATCGCGTGATTCGCCGCGTGGAAGTAACTGGTTTCGGCCATCTGGTACTTCAAGCCGGTCTGCTTCACCGCGTCGTACAATTGCTGACCTTCCTCGACGTGCTGGAAGATGGCGGGCACGGCACACATCACGTGTTTGCCGTGCCGCAGCGCCGCGATCGAATGCCGCGCGTGTCCCGGGGCATCGGTGGCCACGAAGACCGCTTCCAGGGAATCGTCCTTGACCATCTCCTCCAGCGACGGGTACATCTTTTCGCAACGAACCGCCCGGGCCAGCGCCCGGCAGCGTTCCGGGATCAGGTCCGTGACCGCGGCGACCTCCACATTGGGATGGTTTTGAAACCCGAAGGCGGCGCCGAAGCGGCATAGTCCGTACCCGGCGATCCCGACACGGATCTTGCGGTCGGATACCGGCGTCCATTGCTCAGAGGTCGTACGATCGGCCGGTACCTGTTCGAAACCCTGGATCGGCGGACTCTGGCCCTGCAACGCGCCCTGCATGCCCAACGCCGTCGCCCCGATCCCCATCGCATGCAAAAACGAGCGCCGTGAAGTAGCAGCGTCCATGATCGATCCCTCCGCGAGCAAGTCGAGTGTCATTAAGGATTTCGTCTTCGCCGGTTCCCGATGCCCCAGAACCGGACTTTCATTCTGACTCAACCGCCCTCCGCTGTCCAGCAGGGCTGCGAGCTGCCCTTAGCACCGTTCGAGAAATAACTGACGCACTTTTTGCCCCCTCACCCTGCCCTCTCCCACGAGGGGCGAGGGAACATCGGACAGTTATTTCTCGAACGGTGCTTACGCACCGTCGCCCCCGTATCGCCCCCAGCATCGACGTGGCGCCGTGGGTCCCGACCGCCGGGCGGGACTACGACAAACTCCGCAGATTTTCCACTTCGGGTCCGACATTGACGACCCGGCAGCGTTCGTCGATACTTGGCGGTTCGGAAAGACGTGTTCGACAAGGGAAAAATGCATGACAACCGAAGCAACGCAGGGCTTGGCGGCAGAATGTTTGGCGATGGCGCGCGCGGCGAAACAAGCTGCGGGTGAATTGGTGGCGACCTGCGGCGGCGTGAAGGACGCCTGGCTGCGCGAATCGGCTCGGCAATTGCGCGAACATGCCGAGCAGATCATGGAAGCCAACCGGCGGGATATCCAGGCGGCTCCCGAGTATGGGCTGACCGACGCCCAGATCGACCGGCTGCGGTTGACCGGGGCACGGATCGATTCGATCGCCGTTGCGCTGGAAGAGATCGCCATGCTGCGCGATCCGATCGGCGAAGTAATCGAAGCGGCCGTCCGCCCCAACGGACTGGAAGTCTCCAAAGTTCGCGTACCGTTGGGCGTGGTGTTCTTCATCTACGAATCCCGCCCGAACGTCACCGCCGACGCAGCGGCCATCTGTGTCAAGAGCGGCAATGCCGTCATCCTGCGAGGCGGCAAGGAAGCCGCGCATTCCAGCCGGGCGATCGTCAATTTGCTGAACCAAGCCGCCCGGCAGCACGGCATCCCCGAGGGTGCGATCCAGTTGGTCGGCACCACCGACCGCGCGGCCGTGGGACACTTTCTGGCATTGCCCGAGCTGATCGACGTGGCCATTCCACGAGGCGGAGAGGGACTGATCCGTCGAGTGTCCGCCGAGGCGAAGATGCCGGTGATCAAGCATTTTGCGGGCAACTGCCACGTGTATGTGGACCGATCCGTCGATCCGGAACTGGCCATCCGCTTAACGGTCAACTCGAAATGCCAACGCATGGGCGTCTGCAACGCGGCCGAATCGCTGCTGATCCACCACGAAGTCGCCTCGTCATTGCTGCCCCCACTGGCTCAAGCACTGATGGAACAGGGCATCGAGATCCGCGGCGACGCCGCGACGTGCGGTCTGGTCGAAGCTGCGAAAACGGCCAACGAAGAGGATTACTTCGCCGAGTACCTGGGTCCGGTGATCTCGGTACGGGTCGTTGATTCTTTGGACCAGGCCATCGAGCACATCAACCACTACGGTTCGCACCATACCGACGCCATCATCACCACCGACTGGAACGCGGCTCGACGCTTTACCAAGCGCGTGGACAGCTCCGCCGTGATGGTCAACGCCAGCACGCGCTTCAACGATGGCGGCGAGTTCGGGTTGGGCGCCGAAATCGGCATCAGCACCGACCGCTTCCACGCCCGAGGCCCCTGCGGTCTCAAGGAATTAACCAGCTACAAATACATCGTCCACGGCGACGGTCAGATCCGTAGCTGAACCGAGACAACCTATGGATTGCTGCGCACCGGGCGAGCTTGACGGACCCACGCTTCATCCAGCGTAACGCCAAAGCCCGGACCGGTCGGGCACTGTACGACCCCTTGCTCGCACTTCAACGACGAGGTGGCACTGGAAACCGGCAGGGTCGCGTCGCCTTTGAATTCCATGAAGCCACCTATATTGGTGGTCCATGAGGCGAAGTGGACGACTTCCAGATATCCCAAGCCACCACCGGACATGTGTGGTGCGATTTCCAGTCCAGCGGCCTCGGCCATCCGTGCGACCTTGACCGCGTGAATGATCCCGCCTCCGTAATGCAGGTCCGGTTGGACGATATCGACCCCTCGATTGGCGATCGTCCAGCGCCAGCGATTCATGCTGAATTCCTGTTCCCCGCCCGCTACGGGCATGCGCAGTGCGTCGGTGACTTGCTTGGTGCTCCACAAATCGTCGAACTCGCAAGGCTCTTCGAAAAATCCATAGTCGTGCGCCTCCAGCATCCGACCGATGCGGATGCCTTCCGCCGCATCGTAACTGCTGTTGGCATCGACGTATAACGTGAACTCGTCTCCGAAAGCCTCCCGCACCGAAGGAATCAACGCCTCCGAGCGACCGGGCAGGGAATCGGCATTGCGACTCATCCGTCCGCCCAACCGGTACTTCAACGCCTGAACATCGAACTCGGCGGCCAATCGGCGCAGGTGGTCCACCTCCGATTCCGGCGAATTGCCTCGATTTCCGCTGGCGACATACACGGGGATCTCTCGACGGAGCATTCCGCCAAAAAAGTCGGCCAATGGTCGTCCAGCGATTTGGCCCATCAGTTCCAGCAGCGACATCTCGACCGCCGCTACGCAGATCCAAAATGCCAACCCCTGCAGCTTGTAGTTACTTCGATGGCGGTAGACGTCCCAAAGTAACTGCTCCAGATCGCGGGCGTCACGACCGATGAACGATGGCGCGACCAGCTCCAAAAAGATGGGGTAGGCGATGTTCATGCGACCCTGGTGAGGAACCGTGACGGCCTCGGCGCCGTCGGTCGAGCGGGTGCGGACCAGGAAGACACGGCCAGCGCGAAGCAGTTCGATCGATGCAATTCGTACCGGTTGTTCCAAAAATGACACGTCCAGCACGGATTGGTTGGCGATTCTTGCCAGTTCTTCCATCGATACAGGCGTCTTGTCCGAGCCGTCCACACGTATCCCCGTGGACAATCCCCCGACCACCGACGCTGCTAAAAACCCTCGTCGCGAGGCACAGGACGCGGACAATTGGTCTGCTCGTTTCATTGTCCCTGTTCTTCCATCGTTTTCGCCGTGCATGCGAAGAAAAAAGTGACCCCGACGGGACTCGAACCCGTGTTGCCGGCGTGAAAGGCCGGTGTCCTAGACCGCTAGACGACGGGGCCACGAAGTAGATTGCCGAGCTTGACAACCATTCGATTTCGCCTTGGTATACTAAGCGTCACGGGAGATCGTCAAGTGGGGATGCCAAGAAATCACCGAGAGATTGCGCTCGATGAGAATGAATGACAAATACCGGGGGACACAAATGCGGCTCGCTCAAGAGTACTCTGCTGGCGTCGAATCCGCCGAGCCACGAGTGAAAAAGGTCTAATCGGCAACCGATTCTTGCGAGGGACCGCACAACGCATCACTGGGCACAGTTTCGCTGCGTTTTATCGCGTCGTACACTTCACGCCGATGCACTGGAACCTCCTTGGGTGCCTCGACGCCCAGACGGACCTTGTCACCACGAATTTCCACCACCACGATGGTGATATCGTTGTTGATGACAATGCTCTCGTTTTTCTTCCTCGATAATACCAACATAAAGCCATTCCTTTGAAGTGGTGCCACCTTCCTCCAGAAGGCTGGGCACGCTTCATTTTTCGGCAACCTTGACTCGTCGCCCAAAGCCTTTCCCGATAATCATCTCCCTTGAAACTGTACTTTTCTCCTGTATCCAATGTAGGTGGCGTAAATCAATAGTCAAGCGAAACAAGAAGCTGCTAGCTACATTTTCTACAGATTTCTACACGATTCCTTGGCATTACCCCTACGATTGCCACCAGTGAGATGTTCAGAAAAAGTCGTGAATTCGCACCTGGACGACTCGCTGCGCTAGGTTGTATGCGATGACGACCCAACTATAATGGTAGTGTTCGGTGGATTTCACAGAATCTTCCCATCGAACGGGTTTGACACCTTGGATTTCCATTAAATTCATCATGACTGCTCAAGTATCCAGTGCTCCGCGACTGTTCACGATTCGCGAGGCCAATGCGACATTGCCTCTGGTCCGCGCCATTACCCGCGACATGGTCGAGGTGGCCAAAGATCTGGTGGATCGCCGAGATCGCTTGCAGGCGTTGCTAGCAGGGCGAAAGCTGTCGCCGGGGAATCCCTACGACGACGAACTGGTGCAAATGAAGGAAGATCTGGAGCGGGATGCGATTCGGATTCGGGAGTACGTGGAAGAATTGCAGCAGCTTGGGGCGGAACCCAAAAGTGCTACCGATGGCCTTGTGGACTTTCCCGGCGTGTTGGATGGCCGTCACGTGTATTTTTGCTGGAAACTTGGCGAAGAAGAGGTATCCCACTGGCACGAAATAGGTGGGAGTTACGCGACGCGGATGCCGTTAACCGGTAGGCCCTCGCGAAATCAGCCGCCGCCCAGATCGACTTCGCTCAGTTGACTACTGGCCGGCTCGTCTCAAGGCCCTTAATAAACCACCGACGTTATCATGCACCTCTGAAGTGGCCGAAACCACCAAAGCCATCAGCGGGCGGTAGTAGAACATGCTGCCCGGGCCGCCTGCCGCTTCCCAGAAGTCGGGGCGAATGGTCCGTTGAATCAAGTCGATCAATTCTTGACCGTGGTCCTGAACCGCCCCACCTCCCATAGGTGCCCCGCTCTCTTGAAATACATAAGATGGGCCACCTGTCGAATAGTTCATCAGAGTGATTTGATCCGAGAGACTGCGGACAGCCAGTTCGAGCACGGGCGGTTCGTTTGTCGAGTGCTCTTCGCGTTGTCTCAGCTCGCGCTGCAATCGGCGTTGCGTTTCCCGCTGGATCCGCGTCATGCGACTCCACAGCCGTGCCCGATAGGACTTGAGCGTTTCGCTGGTAGGCATTCTGGGATCGGCCAGAATTTCGCGATAGACGTCAGCCATTTGCCGCACCGCGTCCAGACGCTCGATATCGGTTTCCGCAGCGGCTTCGGCGCGGATCGCTTCCTGCATCGAACGATTGATGTCGGCCAGCCGTCGAGGAATTTGAGGACCAGCAACCTGCGTGTCGTTCTTCGTAGCATAGGATAGCTGGCCCAGCGAACAGACGACCGAAATCAGCAGCCAGGACATGGTTGAGCCTTTCGGGAATCAAGAAGGTTGCCCCTGGAATCTTGTTCTTTCATCATATCGATC
>SKKK01000584.1 GCA_007121535.1 Planctomycetaceae bacterium | reverse complement strand
GTGGCGTCCAGAACCGGCGGCTAGCGCCGTGCCGCTCACAATCCGCATTTTTCGCCTAGACAACGCAGTAGGTTCACTTGACGGGAGAGGCCGTACGCCGGTTACTTTGGGACGACCCAGATGTTTCGGAACCGCAACGGGCAGCCGTGATTCTGCAAGTAGACCGGTCCGGGCTCGGGGCCCGGGCCGACGGGCGCCGCGGTGGTGGATCGCTGGCCGGGCAACACAACGTCCTGGTGGATGACGATGCCGTTGTGCCGGACGGTCATTCTCGGATCGTCAGTCAAGTTCCCCTGGTCGTCGTAGCGGGCTGCGGTAAAGTCGATGTCGAACGTTTGCCACACCAGGGGCGGCAGGCACATGTTCACATCCGGGTCGCGGACCGAGTAGATCCCGCCGCACTCGTCGTGCTTGCCTTCCAATCCGAAAGAGTCCAGGATTTGGACTTCGTAGCGGCCTTGGACGTACACCCCGCTGTTGCTGCGGCGCTGACCGCGATCCTCGGGCTGATAGGCCAATCGGAATTCGAGATGCAGTTGATGGTCGCCGAACGTCTGCTTGCTGGTCGTGCCTTCCATCAACAGTCCATCGTCGGTCATCCGCCCGTTGTGCCAGTTTTCCAGGCTGGCGGGCGTCCCATCAAACAGCACGATCGCGCCGTCGGGCGGCTCGGCGCCCAACGTGGGACTGGACCGCGTCACCTTGGACAGTTGGCCGATGCGCTTGCCTTGCGGATCGTAAAGGGTCGCCGCGCCGTTCTCGAGGACGGTGCTGCCTTGCTGAGCCTTGAAAGTGACCCGTTCGTCCTCGCGTTGCCCGGTCGCACGAATCGGCTCTTGCCGGTCCCAGCCATCCCCGGGCAGTCCGCCGAAGTAGACGACCGCTTGGAAACGACCTTGGCCTTGGGCGATCACTTGCATCCCCAAACGCTGGCGATCCTCACCCACCTGGCCCACGTACTCGCCCTGCCAGGCGAAATCGGCGTCGGTCTTCTCCGGATCGGTATACCGGGGCGATTGGGCCAGCAGCGAAGAGGCAAGAGTCATCAACAGGGCGAACGTCAACAAACGCGAGAAAGACAAAGGCATCGCTTCCACTCCGAGGCTGAAAGAAATGGGACTGGCTCCGAGGTTACTGATCGTTGTCCGTATGGAACCCACCGCGCCGGAACGCTTCGGCCATCGCCTTCGGGACCTCCGCTTCGGCCAGCACCAGGCGGGCTCGGTTCTCCGCGACTTTGGCTCGGTTTTCCTGCTCGGTCGCCACCGCTTCGGCCCGGTGCCGCTCCGCCTCGGCTCGCCGCTTTCGCGTATCCGCTTCGGCCTGGTCGGTTTGCAGTCGAGCACCGATGTTTTCGCCAACGTCCACGTCGGCGATATCGATCGAGACGATTTCGAACGCCGTTTGAGAATCCAATCCGCGAGCCAGCACGGCTTTGGTGATCCGATCGGGGCTCTCCAGCACCTGCTTATGGCTGGCCGACGAGCCGATGGCGGTGATGATCCCTTCGCCGACGCGAGCGATCACCGTCTCTTCGGTCGCTCCACCGATCAACTGTTCCAGATTCGTCCGCACGGTCACCCGAGCGCGAATTCTCAATTCGACGCCGTCCTTCGCGATGGCGCTCAAATTGTTCTTGCCGCTGCGCTGCGGGTCGGGACAGTCGATCACCTTCGGGTAGACACTGGTCTGGACCGCGTCCAGAACATCACGCCCGGCCAGATCGACCGCAGCCGCCCGGTCGAAATCCAAGTCGATGTTGGCGCGATGAGCCGCAATGATCGCTTTCATGACGTTCATGACATTGCCGCCCGCCAGGTAATGAGCCTCCACACGCGAGGTACTGATCCCGGTGCGGCGATTGATGTTCAAGCCCGCTTGGGCGGCCATGACTTTGGCCGTGACAATCACGTCCGGCTTGACTTGGCGAAACCCCATTCCCACCAAACTCAGGGGACTCACGTCCGCCCTGGACATGAACGCCTGGAACCACAGTTTGCCGTAAACGGCGGCGATGATTACAAACATCAGTACCGCCCCGATCACGAACAACCCTACTACGATCCCGATGATCCAGGTGAAATTAATCGGTGCAGCGGCACCTTGCGCAAACAACCACGGCACGGCAAACGTCTTGGGCCACATATCCGAACCTTTTCGAGCTACGAGAATTGAAGTCCAAACCAGATTCTGTCAATAATAATGTACCGCGTATTGGGAAAACAGCCTCTACTGCCTGCGAACGACCAAAAATCTGGAGAATTCTTGCCGTGATCAGGGGATCGAGCCACCAATGGTAGACCAAAAGCCACGCGTCCAGCCGCTACGTTGGGTCGTCGCAGCGGCGGCGTTGTTGATCTGCGGCTACGCTTTCGGCCAACCACTGATCGCATTTTTGCAAAACGACTGCCCGTCACCCGCGTCCACAGACTTACGATGGCTGCTGCTGGCAGATCAGATCCGTATCCGTTTTTTCGAAGCGGTCATTGTGGTCTGGCTCTTCTTTTTCGGTGCCAGCATCGGCAGCTTCCTGAACGTCGTCGTCTATCGAACTCCCCGCCATCTGTCTTTGCTGGGGTCATCGTTTTGCCCGAAATGCGGGCATTCCATCCGATGGAAAGACAACGTTCCCGTGCTCGGGTGGATTGGCCTGAGAGGTCGATGCCGTGACTGCGGCGAGCCGATCTCGGGCCGCTACCCGTTGATCGAGGCCCTCACGGGGCTGATGCTGTTAGGCTTGGTCGTTATCCAATTGACGGTCAGCGGCGGCAACCTTCCGGATTTTCCGTCGCGCGGGCACCTGGGCCTGTCGTGGTTGGCCCAGCAGATGCGCTGGGAATGGTTGGCTGTGCTGGTGTGCCAAGCTCTCTTGCTGTGCGTGCTGCTCACTTGGGCGCTGATCCGATGGGATGGGTACCGTCTACCGCGTCAGTACGTTTTGGCAACATTGGTCCTTGGTTTGATCTTACCCACTGCAGTACCGATTCATCCCCAAGGATCCGAATCGCTGGTTCCGTGGTCCTGGATTCCCGAACTGGAGGGGACTCGAAGGCTTCTGACAGCCATAACCGGTGCTTTGGCTGGTGGCTTCATGGGCGGTTTCCAGGCATTGGTGGCCCGCGTCTGGCCCGCCGCATCGCCGGTCGGCAGAGGTCTCGTGTGGGATCAGATCGCCACGGTGGCGACGATCGGCGCCGTTTTGGGCTGGCAGGAGACTCTTGCCATCTGGTTGTTGGCCGCCTGTTTTCGGATGATCTTCGCCGTCCTGACAGGCGATCTCCTTTGCCCTCGGGGCAG
>SKKK01000227.1 GCA_007121535.1 Planctomycetaceae bacterium | reverse complement strand
GTTGCCAATGCGTCCTCCGTCAAGCGAATCGTCTGCCCCGGAAACGCGACCGCGGTCACATACCATTGTCCGTCAATGCGGATCGCTGGATGAGACGCCACCACCGCGTCGGAATTCTTCATGCCGAATTGCAGCAAAGCGACGGCCTGTCGCGATACCTTTTCCCGCAGTCTTTCCGTCCACAGCAGGACATCCCCATCCCGTAGCGGATTGGCAGGATGCCTGCCGTCCGTGGCAAGGGCCTCGAAGTTCCGCACCAGTCCCGCCTGCCAATTCGCCGGCGCGTCGTCGGGATCCGCTGGAACCGGATTGGGTGTCGCGGAGGGACCGAAATGAGCCGACCACCCGGCATCGGAGATCGGAAATTGGCCCGATCCGGACTTGCCGCCATGACCCAAGTTGATTGTCGAATAGACGTCCGCGTACACCCGGGTGGCGCTGCCGCTTGCAACCACGATCGCCGCGGCGAAACATGCAACCGCCAGACGAAGAAAGACGGCCAGGAGTGTATTGCGTGCGATCATGAGTTGTTCCCTTCCACGATAAAAATCTTTGTATGGCATCTTGGTTTTCTATCGACTAAACGGTTGCGGATGGGGATTCGCCATTTCCGTCCCCCCGCGTCTCTCTCACTTTCGCTGCGGGCGTTTGGTTCTCTGGCTGCCAGGGTCGTTGATAGCGCCGCCGGGCGGGGGCACGGAGTCCTCGCCGATGGGAAGGAACGCACCGGTCATTCCGGCGTCAAGCGGCAGCGGCGGCAGGGTTTGGTTCACGTGTTGATCGTAGAAATTCTGATCGGGGCGCACGGCCGGATCTCCAGGCAGGCCCTTGATTTTCCACGTGTCCGCGACGGCCTTGAGCCGGGCTTCGAGTTGGGCGGCGATTTCCGGATGCTGCCGGATCAGGTTGTCGTCGGCGGTTTGCCTGCCGATTTCCGTCATGTCGAAGAGAAAACGCTGCCGCTGGCCGAGTCGGATGAATTTCCACTTGCCGTCCCCAGTGAGGATGGCGGATTGCGAGCGCCAGCGCCAGCACAGTTCGTCATGCACGGGTCCGGTCTCTTTCCCGGTCAGCCACGGCAGCAGATCAACTCCTTCGATTTTCCCGTCGAAAGGAGCACCGGCGGCGGCAATCGCGGTCGCGGCGGCATCCAGTGTGGAAACCGGCAGTTTGAAGACTTGGCCAGGCGGGATGACACCCGGCCACGCTCCCACATAGGGTATACGCTGGCCGCCATCGGTTTGCATGCCCTTTTCGCCAACGAGTGGATGATTGAGCGATCCGACATAGGCGCCCTCGCGCAAGGGGGCTCCGTTGTCGCTCATGAAAAAGATCAACGTGTTGTCATGGACTCCCATGTCTTTGAGCTTCTCGCGGATTCGCCCCACGCCGTCATCCATCGCCAGGATCGAGGCCAGTCCCATGCGGCGGACGAGTTCTTCGACGTGCGCCATGCGCTGCATGTATTCGGGGGGATCCTGCACAGGCGAGTGCGGGGCGAAGTAGCCCAAGTAAAGAAAGAACGGACGGTCGTCGCCAGTGCGCCGGTCCAGAAAAGCGAGCGCGGCGTCCGTCTGGATGTCCACGCGGTATCCCTCCTGGACGACGACTTCGAACGGTTTCTTCAAATCGTTGCCCTGCAGGTCGAAGGTCGCGTGGTAGCGACTCATGTTGCCGCTGAACATTTCGTCGAAGCCATGCATGTGCGGCAGGGAATCTTCGCGGAATTGCGGTCGGTTTCTCGCATCGCGCCCGACATCCAGATGCCACTTGCCGACCATGCCCGTGACGTAGCCGACCGCGCGCAACCGCTGGGCGATGGTGGTCTCCTCGTGAGGCAGGGGGCCCTTCAAATTGTCGTCCACGCCAAAAGCGTTCTGGTGCCGCGCCGTAATGAGTCCGGCCCGGGAGGGAATGCACTGCGGCGCGGTCACATAGCCGTTGGTGAAAAGTACCCCGTCGCGCGCGAGTTGGTCGATGTTCGGCGTTCTTACATCGGGATCGATGCCGTGAATGCCAAGGTCCGTGTATCCCTGGTCGTCGGTGAACACAATGATAATATTGGGGCGTTGTTCGGGCGCTGCGGCCGTAACGGCGGTCAGCGGCGAAGACGCGGCCAACAAGGCGACTAGCGGAAAAAATGGGTTGATCTTGTTCATGGCTCAGTTCGATGTTTGGGTTTGTGCTTCAATCATTCCTTCGGCAAAAGACGCGCCCTTGCGTCTGCCAGATTTCGTCGGTCTCGTTCAGCTTGAACCGGGTGCTGACAACCGAGTGCTTTTCAGGACCAGCTTGGTACTTGATATAATTGATCGCGACAATCGTGCCGTCCGGCAGGACCTCCAAGCCGGAATACGCATTGTCCCAGCCGGCGTGACTGTGCATGAGCTTGTTCCGATACTGCCCGTCACGGCCGTGGTAAAGGTCGTCGAACGTGCCGACCCAGGCCACAAAATGCCCGGCCGTGGGATTGGTGATCAGCAGGGTTGCCAAAGCAATGCTCACGTGTTGGAATTCATCTTGCCTTCCGTCCTATCCACACAGATACCAGGCGGGAACGCGTCCTGGACGCTTGGGACGGTCATGATCGTTACACCTGATGCTACACCACCGCCCGGCGCTCCGCCAAGCCCCTGTAGGATGTGGGGCTGGCGTGAAGCCGGGCGAGGCGGCGAGCCTGCCGTCAAGGGACATCTTGGAACACGAACTCGGGAACAACTCCTATGTATGGTTACACCGCGACCCCCCCGGTGAGTCACCGGCGACTGGGTTGGCAAATCCGGCTGGCGCTGGCTTGGTTTCTAGTACTCGCTTGCCCCGTTATGGCCGCTGCCTGGCAACCGCCTCACGGGGGTTTGGATTTCGATGGGCGGGAGACATTCGTCGAAAGCGCCGTGAACGCGGGCGATCTGGGGGTCGCCGGCGCCGCCCCGCGCACCGTCGAAGCGTGGGTGAACGCCTCGGAGTTCAACTACAACGCCGTCTTCTCGCTGGGAACCCGCGGGGAATCGCGCCGCGATTTCAGCCTTTTCGCCACGGACGCCACCGATCGCTGGTGCTTCGTCTCGTGGGGAGACGATGTCTACTTTTCTCATCCGTCAAGGAATCGGTGGGTTCATCTGGCCCTGGTCTACGATGGTTCGGTGGTGATCGTGTACGCCGATGGACGGGAGACGGCCCGCAAGTCGTTGGTGCTGGACACCTCGGCCGAACAGCCGTTTCGTATTGGGCGGCGGCGGGACGACCGGCACGATGTGTTTCACGGGCGGATCGCCGAGTTCCGGATCTGGAACCGGGCTCTCGAACCG
>SKKK01000483.1 GCA_007121535.1 Planctomycetaceae bacterium | reverse complement strand
TCGTGATTGGGCATCACGCAAAAGCCGAGCAGCCGCATGATAGCCTCCCGTTGCAATTCGTGGTCGTCGGAGCATGACGCGATCACACCCACTCAACCCGCTTTCCGCAAGAGAAGGAGACCCGACCCGACTTCCCCATTTCCGACCCTTTTTCTTCCTGGGACATCTAATTACCCTCATATTAACTACTGGCGATTGCTCGGCCGATACCCGTCTGCCATCCCGGCAAGTACCACTCGGTTATGGGGAATTTAATGAACCTACATGAAGGGGTTGGGCATGCTAGAATTTCACAAGGTTACGATCAAGGCCCTTCTCGACGCACGAACAGTTGCCCCACTTGAAACAGCAGGAAATCGTGGGCGGTCAGGCAGGCGTCCGGGTACATGAAACCGGCTGTGCTCGAATACCAGTCCTGCCGAACGAAAGTACGCTGGATCAGGTACAGGATCGCCAGCGCCAACGGCCAACGACGGGCAATCGCTGGGTCGGCCCATCGCATTGGGGACAGCCAACCGATGGTCGCCACCGCCATTGTCGCCCAAAGAGAAATAAAGAAAGATGGGTGGCACCGTTCGTTCCTTGCACCTTTCGTTCAATGCTTCCAAGAGATACGTGGCCGGCTATGATCGGCCCGGATGGTACGGGGCGATGGAGACAACTTGCTTGGCCGTTGCCGCCAGCTTGGCCTCGACGTAGCATTCAGGTCACTCGGCGGACGGAGATTGCCAAACCGCCCTGCTCTTTGGATTAGCCCCGGATGGCGATTTGGTGGTACAGCGTTTTCAAGTCGGCGGTCGAGATGGGGCCGGGACGGGTGGTGGCCAGGCGGCGGAGGGGGGCGACCAGACGTTGGGTGCTCGTGTCGTCGGGCGGGTGGATGCCGCACTGGGCCAACGCCCAACGAATACTGGCGGATCCGGAATGCTTACCCAGCACGAAACGCGAGCCGCTGGCTCCGATCTGGTCCGGTGCGAACGGTTCATAGCTGCGGCGGTCGCGGTGCATCGCGTGAACGTGGATGCCCGATTCATGCTCGAAGACCGCTCGTCCTACAATCGGCTTGCGCCGCGCGATCGGTTCACGCGCGGCGGAAGATACCAGGTGGCAGAGCCCGCTGAGCGCCCGGAGGTCGATGCCGCAATCGATGCCGGCTGCGACCCGAGCCGCCATGACGACCTCCTCCAACGCAGCATTCCCAGCTCGTTCGCCCAATCCCAGCACGGTCACGTCCACGCTGTTCGCCCCGGCCTGCCAGGCAGCCAAGCTGTTGGCGGTGGCCATGCCCAGATCGTTGTGAGCGTGGATGCCCAACGGCAGTTCGCCCACAACGGTCCGCACTTGCCGTATACAATCGGCGACCTGATCCGGAGCCCAAACGCCGACCGTGTCGGCCAGACGCACACGATGCGCGCCCAACGAGCTGATGGCGGCGGAGGCTTCCAAGAGGAACGGCATGTCGGTGCGGGACGCATCCTGAAGGCCGATGGACACGAAATCGAAACGCGCGATGGCCTCGGGAACCAGTCGCTGCAGTTGCTGAAACACCCAGTCCGGACGTTTTCCCAGCGCACTGAGATGCACGGCTGAGGTAGGAGCCGACAGATGGACGGCGTCCACCTGCGATTGCTCCGCGGCCGCCAAGTCCGCCGGGTGCAGGCGGCACCAGGCGGTCAGACGGCAGCCGAGATCCGACTGGACGATCTGCCGGATCGCGTCGATCTCGTCCGGGCCCATCGCGGGCGTGCCGATTTCAAGTTCTCCGACGCCGGCGCCCGCCAGGGCACGGGCGATCTGGTATTTCGAATCGCGGGAGAAAGCGACGCCCGCCGCCTGCTCGCCGTCGCGCAACGTGGTATCGACCAGCCACAAGGAAGGACTCATGCCGCCATCAGCTCCTCAGCCGGTTGACCTTCTTCCAAGGCATCCAGGATCTGTTCGACCTTGTTCGGATCGACCTCGGGGTACCACCAGCCGTCGGGATAGACGACGACCACGGGCCCTTTTTCGCATTGTTTCAAGCACCCGGTGCTGGACACCAATGCGTCGATGCCGCGGTCGATCACCTCATTCTCCAGCATCTGCAACAATTCCAGAGCATCTTTGCGACTGCATACCCCGCGCGGATCGCCTCCGACACGAAAGCTGTTGCAAACCAAAATATGATACGTGGGTTTTTCCATCGTTTTCCTTTCCAGATCACATGCAACCCATACCATCGCCAGCACAACTGGCACCGGCACCACAGCGATGCTCGCGGCGTAAAGGAGCCCGCAACTCGGACCCGGCAAACGCCGCTTCCAAACCTTCTTCGATCAATCCTTCCATCATCACCACTCGGATCCCCGCGCGGCGCAGCACTTCGACGGGCGCCGCGCCCGCACTGGACACCAGCAGCGCGCGGCAGTCGTGCAGCACATCGGCCAATTGCTGCCAACGTTCGGAACCGCCGCCCGGGACCGGAGCGGGACGCGTTTCGATCAACTCGAATTCGTCGTCTTGTTGCCGATAGACGGCCAACCGCCGCGCTTCGCCCAGGTGTTGATTCACCAACATGCCTTCCATCGTCGCCACGGCCACGCAGGGACGCGACTGGGTCGGGAACAACGGCTGGGCGGCCGCTTGCTGCAATGCCATTTGTTGCTGGTCGCTGAGCCCTTCGCCCAGCAACCCGCTGGCATCGGCCCGACAACGGGTACAATGGTGCATCAACGGCAGGTACTGACCGGCCGTGAGCCGAGCGTCCACCACTTGTTGCGCAGTCGGTTCAGGCAACTGGCCCAATGGCGTGTTCTCCACGGGGTACATCGGGATGCAGTTCAGCAGGTCGGCGCCCAGGTCGCGCATGGTTTGCGCGATGGTTTCGATGTGCTGGTCATTGACGCCGGGGATCAGGATCGTGTTGATCTTCACCACGACGTCCCGCGCCTTCAATTGCCGGATGGCCTCGCGCTGTCGCTCCCACAGCAGGGCCGCGCCTTGCACGCCGCGATGGACCTGCCGCCCGTCGCGCACCCAGGCGTAGACGTGCTTGCCGATCTCCGGCCGCACCGCATTGACGGTCAGCGTGACGTGGCTGACGTTCAACTGGGCGAGTTCGTCCGCCTGGGGCGCCAGATTCAAACCGTTGGTGGCCACGCACAGCAGCATCTGCGGAAAATGGTCGCGGGTCAGCCGCAGGGTGGTCATCGTCGCTTCGACATTGGCCATGGGATCCCCCGGTCCCGCGATGCCGACCACGGCGATTCGCGGGTCTCGCTCCACCGCCTGCTGCAGGTAGCTGAGTGCCTGGTGAGGCGACAAGACGCTGGCCGTCACCCCGGGTCGCGATTCGTTGACACAGTTGAAGCGGCGATCGCAGAAGTTGCACTGGATATTGCACGCCGGAGCCACGGGCAGATGAATCCGTCCGAACTGATGCCGTACGGCGTCGTTGAAGCAGGGATGCTTGGAAAGATCGAGTTTCATGGTCTCACGGGGTTCGTTTTTTTCCTGTCCGTATGTCTTCGCCAGAAGTTCGTTAGCTCAGAGGTAGGAATATCCCTCGTCCGACTGTTCCTGGATCGATTCCAACAGCGTGTTGATCGTGCGGTCGACCAATTGCTGGGCGCCGCGGTAGCCGACGTGCAACAGCCGCGCGCCGCCCACGCGATCGTGGATCGGAAATCCGATCCGCACCAGCGGCACGTTCAGCCGCCGCGCCAGCCAGTAGCCCTTGCTGTTGCCAATCAGCAGGTCGGGTTTCAGGTCGCCTGCCAGTTCTTCCAAATCCGCGTAGTCCGTCGCCTGCCGCACCTGGATCTGTTCCGCCTGGTCAGGCACCAGTCCGGCGATCGCGGATCGCAAACGGCCGCTATCCCCACCCGATGCGCACAGCACCGGATGCACTCCCAATTCGCCCAGCAGACCGGCGATTCCCGCGACGAGATCCTCTTCCCCGAACACCACCGCGCGCCGCTCGAACAGATACTTGTGGCCGTCGACCAGCGAATCGATCAGTCGGCCTCGTTCCGCCGCGTGCCGCGCGGGCGTCTCGCCTCCGCAGATCGACCCCAGGGCATCGAACAAGGCGTCACTGGCCCGGATGCCGATCGGCATGGGCAGACGATGGTTGGGGACGTGGAAATGGTCCTCCAGCCACCGGCCGGCGGATGCTTTCTCGCCATGGACGCAAGTGAACTCGATGCTGGCCCGCGCCTGACCGGTACGGCGCACCGCTGCCAGCGGCGTACCGCCTTCCGGAATCAACTGATAATCGTCCCACGTCGGGCCGTCCAAGGTATCGCTGTAATCCGGCAACAGCGTCACCGGCAGCCCGAAATCGTGACAGATTTCTTTCAGGTAGCGAAGATCGGCAGGCGAAAACATGTTCGGAAACACGTTCACGTGTTCGCCGGACGATCCGTCTTCGGCCAACTGGGACACCAGGGCGTGTACCGTGGCCAGGTAGCCTTCGGCGTGGGTGCCGCAGTAGCTGGGCGTACCGACATGGACCACGGGCGGCAGCGCCGGGTCGTCTGCCGAGGATTGGCTGCGGATCTCGTGCAGGTACATTCCCACGTCTTCGCCGATCGTTTCGGCCAAGCAGGTCGTGGCGACGCCGATCACCTCGGGCTGGTACTGGCGAGTCACATTGGCCAGACCGGCTCGTAGATTCTCTCGTCCGCCGAAGATGGTGGCACTTTCGGAGAAGTTCGACGACGCGATGTCGACCGGCTCCTTGAAGTGGCTGATCATGTAGCGGCGGATGTACGTCGCACAGCCCTGCGAGCCGTGCAGGATCGTCCGTGCGCCTGCGACGCCGGCAAACGCCAGACAAGCGCCCAACGGAGTGCATAGCTTGCAGGCGTTCCGTGTGGCGACGAAGGGGCTGTTGACGCGCTTCGCTGTGTGAGTGGTCATGGCAGGATCTCCTGGCCGACGGGAACATCGCAATGCGGCAGATCGCAGGTCGAGCATTCGCCAGGGCAACGGGGCTGGAAATGCACGGCAGCGGCCTCGTTCGCCTCCACGGCGGCCGACGGCCGGCGCCGTCGCGGCACCAATCGCCACACGGGGCTCATCACCGTCGAGTGCACTTCACGAGCGAATTGACGCAGCCCTTCGAAACCGGCCAACCCGATCTTGCGTTCGTGATTGTGGTCGCAGAATCCGATACCCAACTTGTACGCAATCGGCCTTTCCTTGACGCCGCCGATCAACAGGTCCACGTCCTTTTCCTGGACGAACTTGGCCAGTTCCAGGGGATTGGTATCGTCCACCAGGATCGTGTCTTCGTCGCACAATTCCCGGAGCAATTGGTAATCCTCGCGGTTACCGGTTTGCGACCCGGCCAACACGGTCTTCATCCCCAGCGTTCGCAGCGATCGCACCAGCGAAAACGCCTTGAACGCACCGCCGGTGTAGATGGCCGCCCGTTTACCGCTTAGCACCTTCTTGTATCGTCGCAGATCGGGCAGGAGAGCCGCGACCTCGTCGTGTACCAGAGCTTCGGCTCGTTGCTGAACCCGGCTGTCCCCGAAGTGCTCCGCCACTTCGTACAGGGCTCGAGACATATCCTCCAGCCCAAAGTACGATACGCGCAACGACGGGATTCCGTACTTGTCCTCCATCAGCCGGGCCAGATGCGTCATCGACCCCGAGCATTGCACGACGTTTAACGCGGCGCCATGCGACCGGCGGATATCGTCCACACGTCCATCGCCTGTGATCGTCGCCACGACCTGAATGCCCATCCGCTCGTAGTAGTTGCGGATCAGCCATGTTTCGCCCGCGATGTTGAAATCGCCCAGGATATTCAGGCTCAACGGCGAGATCTCGTCGATCGGGCCCGTGCCGACCAACTGGAACAGCGCCGCACACGCTGCCTGGTAGCCGTCCTTCTTCGTGCCTTTGAAGCCTTCCGAATGGACGGGCAGCACCGAGATGCCCTTTTCCGACTCGACCCGTCGGCAGATCGCAGCCACATCGTCACCGATCACACCGACGATGCACGTCGAGTAGACGAAGGCCGCCTTCGGCTGGTAAAGATCGATCAACTGGACCAGCGCCTGATACAATTTGGGCTCGCCGCCATAGATCACATCTTTTTCGCGGAGATCCGTCGAGAAGCTCATGCGATGCAACTGGGGACCGGAGGACAACGCACCGCGGATGTCCCACGTATAGGCCGCACATCCCACGGGACCGTGAATCAGATGCAAGGCATCGGCCACCGGATACAGGACCACTCGCGAACCGCAGAACACGCAGGCTCGCTGGCTGACCGAACCGGCAACGCTGTGCTTTTCGCAGTCCATGGCGAACGGCGCACGGCCATTCTGATGTATCTGAGCAGCCCGTTGTTCAAGAACCGAAATCATCATCTCTGCCTTGTTTGCTGGTGGCCCTTGTGCGTTGTCCAGGCGAAATCTTAGGGTCGCGATCAGTGAGCGGCACGGCGCTAGCCGCCGACGGCATCCAGGACCGGCGGCTAGCGCCGTGCCGCTCATAACCCGTACTTTCGCCTTGGACAACGCACTACATGGTCAATTCGAACCGTTCTTCACTGCACTGATCGTCCTGGCGTTGCATCAGAGCCTCCAGAATCTGCTCCAACAACCGGATGGCGCCTCGATAGCCGACCGTCGGGAAGAATTGATGCCCCACCCGGTCCAGGATCGGAAAACCGTGTCGCACCAGCGGGATCCCCTCGTCGCGGCTGATGTACTTGCCGTAGGTGTTGCCGATCAGCAGGTCGACTTTTTCGTTCTTGATCCACTGGTGCATCAGGAACAGATCGGCCCCTGTCCCCTGTCGAACTTGAACCTCCGACTTGCGCTCCTGCAGGACCTCGCCCATCCGTCTGAGGAATTTTTTCCCGGGCGTGCCGGTCACGACGTACTTGGGCAGGATGTCGACGGTCAGCAGTAACTCGCTGAGACTGACCAGTTGATCCGGATCGCCCCACAGGGCGGCCGTCTTGTTATAGAAATACTGGTGCATGTCCGTGATCAAATCGATCAACCGTCCGCGTTCGTCGGTGATCTCTTGCGGCACCAATCCGCCGTTGTATTCTCGCAGCGCCAGGATGAATCGGTCGGTCGCTTCCAGGCCGATCGGCAGGGGCAGCGTGGTATGAGGCACCCCGCATTTGTTGGTCAGTTCGACAGCCGCCGCGTCGGAGCAGATCGGTCCCAGAGCAATCGTCGCCGCAGAATCGCCGGTCGCACGCAATTGTTCGACTGTCACACCGCCCTTGGGAAACATCTCGTGCATGCCCGTTTGCGGGCAATCCAGGACATCGGAGGTGTCGGGAAAGACGATCGATTCCAGCCCCATGGCGGCGACGATCCGCTTGATCTCTCGCATATCGGCCGGCTCGACCCAACCGGGGATCACGTTCACTCGATCGGCGACTTTGGTCGGCGAAGTGGATTTTGAGAAGTACTTCACCATGCCGGCCGTCATGTTCGCGAACCCGGTCGGCGCCGCACCCACATAGCTGGGCGTACTGGCATGGATCACACATTTCCCGTCGGGAATCAGGCCCTTCTCGGAGGCTTTTTCCGAGATCTGTGGAATGTCGTCCCCGATCGTCTCCGACAGACACGTTGTGTGCACCGCGATCACATCCGGTTGGTAGACCGTGAAAATGTTATCGATCGCCTGCAGCAGGTTGGCCTGGCCGCCGAACACCGACGATCCCTCGGTGAACGAGCTGGTCGCGGCCATCACCGGTTCTTTGTAGTGACGGCTGAGCGTGCTGCGGTGATACGAGCAGCAGCCTTGAGAACCGTGGCTGTGCGGCAGGCAGCGATGGATGCCCAGCGCTGCGTACATGGCGCCGATCGGCTGGCAGGTTTTGGCGGGGTTGATCGTCAGCGCCTGACGTTCGGTGATTTCTCCGCCGCGGGTATGTCGAAGCAGTGTCATGAGTTCGTGCTCTCCTCGAGTTCTTCCATTTCTTCCAGGCTGGTCGGCGACGGCGATGACGATTCTGTCCCCGGACTTCCGTTTTCCCAGGGCGGTTGCACGCGCGACCAGATCCGCGCGTTGACCATGCGATCGATCTCCTCGTAGAAATTGATCGCTCCGGTGAACCCGGCGTACGGTCCGCCATAGTCGTAACTGTGAAGCTGCTTGCAGGGGACTCCCATCTTCTGCACCGAATACTTCTCCTTGATCCCGGCGCAGAACACGTCGGGGCGGACCATCTTGATCAGCCGTTCAGCTTCGCTGTGGCTGATGTCGTCGATGATCAACGTCTGGTCCTTCATCTCGGCCATCATGCCGTCGTATTCGCGGAACGTATAACCCTGTTCTTCCCGCTTCAGGCCCTTCTGCCGATCCGACTCGCGGAACTTTTCCTGGTCCGCGTCGACTCGCAGTTCCTCGATATTTCGGCTGTCCGCGTCGATCTTGATGGTGGGCAGCACCTGGCGGCCTTCGTAATCGTCGCGGTGAGCGAACTCGTAGCCGGCCGCGATGGTTTCCATGCCCAATTCGCTGAACAGTTCTTGGTAGTGGTGAGCTCGGCTGCCGCCGACAAACAGCACGGCCCGTTTTCCGGCGCAACGCGGCCGGTATTTCCGCTGAGCCTCGACCACCGCCGGAAACTCTTCACCGATCACCCGTTCGACATTCTCCGTCAATTTGCGATCATCGAAGTACTCGGCGATTTTCCGCAGCGATTTGGCCGTCGCGTTGGCACCGATGAAGTTCACCTTGATCCACGGCGTGCCATATTTCTTTTCGATCATGTCCGCGACATAGTTGATCGACCGGTGGCACATCACGGCGTTCAATCGCGCCATGTGGGCGTTGGCGAACTGGTCGTAAGTGGAATTGCCCGAGAACGTCGAGACCAACTCGATCCCGCAGCGTTCCAGCAGATCCTCGATCACGAACGCATCGCCGCCGATGTTGTATTCGCCCAGCAGATTGATGCTCCACTGGCTCCGCTCCGTATCGTCTTCGCCGATCACGTGTTTGAAGATCTGATTGTTGGCGATATGATGTCCCGCCGACTGGGAGACCCCCTTGTAGCCCTCGCACGAGAAGGCAAACACGTTGATCCCCAACTGTTTCTTCATCTCCGCCGAGACCTGATGCACATCGTCGCCGATCAGGCCGACGGGGCAAGTGGAGAATACGGCGATGGCTTTCGGATGAAATAGATCGTAAGCCTCCTGGATCGCCTGCCGCAATCGCTTCTCGCCGCCGAAGATGATATTCTCTTCGGTCATATCCGTAGAGAAGCAATACGTCATGAAGTTGTCGTGTTCATCGGTCGGCGTGTGCGTTTGATTGCGACGCGTCAGCCAGGAGTAGAAGCTGCATCCGATGGGCCCGTGAACGATGTTCACGATATCGCGGGTCGGGCCCAGGATCACGCCTTTGCAGCCCGCGTAGCAGCATCCGCGTTGCGTGATGATGCCGGGCACGGTTCGCGTATTGGCTGCGACGACGGGCAGGTGCAACGAGCCGTCTTCGCCGCGCTGCTTGTCATTGATGACGATCTGCTTTTCGCGTTTCTTCTTCGTCTTGGCAGGATAATCGCGCAGCAGTTCCTCCCGCACGACCGTTGCCGTCACGGACGCGTCGCCGCTCAATAATGTGTCGCCGGTGGTGGAAGATTCGGACAAGGGGTTGCCTCCTATCGTTTCGGTCCTATCGTTTCAGTCCTGAGGGTGCCCGGATCAAGCCGCTGCGGCTTCCAGAACTCCGAACTCCAGCAACAGGGATTCGAGTTCATCGATGGACAACGGATCCGGGATGATGAACAGATCGTTCTCGTCGATCGACCTGGCCAACATCCGGTACTCGTCCGCCTGGGAGCAGCCGGGATTCCAATCGATGACCGTCATCTTCCGGATCTCGGCGCGTTGGACGTCGTTATCGCGCGGCACAAAATGCACCATCTGCGAGCCCAACCGCCGCGCGAACTCTTCGATCATCTCCGACTCGTTGTCCACCTTGCGGCTGTTGCAGATCAGACCGCCCAAGCGCACGCCACCTGCCTCGGCGAATTTCCGGATGCCCTTGCAGATGTTGTTGGCGGCGTACATGGCCATCATCTCGCCCGAACAGACGATGTAGATCTCCTGGGCCTTGCCCTCGCGGATCGGCATGGCGAAACCACCGCAGACGACGTCGCCCAACACGTCGTAGAACACGTAGTCCAGTTGTTCGTCTTCGTGATAGGCGCCCAGTTGTTCCAGGAGATTGATCGAGGTGATGATGCCGCGCCCGGCACAGCCGACACCTGGCTCCGGTCCGCCGGATTCGGTGCATAGGCAATTGCCGAAGCCTTCCATGCGGATATCCTCCAGTTCGACATCTTCGCCCTCTTCACGCAACGTATCGAGCACAGTCTTTTGCGCCAGGCCGTTCAAGAGTAAACGTGTCGAATCGGCTTTGGGATCGCAGCCGACCACCATCACCTTTTTGCCCATCTCGGCCAATGCCGCCACGGTGTTCTGGGTTGTCGTCGACTTGCCAATCCCGCCCTTGCCGTAAATCGCTACCTTTCGCATTCTTTCCCTTTTCCATTGGAATCGTACGGACGCAAAACTCGTCCCCGTCGTTCGCCCTTGGGGGTCGCCACGACCGGGGTGAATAGATCGACTCAGATGCAAGTGCCGCGCCAAAGAACCAACATCCGCTCGAGCGTGCCGACGAAAGGCCGCTTTTGCCGGGAAAGAAGCGAAACTCTTAGAAGCGGGCGACGACGTGCTAGCAGAACAAAATTGTCACGTGGCGATCGTCCTGGCCGTGAAATTGGCGATCGAACGTGACCTAAACACAACGCCGACAAGCACATGATGGCGATCCGACAAAATTGTCCATCGCAGGCAGACGAATGACGAAAACGTCAAGTGGAATCAGAAAGGGATTCAAGTCCAGGGCGTTCCGGTCACTGAATGCCCAACTTCTTGATCTTGTAACGCATGATCCGAGGTGTAATCCCCAGAACCTTGGCGGCAGCCGTCAGATTACCGCTGCTGCTCTTCAACGCGTCGGTGATCAAGTCCTTCTCCAGTAGTTCGACCTGAGCTGTCAGCGATCCGACGGGCGAGGTATTCGAGGCTTCGGGCATTTGCAGCGTCGGCGGAAGGTGATGCGCATGGATGGAGCCGTCGTTGGAAAGCAGCATGGCATACTCGATGCAATTCTCCAACTCGCGCACGTTGCCCGGCCAGTGATAAGCGAACAACATGTCGATGGCCGGCGTACTGATTCGTCGGACCTCTTTGCCCAGCTTGGTTGCGTAACGCTCGACAAAATGGTCTGCCAGCAGCAGGATGTCGCTCCGTCGCTTGCGCAAAGGCGGCAGCACAACAGGAAAGATGTTGATGCGATAGTAGAGATCCTGGCGGAACGCCCCTTCTTTGACCGCTTGTTCCAGATCCTTGTTCGTCGCCGCGATCACTCGCACGTCGGATCGAGTCGTCCGGTTGCTGCCCACGCGCTGGTACTCGCGCTCTTGCAAGAACCGCAGCAACTTGACTTGGACCGCTGGCGAAAAGTCACCGATTTCGTCCAGGAACAACGTACCGGCTTCGGCTTCCTCGAAACGTCCGATCCGCGTGTCAAACGCGCCGGTAAAAGCGCCCTTTTCGTGACCGAACAATTCGCTTTCCAGCAGATGTTCGCTGAGCGCCGAACAGTTTACGCGGACGAACGGTTTGTCAGCTCGCGGGCTGCTGTAGTGGATGGCCGAGGCGACCAATTCTTTGCCGGTTCCCGATTCACCGCGGATCAGCGCCGTGGTATCCGAGGGTGCGACCTGGCAGATCTTGACGTAGACATCTCGCATTTCCGGAGAATTGCCGATGATGTTCTCGGGCCGGAAACGCTCTTCCAATGCGTGACGCAAACGAAGGTTCTCCGCTTCCCAAGCTTGACGCTGCAGCTTTTGCGCGCGGCGCGAGCGGACATCGTAACCGATCATGCTGGCGACGATACCCAGGAATCGAGCCTGTTGTTCCAGGTCCGAGTTTTCGTCCAGCGGCACGTCGGCCGACAACGTCCCCACCACCTCGGAATCGATGATGATCGGAACACACACGAACCCGATCCCTGCCGCCTCATTCTCCGGACGACGGTGGATCCGATTCATGAAGCGAGGTTCGTCGG
>SKKK01000351.1 GCA_007121535.1 Planctomycetaceae bacterium | reverse complement strand
TCCAGTTCGTTCGCCCAGTGGCAGGCTGCATCGGTCCAACGTTTGTTCAACGACGACGTCTGGCGTCAGGCGCGCGTCGAGTTGGATGCCTTCGCTCGAACCGAGGGGTTGCAGATCCGCTTCGAATTCACCGGGTCGACGCCGACGCCCGGCACGGCGCGCGGCGTCCACATCGACGACGTGATCATCGGTTTTGCCGAGCGGGGCGAGATGATCACCGGGGCGCCCAGCACGTCGGCCACGAACCTGGCGCCTGCCACCTTTACGTCCAGCGGCTTTACGCCGGGAATCGCCAGCGGCCCCTACCAGTTGGAAATCCGTCGATCGATGCCGTACGGCACGTCGACAACGGGATTCTTCGGGCAGAACACCCTGGCATTACACAGTACGTTCGATACCAACGATCGATTCGTCCCCGAGATCACTTTGATCGCGCCCTCCGTGCAGGACATCAACGACGGGGATACATTCCGTCTGAGCGACGGGGCGAACGTGGTGACCTTCGAGTACGACAGCAACTTCCAGGTTGGCAGCGGGCACATCCCGATCCGTTTCACCGCGATGTCGGAGGATTACCAGATCGCGGCAGCCATTCGCGACGCGATCAACAGCCCGGCGGTCCAGTCCATGCTGCGGCTGCAGGCGACCTTGTCCGATGGCACGGCCAGCGGTACGGCCAGTCGGTCGAATCGAATCGTGCTGTTCGGCAACGCCTCGGGTGACATCTATCCGGAAGGTTCCTCGATGCCCGCATCCTCGCCGCATCGCGGGATCATGGGCATTCAGTACGAAGGTTTTGGCGACCGCAACGTATTCCGCGACCAGGGCCAGACGCTGATCCATTCGAACACCATCCTGTACGCAGCCGACTGGGGGATCCGGTCGGAAGCCGGTCCGCGGCAGACGCAAGCAAGCCAGACATCTCATTTCACCGCCCAAGCCCGTCTGGGGTCACCGCAACCAGGCCCCGCGCGGAATCTGCAAGTCCTGAATAATGCGAACACGACCGGATTGCAGGGTGGCTTCGCACCGGGCCCCGTCATTTTCAATAACACCATCGCCGCGAGCGGCTTGGGTGGGATTCACGTCAGCGGTGACATGGCGCCCTATGAACTGACCAGTCGTCGCGGGCTACTGCAGTCTCAGATCGCGGCGAATGTGCCGCCGGATGACAGGGTGGATCTCCGCAACAATACGGCTGGGGATGCGATCAATGACGGGGATTGGTTCACGATCACCGTCGGTCGGACCACCGTCGAATTCGAATTCCAGGACATCGCCAACACGGGCGACGATGGTAATCGTCGTGGCGAGTTAGGCGGAGCGACCAATCCCGGCTGGGTGGATGGTCGAGTTCCCGTCTATTACCGCCGATCGCTGGGTGCGCCGAATCCCATCGGATACTCATCACTGGAAATGGCTTGGGCCATCAAGAACGCCATCGACAACAGCATCCTGGTCCACAACGGGACAACTCAGGTCGCTCGTACGTTTATTGCCCCCAGCCGATCCTCGGGAATCGCCAACACCGGGACAACCGGATCGAACGATTGGGCCGTGTACATCGAAGGGGCTCGGGAGGTCTCGGTTTTCCGGGCTCATTCCAGCAGCACGGTTTTCGAGAATGTGCGAGTTGCCCCTCTGGCTCAAGGACCACAGCCTTTTGCCCGGATTGTCAACAACACGATCCACGGTACGGACGGCAATGAATCGTCTTTCGCGGACAGTCCGGCAGCCGAGCCGAACGATACGATTTTCAACGCGATCGATACTCGTCAGGGACGTGCATCTTCGCCGGAAACCTACACGGCCAATGGAACCATCGGCAACAATCCGTTCTTGACTCAGATGCCGTCGGCCGACGTCGACATGTACCAGTTCCAGATGGATGTTGGCGACCAGGTGATCGTCGATGTCTCGAGCAACCAATTCGTTCCCGTACTGCGGTTGTTCGATTCGGTGGGTCGGGATTTCATCGCCAACATCGCCGGCGCTCCGTTCGGATCACCGCGGATCACCACCACCGGCAACACGGTTCGGTTGCAATTCTACGCCGAAGAAGCCGGGACGTATTTCGTCTCGGTCAGTGGTACCGGGCATACGGACTTTAGTCCGCTGAGCATGGGAAACCGTTCCGAGGCGACTGCAAGCGGTGATTATTCGATCAGCGTCAACGTCTTGGCGCCCCGGACCTGGGTGATCGACACGCGAACCTTGGTCGACGCTTCGCAAACGCTCACGATCTTCGATGTCGATAACATCGCCTACAACGTCGTCACGCCCGGAGGCGATTCGACGCAGGATATTTCCAAAGGCTTGCGCGACCTGATCAACGCGATTCCGGGAATCACGGCCCAGGCTTATGGTGGCTGGGATACTCGTGGTATCGGTGGGCGCGAGCCCAGTGGTGCGGCGGATTGGGCTGTGCGAGCCATGGTCGGTGGAACCACCAATTTCGAGCGTTACATCATGGTTCATGGCGCCTCGAAAATCGATGGTTCCGATACCAACACACTCTGGCCGATTCTGGGCACGAATAATGACAGCGGCTTGCTTCCCGAGACCGGTATTCTGATCGGCAATCATGCCACGCCGACGGTGATGAACAATGTGATCTCCAATAACCGCAATGGGATCGTCGAGACACTGAACCAACCCGACGCCCATCTGAGCAATTTCTTCACTCGCGGTCGGGTGATGGGACGAAATACAGCTTCGGAGGTTCGTTTCACCTATCCTCAAAGTTACACCCTCAGTCCGATCTCCGCGGTTGTCGGTGCCAATCTGTTCCAGAACAACGCGGCCCGTCAATTGACCTCGGGGGGCGTCCAAATGGTCACGGGCAATTGGGGTATTTCCGACGTTCGACTTGAACGTCCCGGAGTACCTACTCGGTTGTTGACCGAGCACGTGATCCCGCGACCGGACAACCAGGATTTCAATATCGCGTTGGCGGGCACCCAGCCGTTGTTTGTGAACGCGCCCGATCGCAACTACTATCCCGCGCCGTTGTCCCGCGCGATCGACAGCGGGCTGGCTTCCTTGGAAGATCGGCCAGCCTTCCTGCTGGTCAAACGCCCGATGGGATTGGCCGATTCTCCGGTGCTGGCCCCGACCAAGGATGCGGTCGGTCAGTTGAGGATCGACGATCCGGCGGTTTCACCGCCTCAAGGCATGGGTCAGAACGTTTTCATCGACCGTGGTGCGTTGGATCGATCCGACTTCATCGGCCCCTGGGCTCGGTTGACGTTGCCTCGCGATAACGATGGCCTGGGATTGGATATCGATCCGACCGAAACCGTGGTGCATTTGGTCGACGGCG
>SKKK01000349.1 GCA_007121535.1 Planctomycetaceae bacterium | reverse complement strand
GCGGGGGACGCTGGCTGGCGGCAACGAGCTGGCTCACCTGGTCACTTTCATGGATACGTGGGAAGAATTCAACGTACTCGATGCCCGCTACGTACTCAACGGCGACGAGGCTGGCGAGGAGGCTCCCCAACCGTCACAATCCTCAACCCCACGCGTCTCGATTCCCCTTGAAATGATCCAAGCCGCGTATCGCTTGGTAGTCGACTGCTACACGCCCCATCTGGAAGGTGTTTTTCAGTGCTTGCCGCACGGTTGGTACATTTGGTGGGATACTTTCGAGGACGACCACCAGCAGCGAACGGTGATGATCTTCGAGAACCAATGCGAAGGGTACGAGACGTTGCTGGCCGATGCCGAACCGGCTGGTACCGCGGAAGAGGCGACAGAGGAGCGCGCCCGGGCTTTGATTCGGCGTTATTTCGCCGACGTTCCGGACCCGCTTCCGCGCTGGACAGATGTCCAAGCGTTGCTGGACGCCAAGCGAAAGGGTTGCGAGATTCACCGTTATACGTTCGACGAGAAGCGGCGTTTCGACCCCAAGGTCCTGGCGGCTCAGGTCGTGGACCAGGCAATGCCGCCGCTGGCAAAACGCGAATTCCTGGAAGGGGTCTGGACAGAGATCCCAGCCTGCCGATTCGTGTATCGCGACGATTTCCATGCGATGTTGGAGGACGTCAGCCGCGAAGAGAACTTGATCGTCCAGCCACCTCCGCCGCCGATCGAGCCGGCAGTCCAGCAGTTGGTGCCCACGAGCGCCCCGCGGCCCTGGGCTGAAGGCCAGCCGGGGTACGATTTGGCGGCAATCCGCGACCGTGTGTTAAGGGTTCCCGGTCATTTTCCGAACGGATCGCCGAGACTCGGGGAACTGCGCTGGATGCAGAAGGTTAGCAAGCGATACTTCGGTTTCTGCTGGTATGCGGACAGCAATATCGTGGTGAATCCGGTGCTCAACTCGCCCGATGTGCCGCTGCTGGTGTTGGAGTTCCTCATTTACCATGAACTGCTGCACGCCGACATGCCTTACGCCGGGCACAATGCGGATTTTCGAGCGCGCGAGCGATTATTTCAACCGACTGCGGAAGCGGTCGAGCAAGCTCGACAAGCCGGCATCCCGGCAGCGACAACCCCGGGCATCTGGCGTGCCCGAGCGCAAGGCTTCTTGCATACGTTCGAAAAGCGGTGGATCATGGCCGTGCCGGGCATGCAGATGGTATTCTAGCGGTCAAACGAGACCCCCTCTTAAATGGGGATTGCCCGAGGCCAGTGCGGTCTTATGTGGGGTTCGTTAAAACCCTGAAACAACTGCATCGGTCTCGGCGATCCGGAACTACAGTGGAGGCGTTGCGGAGCATTTTCAAAGAAATGCGTGTGTCGGAACCCGCAAATCCCGGCGGACATGGGCTCGCGGGGAGGAACACTGTGTTGCACCCAGCGCACGAGCTGACTACAATCAGCGAAACGCACGATATGGGGGTAACGGTCATGCCAGATATCGATAACTATTTGTCCGATTTAAGCGCGCGGCTTTCCGACCGTCCTGATGGGGCAACCCGGCTGAAAATGAAGACGCTGCTCGCCAAGTTCGGCTATAAGCGGCGAACCGAGGCACGGATTGTCCAGATGCATGAAAAACTGCGAGCATCCGGATTGGTCGCCGATTTTGGTTTAGACTACCCGGAAAGAATCGATGAATATGTCGTTGTGCGCGTCCTTGGTCGCGCACCTATGCCGAACGAACAAGAAGCCCTGGGTGAAGAACCTTTGCGGGAGGAACCGATCGGGAAGTCGCCGCAGAAAGAACCGGTTGGTGAATCTCCGCAAAACAGAGTCATCGAGGCTGAACTAGCTCCTCGGGAAGAAAAGACCCGCGAGACGGACAGCAAGCCATCTTCCAGGCCCCAACCGCGGAAAGCCGGATCTTTACGGCTGTTTGGGGCAAAAGCGCTGGAGATCGCGATCGAACTGTTCAAACGGCCCGCCGGCTCGAAAGATCCTTTTGAGCCGTCTGACCCCCCCACGCCTAGCGGTGCGACCTTCCAGGAAACCGAGTATCCCAGGGAACCCGATCTGCAAAACGCGGCGAACCAAGCGATTGCTGCAACGGTCGTGATTCAAAGTGAGTGCTGTGAGGGCTCCGGTTTTTTTGTCCATCCGTCAGGGTTGCTGGTGACTGCCCGACATGTCGTCGAGCAGCAAAAAGTATCATGTCGCGAGATCAAGTTGCAATTCTCAGATAAGCGTGAGGCGGCGGCGGTAGTATTCCGGTCGCATCCCCGTTTGGATTATGCCTTGGCCTGGACATCGTCACAGGGAACGTATCCCATCCTTCGACTCGGTCAGCCGCAACAACTGAGGCACGCGGAGACGCTGCTGGCCGTCGGCCATCCGTCGGCACTTCGCTTTACGGTCTCGAGGGGTGTCGTGAGCAATCCCGCGTACAGTTATCGCGGCATTGAGTACATCCAGACAGATACCGCGATCGATCCTGGGAATTCGGGAGGTCCACTGATTACCGAACGAGGGGATGTTGTCGGAATCAGCGTCTGGGTGTTACGGAATATCGGAGCGGGACGCTTTGCGTTGCCGATTGACTACTTATTCGAAGACATTCAGCGCGCGCTTGCCGCAGGCCGTCAAGCTTGCTTGGCAGGGCGGTACTGTCGCCTGTGTGGTTTCCTGCACTTGGACCGCGATCGCTGGTATTGCGAAAACTGCGGAACCCAATCCAAAACGTTATTGGGGCTTGAGAAAGACCCTTAGAAAGACAAGGGACACCGATGGCAAGAGCACGGAGAAAGACTGGGGAACAACGCACTCGCACCTCTACCGCCCGAGAACGTTCCGCCTTGAAGTGTCACGCCGAAGCGTGCATCGACGCATTCATGCAGTCGGTGGGTTATACCGACCCGTCACGACGAACTGACTCGCTCGGCGTCCGTTATTTTCAACGTGGTTCGGCATCTGGATTCGCTTATGTGTTCGAGACGAAAGACGATGTGATATTGCACACGGAGGCCAAGGTGATGGACATGCCCGGCGATAAGGACTTGGTGCTGCCGTTGTTTCGGGAGTTGTTGGAGTTGAATCTGATGCTCCCGGGTGGCACGCGGCTCGGAATCCGGAACAACCAGGTTGTAGCCGGGATGACCGAGAGTGCACGCTGGTTAGACAACGATCAATACGGGGTTTGCATAAATCGAGTCATGGAGTTTGCCGACGCAGTGGATGACAAGCTAGAGGAGAAATATGGGGGCACAACGCAGAAACGTACCAGCCGGTAAGTCGGGATCATGGTGAGCTATTCGTGAATGGAAGAGAGCTGCAATCTG
>SKKK01000591.1 GCA_007121535.1 Planctomycetaceae bacterium | reverse complement strand
GGTTCGGGCATATCGGGTCGTTTAATCGCATGGTTGGAAGACATTGGACAGCGATCGCGCGATGCGATGGCAAGCCAGATTGTCAGCCGATCGGCATTCCTGTACCAGCCCCCTTCGACGAGGGAAAGCGGTCGCCTTTCCGAATCCAATAAGCACCCGATTCGCGCGCAGCCAACGGCGGATTGGTGTATAATGACCGCCTGCCCATTTGTAAGATACCGTAACAAGACCGCGTCGGTCTCGGCGAGAACGGCCCATGTGGGCGGTTTGATATCGGCCTTTAAGAATGCGGTTGCGCTGGGGGGAGTTGATGGTTTTTCCGAACAATTTTCCGATCATGGTTGGTACAACCAAGATGACCATGGCCATGCTTCTTGCCGTCTTCGTGCCTTGCACGCAAGCCGGTGAATCTGCCGGGTCTTCGAGATCCTTGCCGGCAGCAGCCACGCAAGACACGGTGTCATTGCCCGACGGCTGGGACCCGGTCCGGGCCGGTGACCAGGTGATGGCTCGGCTGATCAGCGTGACCGCGCCGCACGTGCGGGGCGCGCACGACGCCGAATTCACGCTGGTGGGTCGCCATGCTTACATCGTATCGACGGTCAACGACCAGCGGCCGGGCCACAGTGCGGCCGATTTCGAATACGTGGCGATGTCGATCGTCAATCTGGACACGTTGCAGGTCGAGGTCGCTTCGCTGCCGATTGCCCGCAGCCAGCAGGCCTTCGAGAACGAAACCCTGCCCGAAGGTCAGTGCTGGGTGCCGCGAGTCATTCGCTACGACGACGAAACCTTGCGAGTTTTCTTTGTCAGCCAACGGCGCGGCGCTCACTGCCAGGTGTGGTATCGCGACTTCGACCTGGCCACTCGACGCTTCGAGAACCGCATCTCCCGCGCGCGACTGAAGACCTCGTTGGGAACCTTCGACATGCAACCGGGACACTTTCATGCGTGCGCGGCGGCCGGTGGCTTTCGGCGGGCGCCGTCCGATCACGGCTTGTACATCTTCGATTCGTTCAAACAGTTCGACGGCCTGACCTACGTGGTGATCAACAACTTTCCGGGCCGACAGAACGCGCTGGCCACCGTCAACGATGCGCTCGACACGTTCGAGATTGTCGCCCACATGAACGAGCCCCAGGACTTGGCGCTCAGCGAAGCGTCGGTCGAACGGTTGCCCGACGGCACCTGGATGGCCATTTTCCGCTCGGAGGCGGGTGAGCGAAACTATGCTTTTGGCACCAGCCAGGACGGGCGCACGTGGACGCCTGCCGAGTACCACGACTTTGTTCAGGGCGGGACGAACTCGAAACCCACGTTCAACCGGTTCGGCGAAGTGTACTACTTGGGCTGGCAGGACGCCGCGAGGATCGACGATGTGCGGCGTAGCGTGTTCAATGTGGACGTTTCGCGCGACGGACAAATCTGGCAGCGAAAGTACCGATTCGAAACACCCGACGCCTTCGAATACCCCACGTTCAAAGAGCACGATGGCAGCGTCTGGCTGACCATTTCCGGACGGAACCAGCGGACCATCCTGTTCGGCAAACTGTTTACCATGAGAACCGATTGAGAGGAGCGATTGACATGACAAAACAAACGACCAAACAAACGATATATGGAACAACGCGACGGCGATTTCTCGGGACGGCGGCAGCCGCCGGGTTCGGAGCTTGGGTTTGGAAAGGGCCGTACCGCGCGGCGGCAGGCCGATCGGCCAACGACAAGCTGAACGTCGGGGTGATCGGCACCGGCGGGAAGGGGCGTGGCAACATGAACGCGGTCGCCCGCACCGAAAACATCGTCGCTTTGTGCGACGTCGACCAGCGGCGTTTGGCCGAAGCTGGCGAGCAGCACCCCGCCGCGCGGCAGTACGCCGATTTTCGCAGGATGCTGGAACAAAACGACATCGACGCAGTCGTGGTGAACACGCCCGACCATACGCACGCGGCGGCCAGCTTGCCGGCCATGGAACTGGGCATGCACGTCTACTGCGAGAAGCCGCTGACCAACTCGATCCATGACGCTCGCCGGATGGCCGAGACGGCGGCTCGCACCGGTGTGGTCACCCAGATGGGCAACCAGATGCACGCCTCGGACCATTTGCGAAGGGTCGTGGAACTGCTTCAGGCGGGGGTGCTGGGTCGAGTGGACAAAGTGGTGACCGCCTGTCACAAGGTGTTGCGGCATTCAGGCAGCCCGTTGCCGACCGACACCCCGCCCGTCCCCGACCACCTGGACTGGGATCTGTGGCTGGGGCCGGCGCCCGATCGGCCGTATCATCCGGTGTACCATCCCTTCGGCTGGCGCGTGTTCTGGGGCCTGGGCTCGGGAAACTTTGCCGACATGGGTTGCCACATCCTGGACGCGCCCTACTGGGGTCTGGACCTGGGCTATCCGGTGCGGATCGAAACCGAAGGTCCCACCCCGGACTCTCACGTGGCTCCGAAACGCATGATCGTGCGTTACCAGTTCGAACGCGAGCCGGGGTCGGCGCCGCTGGAAGTGGCCTGGTACGACGGCGAACTGGCGCCGGCCGGCGAAGTGATCGAGGGAGTCAGTGACGGAGTGATGGTGATCGGCGAACGTGGTCGGCTGATCTACAACTTCCGTGGCGGCGCCACCCGCCTGGTGCCCGAAGAAGCGTTTGCCGACGCGGAATTGCCCGAGCCGAGTTTGCCTCGCCCGGCCAGCCATTACATCGAATGGACCGAGGCGTGCAAGGGACGCGGCAAGACGGCTTCCGACTTCCAATACGGCGCCATGCTGACCGAAGTAGTCCTCGCCGGTGTGGTCGCTTACCGGGTAGGCGAACCGCTCGATTGGGACGGGCCCGGGATGCACGCAAAGAATTGCCCGCAAGCCGAAGAACTGATCCGACCGGAACAGCGCGAGACTTGGGGGTAAACGCCGGCAAATGAATGGGGCTCTGTCAGAAAACGGGGCTGCCCCTCTTCTGGCGGAGCTTCGTGCCACGTTTCGCGGAAGGGTCGGGAGTCGTTTTCTGGCAAGCTTTCTGCTAAACTGGCGATAAAGGGATTGAGCGCTAGGCAAACCCCACTCGGATCGAGGTATCGAGCATGCCCGTACACGATTGGACGCGCGTTTCCGCCGGAACGTTTCACCATTTCCATCAGGCCTGGATCATCGCACTGTGTGATGCGTTGAATTCAGGTTTGCTGCCGGACGGTTTTTACGCCTTGGCGGAGCAAGTTGCCGGCGGGCCGCATCCTGACGTGTTGACCCTCGAGCAGACTGAAGAACTCGAAGCGTGGACTTTTGGTAACGGGAGCAGCGGCAGCGCGGTGGCGGTGGCGGAGCGTCCGCCTCGAGTCCGTTACACGCTCGAGGCCGAAGCGGCGATTTACGCGGCCAAAGCCGATCGGATCGCGCTGTACCACGTTTCGGGAGACCGCGTGATTGCCTTTGTCGAAATCATCTCGCCGGGCAACAAGCACAGTCAACCTGCGCTCCGCCGTCTGCTCGACAAGCTGGCCAACGCCCTGGAACAGGGGCGGCACCTGCTGGTCGTCGACCTGCATCCCCCCGGCCGCCACGACCCGGACGGCCTGCACGCCGCCTTCTGGGGCGCAACGCCCGGCACGACATCCCGGCAGCCTTTCAGCCTGGCAGCCTACCGGGCCGACATCTGTCCCACCGCCTACTTCGAACCCCTGGCCGTCGGCGACAAGCTTCCCGAAATGCCCCTGTTTCTCACGCCCACTCGCTACATCAACACACCGCTGGAACCCACCTACCAAACCGCTTGGCACACCTTCCCGCAACGCTGGAAACGAGTGATCGAGGGTGCTTAGAGGTACGATCAATGATCGACCTTGGCCCAGTCGCGACGTTGGCGCGAGCCGGGGATGCCCATCTTCTGGCGGTACTTGGTGATCGTGCGGCGAGCGACTTTCAGGCCATGCCGCGCCAATTGCTTCATCAGGTCTTCATCGCTGTAGGGGTTGGATTTATCTTCCTGGTCGACCAATTCCTGCAGCTTGATGCGGATGGCGTCCCAAGCCACCTCTTCCCCGTCGTTGCTCTGGGTGCCGCCCACGAAAAAACGACGCAACGGCATGATACCGCGGGGAGTCTGGATCCACTTGTCGTCGACCGCGCGGCTGATCGTGGTCACGTGAAAACCGACCTTCTCTGCGATCTGCTGCATCTTCAACGGTTCGATGAACTCCGGCCCTTCATCCAGAAAACGCTGTTGATAGTCCACGATCGCCTGAGCAACCTTGACCAGCGTATTGCGTCGTTGCTCGATCGAATCGATCAACCATTGAGCCGCGTTCAACTTGCGTCGGATATACTCGCGTTCGTCCTCCGTGGCCGTTCCGGTGGCCAAGCGATTGAGATAATACTGGCTGATCCGCAACTGCGGCGTGCGGTACTCGTCGACGATCACACGGTACCTGCCGTCGTCGCCCTTTTCGATCATGATGTCAGGCGTGACGGTCGGCACGTGGGCGTCGATAAAGATGGCGCCCGGCTTCGGGTTCAGCTTGCGCAATTCATTCCACGTCTCTTGAATGTGTTCGATCGAATATCCCGTTTTGCGCTTGATCGCCGGTAAACGGTTATCGCGAAGATCGTCCAGATGGTTCGCGATGATCGTTCGCAATTCCTCGTACAATGGCATATCGCTGGTCAATTGCAGCAGCAAACATTCTCGGAGATCGCGAGCGGCGATCCCGGGCGGGTCCAGCGACTGGACGACGCCCAGCGCCTGTCGTGCCAGCTTCAGTTGGGAACGATCCGAATGCGGCGGCAGCAGATCTTCCAAGCTACTGCGAAAGTAACCGCCATCCTGAGCGTCCAGACTGGAGATGATTCGCTCGGCGACGTCACGCACCTCGGGATCCAAATCCAGTTCACCCAGTTGGTGCAAGAGATAGTCGTGCAGCGATTCCGGCCGGGCTTCGATATTGGCGAATTGATCCTGCCTGCGATCCGCGTCTTCGCTGATCTGGTTGGCCGACCGTCTGGGCGATTCATCGAAGAAATCGGGCAACTCGCGATCCAGCTCGTCCAATCGCTCGAAATCCTCGGCGTTGTCAGCCTTCTCGTCGACGACCAACTCCTGCTCGGATTCGCTGGGAGCATCCGGACTTTCAGTCCGCTCGGCTCTTTCGTCCGACGATTCCGGCTCGGATTCCGCCATTTCCAGCAGCGGATTTTCGCTCAATTCCTGTTCGATCCGTTCCTGCAGCGCCATCAGGGGCAACTGCAGGATCTCCATCGACTGGATCATCCGAGGAGCCAGCTTCTGGACTTGGACCTGTCGAGCTTCTAAACCGAGTGAAAGTCGCATCAATTCGCCTGAAATCTGAACGCTGGGTTTGCCGAGACAAACGGTCGTTGCGCGATTCTTGTTAGGTGATCGTGGGTTCGGTTCACCACCGTTGACGCCCGGTCAACGCGTCAGCCAAAACCTCTTTGTTGGTGTACTCCAAAATACTGCCTGCCGTAACTCCACGCGCCAGTCGCGTGATCTGCACGGGCAATTCGGCCAGCAGGTTCGAAATGTATAACGCGGTCCCATCGCCTTCCACGGTGGGATTGGTAGCCATGATAATTTCGCGAAAGTCGCCTTGGCGAACTCGATCTACCAAGGCATCGACGGTCAATTGTTCGGGTCCGATGTTCTCCAAGGGGGCGATCCGGCCCAGCAATACATGATATAGGCCCTCGAACGCACCCGATTGTTCTAACGCCATTACGTCCCGAGGCTGTTCCACGATGCACAATTGGGTGGTGTCACGCCGAGGGTCGCGACAAACCGCACATCGGGGAGTCTCGGACAAGTTGTAGCACAATTCACAGTACCGCACATTCTCTCGGACATTGCGGATGGCATCGGCCAGTGCCAGAGCCTCGTTCTTATGCACCCGCAAGATATGGTAGGCCAATCGCTCGGCCGACTTACGACCGATGCCGGGCAACTTGGCAAATTCATCGATCACTTTCGCGACGGATTCACTGAGTTGCGTCATCGTTCACGTCCCTAAACCGGCTTGGAATCCTGGTCCGGGTCGTCATCATCGGGCTCGGACCATTTGGACAGCGCCTCGTCCAGCCCGGGAAAATTCAGCCCGTCGGTGATGGATTTCATCGCTTCGTAATGGCACTTTTTCGCTTTCGCCAGCGCTTGATTGACGGCGGACGGCAGCAGATCCTCGATCATCTCCCGTTCGCCGCGTTCGACCAGGGTCGGTTCGATCCGCACGCGGAGCACTTCTCCCAGACCATTCGCCTCGACTTCGACCATTCCGCCCCCGGTGCTCGCCGTGACTCGCTGACCTTTCAGCCGCTCGTTGATGGCTTGCATTTTTCCGCTGAACTGTTGCGCCTGCCGCAAAAGCGATGCAATATTGCCAAGTTCTTTGAACATCTGCAGGATCCCCACAAAACCTTCGTCCTAACCCGTCATTTGCCGGCGTCGACATGCACGACCTCGGCCTCGAACAACTCGATCGCTTCTCGAACCACCGGATGCCGCTCGATCTCACGCATCTTCTGCAACTGATTCCTGCTGCTCGAAGTTCGCACCGGCCGCTCAGGCGATGGCTGTTCGTTCACCACGAAGTCGATGCGGATCGATCGTCCCGCCAGCCTGGACACCGTCTGTTCCAGTTTGCGTTTGACGTCGGCCCGCTCGCACCAGTCCTTGTTATACCGTGCTTTCAATCTGACGACCAGCGTGTTTGGCGCAGGAATTGCTGTCGATTCGAAATCGCCGGCGAAATCCGTGATGATGCCACCGATCTCTTCGACCGCCCGCTGATAGCATGCCTGTGCCTCGGCCGGTGTCCAGTCGCTCGGGACTTGTTCTGTGTCTTTTCCGGCCTGCTTATCCCTCTTTCGGCCGTTGACATCGTTGACCGATGGTTTCGAAGCCTCGGGTGCGGGCGACACCTTTTCTTCCGCAGGTTCGCTTGCCTTACCCGAAGTGCTATCGCTTAGCGGCTGCTTTTTTTTTTCCGGAATGTTCGAGGGGGCTGGTGCGACGGGCTTACGCACGGGGCGATCACCGCTTGTCGCGGGTGCGGGGCCACCGGCTTGAAACTGTGCGATCACTTTCGAGAGATCGTCCAGCCGTTCGAGGTGGCAAATGCGGACCAGTGCCATCTCGACCAAGGTTCTGACTTGCGTCGTCTGTCTCATGCGGGCGATGGTCTGATCCAGAATCTGAACGGCGGCCAGCAAGGTTTCCAAGCCATAATTTCGGCCCGTTTCTGCCAGTTTTCCATGATCGGCGGCGGCGGCGTGCAACAACAGATCGGCGCCACAGCCCACAACGGCGGTCATCATGTCGCGAAAGTAGCCCAGCAGTTGCTCGGCCAATTGGCCCACGTCGACGCCCTCGCGTACGGCGGAATCCAATTCCGCAATGGCATCGGCCGCTTGCCGCTGGATCAACGAATCGGCGATGTTTGCCAAACGACCGCTCTGAGCCGTTCCCAACATCGCATGCACGTCCTGCTCGGTGATCCGATTTCCGCAAAACGACAGCAATTGTTCCAACAACGACTGGCTGTCTCGCATCGAGCCTCCGGCACGGCGCGCCAAGAGATGCAGCGCGGCATCTTCCGCTTCGCGGCCTTCGGTCGTTACGATCAAGCGAAGCCGATCCAGAATCTCGTCGGAAGCCACGGGCGCAAAATCGTATCGCTGGCAGCGTGACAGTACCGTAATCGGGATTTTGTTCGCCTCGGTGGTGCAGAAAATGAATTTTACATGTTCCGGGGGCTCTTCCAGCGTCTTCAGAAGGGCATTGAAGGCTTCACGGCTGAGCATGTGCACTTCGTCGATGATGTAGATCTTGAAGTGAGCCCGGCTGGGTCGAATATTGACGTTGGCACGCAGTTCGCGGATATTCTCGATACCGCGATTGCTGGCACCGTCGATCTCCAGCACGTCGACGTCATCCCCCGAGGCGATTCCCAAGCAACTATCGCACTGGCCACAAGGCTCGGTCGTGGGGCCATCGACGCAGTTCAAGCACTTGGCGAAAATTCGCGCCGTCGACGTCTTGCCGACTCCCCGCGCCCCGGTGAACAGGTACGCATGTCCCACGCGGCTGGTCAGAATCGCGTTGCGCAGCGCTTGAGCGACCTGATTCTGCCCGACCAGTTCCGCAAAAGTTTTCGGGCGGTATCGACGAGCGACGACGACGTATTCGCTCGACTTGTCGGCGACCCCTGCGGTCATGCCGTTGTCCAAAGATGCAGCATCGCTCATGCAACCACCACCAGAGTGAGACCGCCAGCGACAAACGCTTGACGGAAGGGCGACTCATCACAGAGAAAACGTCTGCCCGAGCGCGCCCCCCGCACAAGAGTACCCCGCTTATGGCTGCTCCAGTTACGGCCTGACCAAGTTCACGGATCCCCCTTGCGAGGGGCGCACTCCGACAGACGTCTTCAATTCTCATCGAGCCCTTAGTTGTAAGCTTTTCAGCCAAGCACGTCAAACGGCCTGCTTCGCAGCGTTTTACTTCGGAGCAATCGTACAGATCATGCGACGCGCGTGCTGTGTTGGGGCGGATTCGACCTTGCCGAATTCCACCAGTTCCGCGATCACCTCGTCCATGACCTTTCGACCCTCCTCGATATGCGCCATCTCTCGACCCCGAAAGATCACCGTCACTTGAACTTTATCCTTCTGCTGCAAGAACTTGATGGCTCTCTTGACCTTGAAGTCGATGTCGTGCTCGCCCGTTTTCGGACGCAGTCGGATCTCCTTGGTCTTGATCTGATGGGCTCCGTGGCCGGATCGCTTCTTCTTTTCGTATTTGTACTTGCCGAAATCCATGATGCGACACACGGGCGGTCGCTCGTTGGGAGCCACCTCGACCAAATCCAATTCGGCTTCCCGTGCTCGGTCCAAAGCCTTGTCGGTTGGCATGATTCCAAGTTGCTCACCCTTTTCCGAGATCACCCTGACCGGCGAAACGCGGATCTGATCGTTGACCCTGTTCTGAATGCGTTCGATCGTAGTCACCCTTTCCTGTAATAGACAAGACGCCTGCTCCATCGTCCTTCCACACGCCGCACGGACGACTCAGACGTCAGGTTTCGAAACCACTTGCGCCACTCAGGTAAAGAGTATCGGCAAAACCCCGGGGTGTTGTCAACTAGGATTCGGTACCTTGATCTTCCAGCGGAGGGGGTTCTGCCGGCAGTTTCTTCACGATTTCGCGCTTTGATCTGCTAAAATTGACGATCGAGCTTTACAATGCGTTCGTAAGTGCCTTTGGATTCCTATTAACTCGCTGATCGAGCTGCCATGCCTGCTACGAATCTTCGCCCCGCCGTTCTGGAAGCTCGGGAAAAATTGAACGACGGTCGCCAGCAGATTAGATCGCTGCACCGCGCCGGGGAATCCGGCGTCCGAATCACCGCGCATCTTACCGAATTGATCGACCGCGCGGTCTTGGACTTGTACGAAGCCGCTTTGCAGGATCTGGAGGACCCGCGATTGCCGTCGCTGCTGGCCCTGGTGCCTCATGGTGGCTACGGTCGTCGCGACATCGCACCGTTTTCAGACGTCGACCTGATGCTGTTGCGTGCCGAAGACGCGGAAGAACGCGTCCAGCCGTTGGCAGCTCGCTTGATGCAAGATATCTGCGATTCCGGTTTGACGCTGGGTCAAAGCTTGCGGAGTCCGAGCGATGCGTGTCGGATGGCCTTCGAGGATGTCACGGTGTTCACCTCGTTGGTCGAGTCTCGACTTCTGGCCGGCAGCCAGCAATTGTATTCCCGATTTCAGGAACGGTTTGCCGGCGAGACGCATCGCCGTCAACGAGCACTGGTTGAAATGATCGAATCCTCCCGCCAGCGAGAGCGGCACCGGTACGGCGGGACCGTATTCTTGTTGACGCCCCACATCAAGCGATCCTACGGGGGGTTGCGTGACATCCAGTTGGTGCGGTGGGTTGGATATGCTCGCTACGGCGATCGGGATCTGAGTGCGCTGCATGCCATGGATGCGTTGGAAGAAGAGGATCGGCGTCAATTGACCGAGGCGCATGAATTCCTTCTGCGTGTCCGTAATGAATTGCATTTTCACGCGGAAAAGTCGCACGACCTGCTGGATCGGGTACTGCAGGTGCGACTTGCGGAGTGGTACGGATGTACCGGGGACGAAGGGCTGATCCCGGTCGAGCAGTTTATGAGGCAGTACTATCTGCATACGGGCAGCGTTCGCTATGCTGCCAGCCATTTCTTGGCGTCGGCGAAAACGCGCATCTGTTTGCGCACTTTCTTGAACGCGGTGTCCAGCCACGATGTCGAGGGGGATTTTCGCGTCGGCCCCCAGACGATCGGCGCCACGCGGCGGGGCATGGAAAAGGTCGCCCGCGATCTGTCGGAGGTGCTGCGATTGATGGACATCGCGAATCTGTACGACAAGCGGATCGATCACCGAACTTGGAGCACGATTCGCCAATCGATGCTCCAGATCCCTCATTTCGAAGTCACGGCGGAAGTCCGTCAACGGTTCTTGTCGTTGATCTCCCAACCGGGGCGACTGCCGGCATTGTTGCGGCGATTGCACGAACTGCGAGTGCTGGAGAAGATCGTTCCGGGGATGCAGCACGCACGAGCTTTGGTGCAATTCAACGAATACCACAAGTATACGGTGGACGAGCATTGTCTGCGGGCGGTCCAGGCCGCGGTGGAATTTCTGGATCATCCGGGCGCTGTGGGCGAGGCTTACCGGCGAGTCAAGAACAAGGGTCTGTTGCACCTGGCGCTGCTGATCCACGATTTGGGTAAAGGTTATCCGGAGGATCACAGCGAAGTCGGGCGACGGTTGGCTCTTGAGACGGCGGACCTGCTGCAGCTTTCGGCGGACGATTCTGAACTGTTGCAACGTTTGGTCCACAAGCATCTGCTTCTGTCCCACCTGGCTCAGTTTCGAGACGTGAACGACCCCGGGGTCATTATGGATCTGGCGTTTCAGATGGGCTCGCCCGAGACGCTGCGCATGCTGTACGTGTTGACTTGCGCGGACGTGGCGGCGGTGGGCCCCGGAACGTTGACGCAGTGGAAACTGGAGGTTTTCACACAGCTTTATCGCAATACCATGCGCCAATTGACGGGGGATCCGCTGGTCGACAGCTCCGAGGAGGAACAGCAGCGTTGCCGCGAGGCGCTGCGCCAGCGGGTTCGATCTCGGGGCGACGCCGACTGGTGGAATCGTCAGATTGAGGCGCTTCCGCCGTCGCTGCTGGTCAACGGCCCGGCCAGCCGGATCGTGGAAGATTTGGAAATGTTGCGGCACCTGTCGCGCAACGATGTCATCGCTTCGGCGCGCTACGTGCCGGCCTATCGGGCCGTCGAGTACGCGGTGGGCGCCTTCGAAGAAATCACGCCGGGGATTTTTCACCGGCTGACGGGCGTGCTGAGCAGTCAGCGCATGGATATTCTGTCCGCCCAGATCTACACGCTGGCCGACGCTTTGGTGTGGGACCGATTCTACGTTCATGACCGAGACCATGAGGGACCTCCCGACGCGGAACGTCTGGAGGACGTCAAACGTCGCCTGGTGCAGGCATTGAAACAGCCGACGGATTCACCGCCCAAGTTTTCGCGGTTTTGGGACGAAGATCATACACAAGGGGCCATCGAACTGCCTCGTCCGCCCGTCCAAGTCCGCATCGATCCGAGCACCTCGGAACGCTTTACGATCATCGACGTTTTCGCCCTCGACCGAACCGGCCTGTTGTATACCATCACTCGCATGCTGTTCGAATTCGGGCTGTCCGTACACATGGCGAAGATCGGGACGCACTTGGATCAAGTGGTCGACGTGTTCTACGTGACCGATCGCTCGGGCGAAAAGGTTACTGACGAACAACGCCTGCACGAGATTCGCGAGCAGTTGTTGCAGCGGATCGTCGAATTCGAGATGCACGGCATCGCGAGCTGACGGCGTCTTGCTTGACGGCTGGCAGATTACTTGACGCCCGACTTTTCCCAGCCTATTCTGGGCAGGCAGATGGTCTACCCGCAGCACTGTGGCCGATCACTGACCGAGCCGAGCACCGTGAGCGGCATGGCGCTAGCCACCGTTGAGCGGCATGGCGCTAGCCACCGGTGAGCGGCATGGCGCTAGCCACCGTTGAGCGGCATGGCGCTAGC
>SKKK01000271.1 GCA_007121535.1 Planctomycetaceae bacterium | reverse complement strand
TACTTGCCGAGCGAAGACAAATACTGGGCCTCGATGGAGAACTTTGGTTTCAACCGCATCCACGTCGCCGCGGACTACTACCGCCGGTACGAACGGCTGCTGGAGGGCGGCATCTGGGCCATCGTGGACGTCCAACACATTGCCAATGACGACGGAGCCAAAGGCAGCCCGTTCCACATCGCCGACCTGCGACCCGTGCAACTGGCCCGCTTGGATTTTGAGGAATACGAGCACGGTCGCCGCGAGTTCACGACCGACCAATGGCTTGACGCACTAATCCGCAGTGTGGGGCTCGAACCGACGCGTTTCGAGCGCCGCGGGAAACTGCTGCTGCTGTCGCGGTTGATTCCATTTGTCGAGAAGAACTACAACTTCATCGAGTTGGGACCGCGTGGCACCGGCAAGTCCTATGCCTTCAGTGAATTCTCGCCGTACTGCATCTTGATTTCGGGAGGCAAGGCGTCCAGTGCCAACTTGTTTTACAACAACGCCCGCCGCAAGGTCGGACTGGTCGGATTCTGGGATGTCGTCGCTTTTGACGAAGTCGGAGGTATGCGCGTCAACGATCCGGACGTTATGCAGATCATGAAAGACTACATGGCCAACGGTCGATTCAGCCGCGGTGTCACGCAGGTGCTGGCCGATGCTTCGTTGGTCTTCGTCGGCAACCTGAACCAACCTGTCGAAGCTTTGGTAGCCAACACGGCCACTGATCTGTTCCAACCGTTGCCCAAGGAGTTCGATTTGGCCTTGATCGACCGGCTGCACTTCTACATGCCGGGCTGGGAGGTTCCCAAGAACTCGAAGGAGATTCTCACCACGCACTTCGGCTTTGTCACCGACTATTTGGCCGAGGCGTTCCGCTATCTGGCCAAGGGAAACCAGACCGACGCGGCGGAACGGGTCTTTCGATTCGGCAGCCACATCGAAGGACGCGACGCCCGGGCGATCCGCCGCACCGTCAGCGGCTACTTGAAGCTGCTGCATCCCGACGGAGAATTCAGCAAAGATGAACTCCGCGAGTACCTTGAATTGGCGATGGAGGCGCGTCGGCGAGTCAAAGAGCAACTGAAGAAACGCCATTTCACCGAGTTTCACAAGACGGCGTTCTCCTACATCGACCAGGAAACCAATCACGAGATCACCGTCCCGGTACCGGAGCAGACCGGCACCGGCTCGATCAGCCAAGATCCACTCTCCGCCGGTTCGGTTTACTCGGCGTCCATCGACAGCGAAGCCCACGTGGGCCTGTACCGGCTGGAAGTCACGACCATCCCCGGAACCGGCAAACTGCGCACGCCGGCCACCATGGAGCGGCAGTTGAAAGAATCCATGCAGCGGGCGTTCTCGTTTCTGCAGTCGAACCAGGACAAGATGGGGCTGAGCACTGCGGTAGCCCAAAGAGACTTCACGGTCGAGGCCATTGAATTGACCGGTGGCAAAGTGGAATCCGCTTGCGGCGTGGCTTTTTATGTCGCCATGATGTCCGCTCTACACGACCGTCCCGTCCAACCGGCGATGGTCATCCTGGGCGACATTACCATCCAAGGCAACATCAAGGGCCTCACTTCGATCCAGGAACCGCTGCAAGTCGCTGTCGACAACGGCGCCATCCGCGCTCTGGTCCCGATAGCCAATAAGAACCAGTTCGCCGCTCTGCCAGAAGAGGTCGTCGAAAGACTCGAACTGGTCTTCTTCGGCGACGCCGATCGTGCGCTGCGAAAAGCGCTTGCAAGCTGATCCAGGTCGTGGCAGATGCGGTAATATGGCGTGAGGAGTTTCCCAACGAATTAAGGAATCAGCAAATATGGGCCCGCAATTCGTGGACGGCTTCATTCATGGGGGGTCGATTCCGGCGCACGGCGTGGGCACTAAGCACCCGGCCAGGAGTTTCTTGTCAATTAAGGCAGCCTTGTATAGGGGACGTTGCGGGTTGGGAGTCGTTTTCGGCCAACGATCTACCACATGGGAAGCGGGGCCCCGAAAACGACTCCCGACCCCTTTCCCCCCGATTCCACCAAGAAATATCTGGCCCGGCGCTTACCAGGGCGGAGATAGCCAAGGACACGTCCGAATTGGCAAATGAGCAACCGACCAGATATCTACGTCCGCGTCGACATGCAGGCGTCTTGTCTCACATCCCTTCTCGGGCGGTGTAACGGGTATGGAGCAGTTGGTGGGAGCGCTCGCCCGAAGGCTGGCCAAGGAACTCTTCGTACAGACTGGCGACCTGCGGGTTGTCGTGCGATTTGCGCAGTTGCTTTCCTTCGTCCTCGCGGTAGATGGCGGCGATCCGGGCCAGCCGCACGTCGTCGGTGGTAAACCGGGGCTGACCGCCGCCTCCGATACAGCCGCCGGGGCAGGTCATGACTTCGATAAAATGGTATTGTTTCGCGCCCGAACGCATGGCGTCGATGATCCGGTGCGCGTTGCCCAGCCCGTGGGCTACGCCTACGTTCAGGGTCACTCCATCCAGGAAGGACCACTCGGGCCGCACATCTTCGATCTTCAACGCCGCTTCTTTGACACCTTGCAGGCCGGCGACAGGCTGGACGTGCAGGTTTTCCAGCGGCAGCGCGCGGCCGGTCACGATCTCGTAAGCGGTCCGCAAGGCGGCTTCCATCACACCGCCCGTATTGGCAAAGATATCGGCGGCCCCGCTGGATAGACCCAGCGGAACGTCCATCTGCTCGTCGGGCAGACTGCGGAAATCGATGCCTGCGGCGCGGATCATTTTGCCCAGTTCGCGAGTGGTCAGCACGACGTCCACGTCGCGCGTCCCGCTGGCCGCCATTTCCGGGCGCTGGCATTCGAATTTCTTGGCCGTACAGGGCATCACCGAGGCGACGAAGACCTGGTCGGGCCGCAGCCCCAATCGGTTGGCGTAGTAGGTCTTGGCCACGGCTCCGAACATTTGCTGCGGCGACTTGCAACTGGACAGGTGGCCCAGCAGGTCAGGATGGAAATACTCCATGTACATGATCCAGCCCGGCGAGCAACTGGTAAACATCGGCAGCAGGGACGACTCGCCGTCAACCAGCGTCCGGCGCAGCCGCGTGAGCAGTTCGGTGCCTTCTTCCAGGATCGTCAGGTCCGCGGTGAAGTTGGTGTCGAAAACCGCATCGAAGCCCAACCGGCGCAACGCGGCCACCATTTTGCCCGTGACCAAGGTGCCCGGCGGGTAGCCAAAGCACTCGCCCAGCGCCGCGCGGATGGCCGGCGCGGTCTGGACCACGACGTGCTTGTCGTGGGCGTCGATGGCGGCCCAGACTTCGTCGATCTGGTCTTTTTCCGTGATCGCCCCCACCGGGCAGACGGCGGCGCATTGGCCACACTGCACGCAGGCCACCGTGCTCAAGTCCCGGTTGAACGCCGGTCCAATGGCCGTGTCGAAGCCGCGGTGCTGGGCCCACAGCGCCCCGACGTGTTGAGTTTCGCTGCAGACGCTGACGCAGCGGCGGCACTTGATGCACTTGCCAGCGTCGCGGATCAACGCCGGCGTCGAAACGTCGATGCGTTTGCGGGTCCGTTCGCCGCGGTACGAAACCTCGCGGATGCCCAACTCGGATGACAATGCCTGCAACTCGCAGTCCTCGCGGCGGTCGCAGGTCTGGCATTCGCCGTTGTGCTCGGACAGCAGCAATTCGACCACCATCCGCCGGGCGTTGCGCACGCGGCGGCTGTTGGTCAAGACCTTCATCCCTTCGGCCACCGGCATGGAGCAGGATGCCGCCAGATTCTGGACCCCTTCGAGTTCGACGACGCAGGCGCGGCAGGCCCCGGGGGCCTGCAGCCGCTCGACGTAACACAGCGTGGGGATCTTGATGCCGATCTGGTTGGCTGCATTCAGGATGGTCGTGCCTTCGGGGACCTCGACCGTAGTATGGTTGATCGTCAGTTGAACCATGGATTTCCTCGCTTTCTTCAACGTCCGGGCTTCGCCTTTCGTTCATCGATCCGGCACTGCCATGCTCCGTTCGGCTTGGTCGCCGTTTGTCCGGTGGCCGTAGTCACATCGCAGGCATCGTTGCGCCTGGCGGACGGCCACCGATTCGCGCCACGGCTGTTCCACTTCGTCGAAGTTGTTCCGGCGGCGTTCGACGGGGATCAAGGGCAGCATCTCCCGTGGCGCATCCAGCGGCTCGGCATCGGCGTCGTAAAACGTGCCCACGTCTTTCGTCTCGCGCCAGAAGGCGTGTTCGCGGCCGGACAGGAACCGGTCGATGCCCACGGCCGCCCGCTCGCCGGCGGCCACGGCTTCGACGACCGACGATGGGCCGCTGACCGCGTCGCCGCCCGCAAAGATCCACTTCTGTGACGTTTGGCCCGAGACAGGGTCGGCGGCCAAATAGCCGCTGGTGCGGGTGTCCAAGGGGTCGTCGTCGCCCATGGCCTGCGGGTCCAGGGCCTGGCCTACGGCGACCAGCACCTGGTCGGCCGGCAGCACAAACGTCTCGCCGCCTTCCTTGGGTCGCCGGCGGCCCGAGTGGTCGAACTCGCCCAGACGCATCGGCTGGCAGCGGATGCCGACCAGCCGCCCGGCCTCGGCGACGACTTCCACCGGCGCCGTCAGCAACTGCAACTTCACGCCTTCGTGGATTGCTTCTTCGATCTCTTCTTCGTAAGCGGGCATGGCCTCACGGCTGCGGCGATAGACGACTGTCACCTGCTCGGCCCCCAACCGAACGGCCGTCCGGGCGCCGTCGATGGCCGAATTCCCGCCGCCGATGACGACCACGTTCCGGCCGACGGGCACCGAGCCTCGCAAGTTGTACGTGCGGAGGAATCCCAAGGCATCGGTAATCCCTTGAGCCTCTTCGCCGGGAATTCCCAAGTCCATGCCCAACGGAGCCCCGACTCCCAAGAACACGGCATCGCAGCCTTCCCCGCGCAGCGACTTGAGCGTAAAGTCCCTCCCCAGCCGCCTTTCCGTCAGGATTTCGACTCCCATGTTCTCGACCATGCGCACCTCGCGGGCCACGATCTCGCGCGGCAAGCGATAGGCAGGGATAGCCTGCACCAGCATCCCGCCGGGACGCGGCTCGGCTTCGTAGATCTTGGGCTGGTAGCCCAACCGGGCCAGGAAGTAGGCACAGGACAGGCCCGCCGGCCCGGCCCCGATGATCGCGATCTTGCGTTGGGCGTTCTCCGGGTTCTCCCTGATTTCGGGCAACTGGAGCGTCACTTCCTGATCGACCATGAAGCGTTTGACGCCGCGGATCGACACGGGGGCGTCCAGGGTCGAACGCCGGCACTTGTCTTCGCAAGTGTGGAAGCACACCCGCGAGCAGATCGCCGGGAACGGGTTCCGCTCGCGGTGCAGCCGCAACGCCTCGGCGTAGCGCTTTTCGCCCACCAGCGAGACGTAGCCCGGAATGTCGACATTGGCCGGACAGGCGCTGGCACAGGGGGCATACACCAAAGCGGCACAAACGCCGGCCCGGCACCGCCGGTCCCGAATGTGCTCGATGTACTCATTTCCGAAATGGCGGATCGTGGATAGCACGGGGTTGGGAGCCGTCTGGCCCAGCCCGCACAGCGAACTCTCCTTGATCCGCTCGCCCAACTCGATCAGATGCTCGACGTCGTCGTGTTCGCCCTTGCCGGCGCAAATGCGTTCGAGGATTTCCAGCATCCGCTTGGTGCCGACGCGGCAGGGGACGCACTTGCCACAGGATTCCTCCTGGACGAACTCCAGGAAGAAGCGGGCCACGTCCACCATGCAACTGTCCTCGTCCATGACGATCAAGCCGCCGGAGCCCATGATGGCCCCGAGCTGTGACAGCGACTCGTAGTCCAGCGGCACATTCAGGTGTTGCTTGGGGATGCAGCCACCGGAAGGTCCGCCGATCTGGGCCGCCTTGAACTCCTTGCCGCCGGGAATGCCGCCGCCGATATCGTAAATCAAATCGCCCAACGACATGCCGATCGGCACTTCCACCAGGCCTGAATTGGTGATGGCGCCGGCCAAGGCGAAGACCTTCGTGCCCTTGCTGCTGGTCGAGCCGTACATGGCATACCAGGCGCCGCCTTCGAGCAGGATCGGGGGCACGTTGGCGTACGTCTCGACGTTGTTCAACACGGTGGGTTTGCCCCACAACCCCTGCTGCGCCGGGAACGGAGGCCTCGGCCGCGGCTCGCCGCGATTGCCCTCGATCGAAGTCAACAAGGCCGTCTCTTCGCCGCACACGAACGCTCCGGAACCCATCCGCAGCTCCAGGTCGAATTCAAAGCCCGTGCCGAGAATGTTGGTACCCAGCAACCCGTACTCGCGAGCCTGAGCCATCGCGATCTTCAGCCGTTCGACAGCCAGCGGATACTCGGCCCGCACGTAGATGAAGCCTCTCTTGGCGCCCACCCCATACGCGGCAAGCGCCATGCCTTCGATCACCGCGTGAGGATCCCCTTCCAGGACGCTGCGGTCCATGAACGCCCCGGGATCGCCCTCATCGGCGTTGCAAACCACGAATTTCTCGTCGCCGGGGGCTTTGCGCGCAAAATCCCATTTCTTCCAAGTGGAAAAACCGGCGCCGCCGCGGCCCCGCAAGCCCGATTCCCGAACCTGCTGCAGCACCGCGTCCGGATCGCCCTCAGTCAGAACCCTGCCCAAGGCCACGTAACCTTCCTCAGCGAAATAGTCCTCGATCCGCTGCGGATCGATCCGGCCGCACCGGTTCAACACCACCTTGGTCTGACGGCGGAAGAAGTCGATGTCGGCCAGCTTGGAGATCACGCGTCCGTCCGGGCGGCGGTGCGTCAGTCGCTCGACAATGCGGCCCTTGCCGAGATGCTCGCCCACTAATTCCATGCAATCCTCGGGTCGAACCCGCTCGTAATAGGTGTCGCCGATGACCACGACGGGACCGCCGTGGCAGGGGCCAAGACAGCCGACGGCGCAGATCTCGGCCTTCGATGCCCGCTGCTGACGCTGCAATTCGGCTTCCAGCGACGTCTTGACGCTTTGCGACCCGGACGCGATGCAGCCGGCGCCCACACAGATGCGAATCGGGACCACGCCCCGGGTCTCCAGAGCCGCCTTTTCTCGACGGACGGCTTCGCCTAATGCGATCAGTTCCTCAAGACTGCCCAAAACGTTCCTCATGACTGCTCCTCGGCGGGTGCTTGCCGGTACTGCTCCAGAATCCTGGCCAGCCGCGGCGGTCGGACGCGTTGATGCACGTCGTCGTCAATTGTGATGACCGGCGCCAAGCCGCATGCGCCAAAACAGCGAGCGACGTCCAGCGAAAAAAACTGATCGGATGTGGTCTCGGCCACTTCGATCCGCAAGGCCGTCTTGAGAGCCGCCAGGACTTCCTTGCCGCCGCGAACGTAGCAGGCCGTACCGAGGCACACCCGTACCAGGTGCCGCCCGCGCGGGACGGTTGTGAAGTAGGAATAGAAGCCGACGACGCCAGCCACCTCGCTGTACGGCTTACGCAGGGCCACGCTGATCTTGCGCAACGCGGTCTCCGGCAGGTAGCCGAAAATCGCCTGAGCGATCTGCAGCACGGGAATCAACGCGCCGGGCACGTCGGCGTAGGTCTCCAATACATCGTCCAACTGGGCCAAGAGTTCCTCTTGTGTTGCCTCGTGGCACCCCGGACAGGTCAAGTTTTCGGTCGCCATCGCTGGCCTCGATCAAGCGTGAGTGTTAGGAAGCCGCCAAGCGACGGACTTCCGCCAGGGGATGACCAGACGCAATTCAAGTGTTGCCGAACGCCATCCCAAATTGCTGCATCAACTTGCATAATCATCGGATATTATCCGGTGTAGACCTGCAAGTCTTCAGCCTTTCATTCCAATGTTTACCGATTTCGCCGATCATGTCAAGCATCGCCCACAAGTCATGAATATTCCTTGATGGGGTGCTGATCGATTTGGATTGTCTGCGCAAAAATCCGTCGCAGACTCGACGCGAACCAGACGCCAGACGTCGAAATGCCCGTGTGGACGACGGAGGCAATCGAAGCCATCGGACCAGTCCAACGGTCATCCATGGCGGTTGGTAACCCCTGAGACGGTGTCACCGCTTCTTGCTCCGAAGCTGCCAGTGTGATGAAACCGCAGGAATTGCCAGCACAAAATCGAAGCGATAGAATCGAGCGTTTCCTTCCTGCCTTTCCCACCGTTTGGAGACACGCCATGTGCAACCCGCGCTTTACCGAGGTGTCTGTTCCCGATCTTTCGATGGTCGTCCGAGATTCAGCCACGATTATGGGCACATTTCACCTCGAGGGCTCCCTGTTACGCCGCGTTGCCGTGATGCTGCTGATGGCGTGGATCGTCGCCGGGTGGGGACGGCCCGGCCTTGGGCAACACCGCACGATCGACGAAGGCATCGTGAATCCGGGCTTCGAGCAAACCACGTCCGACGGCTCGGCGGCGAACTGGACCTGGTGGTCGCGCGATGCCGGCGGACGGGTGACGGTGGTCAGCGACCCGGTCCACAGCGGTGATCGCGCGGTGCGGATCGAGTATGACGGCCAAGCCGATTGGGCGTGGACCAACTCGACGCGGTTTACAGTCCAACCGGGCGACGAATTGTGCGTGCGGGCCTGGGTGCAAGGCCCCGTCGGAGGCCAACCGATCTCGGTCGACGTGGTCGGATACCAGGATGGGAAGCTGTTTTCTTGGCACCTGGGCAGCGGTCGAGCTTCCATGACGGGCCAGTGGATCGAAGCCAAGGGCTTCCTGCGCATTCCGGAAGACGTGAACGAAGTCCGCGTCCGCTTTACCGGCCGCGGCAAGACCGATGTCATCGTCGACGACGTGTCGTTGCAATTCGGAAAGTTCGAATTTCCCCAGCGGCCCCCCGTTCAAGGCTGGGCGAAAGAGCGAGTCCGTGAGACGCTAGGACGCGGCGCGGTGGCCATGCGGACCGACGATGGCGTCTACTTGAGCTGGCGACTGTTGGCCGAAGATCCGGAGTCCATCGCGTTCGACGTGTACCGCCGCGATGGCGAGGAACCCGCAGTGAAGGTCAATCCGCAGCCAGTGGTGCAAACCACGGACTTTCTGGACACCTCGGCCACGCGACAAGACTCGCGGCCGACCTACACGATCCGGCCTGCAGCCGGACACTCGGGCGTTTCCGGCGACGCCATCTGGGCAGAAACGGGCGACGGGACACCCTATGTCCGCATCCCGTTGCACGACGAAGCCACTTTGTTCCAAAAAGTGGGCATCGCCGATCTAAACGGCGACGGAGTCTACGATTATGTCATCAAGCAACCCCACCAAAACATCGACCCCTGGCACGTGTACTGGCAGAGGTCACCCGATACGTACAAGATCGAAGCCTATCTGAGCGACGGCACGTTTCTGTGGTCCCACGATCTGGGATGGGCCATCGAACGCGGTATCTGGTATTCGCCGTTTATCGTCGCCGATCTGAACGGCAACGGGCGAGCCGAGGTGGCCGCGAAGATCGGCGAGGGCGATCCGCGCGACGAAGATGGCAAAGTGACCAGCGGCCCCGAGTACGTGGTGGTCTGGGACGGGATGACCGGCAAGGAAATCGCCCGCGCGGCCTGGCCGGACCGCGACGCGTTCGAATCGTATAACTTGGCCAGCCGGAATCAAATGGCGGTGGCCTATCTGGACGGCAAGACGCCCTGTCTGTTGACGCTGCGGGGCACCTACGGCCGGATGCTGGTCCATGCCTTCCAGTTGCGTGACGGACAATTGGAACCGTTGTGGCAGTACGATAACGAAATCTACGGCGGCATGTATTGGGGACAAGGCGCCCACTTCACCCAATGCGCCGACATCGACGGAGACGGACGCGACGAAGTCCTGCTGGGCAGCGCGGTGCTGGACGACAACGGAATCCCCTTGTGGAGCACGGGACGAGGCCATCCTGACGCCTTCTATTTGGCGGACATCTATCCCGGTAACCCCGGCATGGAGATCGCCTACGTGTTGGAAACGCGCCAACCGGCCGGCGGCGGGTTGAACTTGGTCGATGCCCGCACCGGCCGGCAGCTCTGGGCGCTGGACACCCCCACTCGCCATGTCCACGGCAAAGGCATGTGCGCGAACATCGATCCGACTCGCCCCGGTTCCGAAGTGTACGGCGCCGATGCAGACGGCCACAAGCTGACCGAGAATCGCTGGTTGATCGCTGCCGACGGCACGGTGCTGCGCAGCGGCGAGGACTGTCCCTGGAGCTTTGACATCCGCACGGTTTATTGGGATGCCGACCTGCAGAAAGAGATCCTGCGAGGCAGCCGGATCGCCGACTACCAAGGCACCACGTTGGCCGAAGGAATCACGGGACGAGTGATCTTGAAAGCCGACGTGCTGGGCGACTGGCGCGAAGAGATCATCGTGTCGGTGGCGGGTGAGTTGAGGATCTACACCACGCCGATCCCGGCGATGGACCGCCGTGTATGCTTGATGCAGGATCCCGTCTATCGCCAGGTGACCACCATGAACTCGATGGGTTATACCCAGGACCCCACCCTGTCTTACAACCCCGAGCTGCAATCGCCCAACCTGAACCTGACCTGTTTGATCGAAGGCCGTGACCACCCCGTGCTGCAAGTCGTGGTGTCCGCGCCCCAAGACCGTGCGATCCAAGGCAACGTCCGTCTGTCATCCGCAGCCGGCATCCGCTTGGAGCCCGCCGAATTCGACGTCCGGATCGAACCGGGCGAACGCATGATCCAATTGGTCACCATGACCACCGACGGACAAGCCGTCCAGCAAGGAATCGTCCGCGCCCACCTGAAAGCCGACGACGTGTCCCTAAGGGGCCAAGTCCCCGTGCAGATCCCGGCGGCAAATCGATGAGCATCACGCACTGCGAACGCTAAGCGACGAAGCCACCGGTTCTTAACGCCGGCTCCGACCGCCCCATGAACGGGGTCGGGAGTCGTTTTCGGCTGACCCGCTTCCCATTTGGTAGATCGTTGGCCGAAAACGACTCCCGACCCCCGTTGCGTCCCCAATGCAAGGCGACCTTACTTGACAAGAAACTCCTGGCCAGGTGCTTAGAACGAAAAACGTTACGTTCCAGGAACACCAGTCCGGCTTGCTTGACGCCACAGGACGGCTACGTCGTCCTTGGGCTGGAACCCCAAAACTCGCTTGGCTTTTTCGTTGGAAAACTTGGCTTGAGGCAGATCGCCGAGAATGAAAAAGGTTTCGAATCGCGACGGCAAACGTTGCAGATCGATCTCCAGACTCAGGCGAAACGCTTCGGCTGCGTCCCGCCAGGAGACGACGAACGGAACGCCTCGGGCTTCCGGCGTGAGCTGGGAAAGATCTCGCAGCGAATAGAACAACAGGTCTTGAACGTAGACGTCGTGGTGGTGGGTGAACGCGCGGCAGACCTCGTGGCCCAAGGATTTGGTCAGCGCGTACAGCCCGGTGCCCGATTGCGGCGGGCCGTCGGGACTGATCTCGAAGTCCAGACCCTCGTAACCGGGCCCTGCGACGGTGAAGTGCGGTCCCGTGTTGATCACTCGCCGAATCCCGTGCCCCACGGCCGCCTGCAGCACGTGGTAGCAGCCTTGAGCGTTCACCAGGAAGGCCAGGCGGGGGTCACGGCGCACCACGGCCAGATTGATGATGGCGTCCATCCCCTCGGCCGCCTGCAGGACCTGGTCGAAGTCCGTGATGTCCAAGTCGAAGTACTCCTGGTCCGGAAAGGCTCGACGAATCTCCTCGGGCGCCGGATGGATATCGGTAATCCGAAGCTGATGCTGCGGTGCAAGAAGGCGGACCACGTGAGGCCCCATGTAACCGTTGGCTCCGATCATCAAAACACGCATGGCGGCACCTTCATGATTTCGAGTCCCAGGCGAATCGTACGACGCGTTTGCCGATCTCGATCAAACACAAGCAAACAAAGGTCAACTTTGATTGTAGCGGATGCCGCTGTCGCATCCAAGCATCGGCAAACGAAATTGAGCCCGGCCGTACGTCACTCAGTCTTGGGGCGAGCTAAGCACCCATCATCATCACAGTCCTCGACAATCCATCGTCTTGGTGTGATGTGGCTGAACTGGATTTCCGGTGCTTTGCGCGCGCGCGGGATCGCCAAGGTGGCCGAACAGGGGGGGCGACGGCATTTGCAAGGTTGCCCAGGATCGAACACGCTCGGGACCGCATTTTGGACCGCTTCTGGAACTGACTGCCGTCGAGCGGCTCGGTTATTCATCTGCCGGTCGCCAGCGCCTTTAGAATCACGATCGTCATGTCGTCCTGCGGTTGGTTGGGGCGGCCATAGGCAACCACTTCTTCATGTACTCGGCGAATGATTTCGTCAGCGGGCTGGTCGCGGTAGCGGCGAACGATCTGTACCAGACCATCGATCCCCAAAATTTTTCCGCCGGGCGGCGACACTTCGTACATCCCGTCACTGAACAGCAGGGCGACGTCGCCGTCCTTCAAACGCACCGAGGGACCGTTGGAAAAAGTGGTGTTCTCCAGGATTCCCAACGGCAAAGCGGTGGCAGGCGGCACCTCGCGTAATCGGCCCCGTGCGTCCAGGATTCGCGGTGCCGGGTGCCCGGCGGATATGAAGGTACAGGTTCGCGTGCGAGCGTCCAAGCGGAGAAACAAGACGGTGATGAAAAAGGCATCGGGCATGCTGGGCAGCAAGATGCGATTGGCCAGCGTCAGGATCTTGGCCGGCGTTCGATAGGTGTGGACCAACGTCCGCAACGTCGCTTGCAGTTCCGCTGCCAGCAGGGCCGCTGCCAATCCGTGACCGGTTCCGTCGGCAATCACAATCCCCCACTGGTTATCCAACATGGGTACGAAATCGAAATAGTCGCCGCCCACCGTTTCGCAAGGAAACGATGCTCCGGCCATTTCCAAGCCGGGCAGCACGGGGGCCTGATGGGGCAGCAATCGCTGCTGGACGTCGCGAGCCGCCAGGAGATCCGCTTCGCTTTCGCGCAACGCCAGTTCCGCGGCCTTCCGTTCGGTAATGTTCTCCAACAGCCCGTCGTAACGGCACAGTTGCCCGGCAGCATCGTAACGAGGGATGGCGGAATTGCGAATCCAACGTACCGTTCCGTCTCGATGGTGGATGCGATGCTCGATCGGTGCGACCTGTTCGCCGGACTCAAGCCGAGCCAAGTGATTCAGAACCATCGGTCGGTCTTCCGGATGGATCATGCGAAACCACAGAAATGGATCGGCAGCATAATCCGCGGGAGCATAGCCCGTCGTTGCCAGACATCCGGGACCATGCTGCGTGGACGTGGAACGGCCATTGCTGACCTCAACGTGATAGGTATAGCTGTTGATCGACCGCAATAGCTGTTGGTACCGCTCTTCGCTCTGCTGCAAAGCGAAACGGCCTCGCTGCAATTCGACCGCATGGATGATGCTGCGTCGCAATAAAGGACCACTCGATTGGCCGCGTTGCACATAGTCCGCGACGATGCGGCAGGTCGCCCGAACCCGGGGATCGATCGCTTCGGCATCGTCCACCAGAATGATGGGTGTATCGCGCAGGGATGCGAAGAACAGTTCGCTGCACGCCGAACCTTCGTTCTGCAGCACCTGAAGATCCAGCAACATGGCATCGGGCCTCGGTGCATTCCCCCACCGAGTCGCCTCGCCCAACGAACACAACGATCGCAAATGGATCCGCGGTTGTCCCGCCTCACAAGGGCCGTCGCCCAACAATTCGCTCAGCGACGCCGCTGTCGCCGCGTCAGGTGCGACGATCACAACATCAAGAACAGTCGTCGTCATCGCAGTCTCGCCCAGCGAATTACTTTCGTTCGCGGCGGTCGCCACCGATGTAGCCACCGGACACCGCTGGCCGAACATGCCCCTTCTCTTATCATAACTGCGGATCCCCGGGTTGTCAGCGCCCTCGGGTTGTTTTGGGCGATGATTGGGGTAAACTCGATGGTTGGGCAACCACTTCCAACGAACGGAGAATCTTGATCATGATGTTTGCACGAAATCGTTACCTGCTGATCGGTCTGCTGGCCGTGCTGACTGTCGGAACTGCCCACCGAGCGTTGGGTGAACGGCCGAATGTGTTGGTGATCATCACCGACGATCAGCGGACCGATGCGGTCGGAGTGGGCGGCAGCCGACATCTGAAGACGCCGAATACCGATCGACTGGCCAAGGAAGGCATCTACTTCGCCAATATGTTCTGCACCACCTCGCTGTGTTCGCCCAGCCGAGCGAGCATCCTGAGCGGCTTGTATGCCCACGCGCATGGGGTGACGGACAATTTTACGGAATACCCCGAGGACCTGAAGAGTTTTCCGATCGTTTTGCAACAAGAGGGTTACAACACGGCGTACGTCGGCAAATGGCACATGGGCGAGGATAACGACGAACCGCGTCCGGGCTTTGATTGGTTTGTCACGCACAAAGGGCAGGGACAGTACTTCGACACGAAATTCAACTTCCACGGCCAACGACGCGAAGTCGTGCCCGGGTACTACACGACGGTCGTGACGGACATGGCGATCGATTGGCTGAATCGCCCGCGTGGTGACCAGCCCTGGTTGCTGATGGTCGGTCACAAGGCCCCCCATAGCTTCTACATCCCGGAACCGAAATACGAGAACGCATTCGATCACGTGCGGATCCAGTATCCCGAGACGGCCTTCATGTTGGACGACAAACCGGCGTGGATCCAAGAGCGCTTGTACACCTGGCACGGTATTTACGGTCCGCTGTTCGATTGGCGCGAGGACTTTCCCGACGACAGCCCCGAGGGGGTGAAAGACTTTGAAAGGATGATCCAAGCATACTGGGCGACCTTGCTTTCGGTGGACGATAGTGTCGGTCGCTTGTACGACATATTAGAGGAACGGGGGGAACTGGACAACACCGTTGTGGTATTTCTGAGCGACAACGGCATTCTCAATGGCGAACACGGGATGATCGACAAACGGACCATGCACGAGCCCAGCATTCGCGTACCGCTGTTGGTGCGTTATCCCGGACTGGTGGACCCGGAGGACCCCAAGGTGATCGAACCGCAGGTGTTGACGATCGACATCGCCCCCAGCATCCTGGAGTTGTGCGGCGCGCCTCCCTTGGAAGACATCCACGGCCGGTCCTGGGTGCAATTGGTTCGCGAAGGCGATCCCGATTGGCGGCGATCGTGGTTCTACTACTACGATTACGAAGTCCAGTTTCCTTATACGCCGAACGTTCGAGGCGTGCGGACCGATTCCTGGAAGTATATCCGTTACCCGCACGGCGACGGTGGTCCGGATCGGCACATGGCCGAACTGTACAACATCGAGTTCGATCCCGAGGAACGTTATAACTTGATCGATCGACCGAAGTACGCGCCGGTCGTCAAGCGGTTGCAAGCCGAACTGACACGGCTGATGGCCGAAACGGGCTTGACGCCGGAGACCGACCCGATGCCGATCGACCAGGGCATCCAACAGGAATTGCCCGACCCCAAGATCCGGTAAGCACCCGGCCAGATGTTTCTTGGTGGAATCAGGCGCGAAGGGGTCGGGAGTCGTTTTCGAAGAACCCGCTTTCCATGTGGTGACACGCCGAACAAACAGCAGAGAACAAGCCGGAAGGGAAGGTACGCCGATGAACGATCGTTTCACACCGTGGTGGCTCGGGGCGCTGGTCGCGTTGGTCGCAATGGCCGCTACCCGGGGGCCGGCAGCCGAACGCCCCAATGTGCTGTTCCTGGCCATCGATGACCTGCGCAACGACTTGGGGTGCCTGGGTGTTGCGCATGCCAAGACTCCCGAGTTGGATGCGTTGGCGGCTTCCGGCCGGTTGTTCACCCACCATTACGTCAACGTGCCGACGTGTGGGGCATCGCGTTATGCCCTGATCCGTGGTCGTTACCCGGACGTGCGGGCTCATTTGAGCAACGGAGCCATTGCGTCGACGCACGAGCAATGGGCCGCGTCCAGTCTGCCCGCCGTGTTTCGGCAACACGGTTACCAGACGCTTGCGTTGGGCAAAATCACCCACTATCCGGGCGGAAGGACGGGGCGCGGCTGGGCCGAAGGCCCTGAAGAACTGCCCGGTGTTTGGGATCGGTGCTGGGTTCCTGAATCACCGTGGGCAACACCCCAAGCGATGATGCACGGCTTTGCCAACGGGGTTCCCAGGGTTCCGGGTAAATCGCCCGCTTGGGAAGCCTTCGACGGTCCCGATAAATCGTATCCGGACGCTTGGGTAGCAGCCGACGCCGTGCGAACGCTGGGCGAATTGGCTCGAACACAGGAACCCTGGTTTTTCGCGGTCGGCTTTTTCAAACCGCATCTGCCCTTTGCCGCGCCGAAGAAGTGGTTCGACATCCACGATCCCGACACGATTCCCGCTCCTGTCGTGACCGAGCGACCTGCCGAGCCATCGGGCTGGCATGGCAGCGGTGAATTCCGCCGGAATTACGGGCACGATGGACGAGATCCCGACGACGACCCCGAGTACGCTCGGCTGATGCGCCACGCCTACGCGGCGTCGACCAGCTACATGGACGCACAATTGGGACGCGTGGTGCGGGCGCTGGAAGAACTGGGGTTGGCCGACAACACGGTGGTGGTCGTATGGAGCGATCACGGGTTCCTGCTGGGCGAGCACGCGATCTGGGGCAAGCACTGTCTGTACGAACACGCCCTTCGAGCGCCGGTGATTATCCGTTATCCCGGCATGCCGCATCCCGGCCAGGCCAGCGATGCGATTGTCGAGACGGTGGATCTTTTTCCCACGTTGCTGGATCTGTGTTCGTTGCCCGCCCCCGAGGGTTTGAGCGGCCATAGCTTGAAGCCTCAACTGGCCGATCCCCGGGCGTTGGATACCAAGCCGGCCCTCGGATTCTGGACGGGCGGCCGACGGACCGTCCGCACCGATCGCTGGCGGCTGATCGTCCATCGACAAGGAAACCAAGGCGAAGCGTACGAGTTATTCGACTATCAAACCGACCCGCACGAATCGCAGAACCTGGCCGATCGCCACCCCGACAAAGTCGCCGAGCTACGAGCGATCCTGAACGCAGCACCCGACCCCTCGCGTCCCGCCGCCAAACGCTGACTGACCCATCATCGGACGGCGAATTTGCCGGCGATGGCGGACGCGTATGTAAGCACCCGCCCGGACGTTTCGTGTCAAAAAACCGTAAAAGAGCACCCGTAGGCGGCCGTAAAAAACGACACTACCGGGGTGTTTCAACATCCGGACAATCACCCGTATCACCAACATCGGGCTCGAGGACTGGTTTACGGCCAAAGATGCGTCCTGCCCACTCGCCGATCAGGTACGACATCACCACATAATTGGCGATGAAGGCGGCGAAGAAGATGGCACGATTCTCACCCAGCAAATCCGGGAAGAGGAATGCCAGCAGGATTGTCGGCATGCCGAGCAATATCATGTAAGGCTGAAAAAGAAAGCCGATCATGCCGAAGCCACACGGACAGCAACCGGGCGGAAACAGCACCAAAAACAAGCAATGCGTCAGAAAAACCGACAGACGGACAGATCGGCTGGCTTGCCGTGCCGGCGTCTTTCGCTCAGAGACGATCGGGTTCCGGCTTGGGCTTTGCGGCGGTTCGTAGGGATTTTCTGTCATGATGGTTTCGCCCCTTCCGCACGATCGTCACCTCAATTGGAACTGAAATCGAAATGCCGGGCGTTGTCGACGGCCAACGGATCGCGGAGGAACTGCTGGTAACATTTCTTGCAAAGATCGTAGCAGCGCCGCAACGGCCCCTGGTGCTGGTAGCTTTCCTGTGCTTGGTTCGGATCCTCTGCTGCCAGCGACTGGTCGATCTCTTCCAGGTAATCTCGATCGTCTTCGCACGACTCGATGGGCTCAGGCTCGAGGACCCAATCGATTTCGATCCGTACGACGTATCGAGATTCGCGGTCGACGTCGATCATGCATTGGCAGCGGTCACAGGAGTAGTGAAGCATGTTTCGTTCCTTCGAATCGATTCAAGGCCGGGGGCAATCGAGGGCTCGGCCTGATGCGACGGAACCCCAAGATTCTATGGTAAACCGAACCTCGCGTCCTCGGCAAGTCGCCAGGGCTTGGGAATCATCGGTTCAAATTCCAATCAACTACGCCGAGTGCGATCCAGCCAAGCGGTGAACCGCGTTCGAGCGATGGGGCTGGTCATCCAGGATGTGTCGGGCTCGGGCACGCGACGCGCCTGGTCGACGGTCAACCAGCCGTGGGGCAGAGCCATCGAGCTGACGGCCCCCTTGCGAGTCACCCAGGCGAAACGTCGTCGTTTTTCGCACAATTCGGCGATCTGCAGGGTGATCCGGGCATCCTGCGCCACATAATCAAGCACCTCTTCGTGACGCCCGGCTTTCCAGAGTTGCGGGGCCAGCATTCCTGATACTCCGGCCGGTTTGCCCGGGATCCTCAATGCCATGGCCGCTTTGTCCAAGGCGACGGGAAACCCCTTTACGCAGAACACGTGGAACATCAAATCCACGTGCTCGCTGGCCAATTTCTGACATTCGCTTTTCGCACCGGATTCCTCGGCCAGAATGTCCAGGTCGAACCCCAATCCATTCCAGGTCACCAGCGTGTAACCGTCGGTCACTTGGGAAACCAAGAAAGAAACGAGCTTTCCCACTTCTTGGCGAGACATCTGCCGAGCGGGCGTACCGTCCTTGTTGACACCGTACCACAACCGAGGTGTCTGATCGTCGGACGACACGGCTGCTGCACAGGTGATCCCCAGCGGTCGCTGCAAGACCCAGTCGTCTTCCAACGTTTCCTTCGCCGTTTCGATGTCGAACGCCAGATATCTACGAACCATGGAACTCATCTTCGGAGTCATTCATCGCCGTACGTTCCGATTCCGATTCTGTACGCGGTGATGGTGGCCAGACCGAACCAGAGAAGGTCCCACGGCGAGAAGAAATCGGCGAACGAGGGCCTTGATGCCGCAGCATCGCGTAACATCGAGATGAACATGATCCGTTGCTGCTTTCGCTCCTGCTGCTCTTGGGCACCCAGTTGATTCCAACGCGTCTCGGCTTGCTGCCATAGGTCGGGCGGATAGTCGGCTTGGTGAAATGCCTCTTCGTACGTCATCCCCGGGGGCCAATCGATGGTCGCACCACGATCCATCATCTCCTCGGCGATCTCGTCAGCCATACTCGCAATCATCGCTTCCTCGTCATAGCGAATCATGCTGGCCAGTTCGCGCAAACCTTCGCTGTCGACACCGCCGACCAGAATGCTGAACAACAGGAATTTGGCGGTCACGATCGCTCCGATCGCCATGACCGAGGCCAGCAGTCCTTGGGCCAGCCCTTCCTCTTCGTCGCCCAGATGGGCGCCGTACCGAACTCCCACACCAACCAGAAAACCGATGCCCCAGGCAATCCAACCCACTTCGTATTGCGTAAAGTATCCCACAGCCACCCAGATCAGAATGCCAATGGCTCCACCAACGCATCCTCCGACGATCCAACGAGAAAGACCCATCGTTCTTCCCTTTCAGAAAAGCAGCCACGTCCGGGTTTCGTGCAACCGGAGTTTTCGGCCGAGGTTCCGCCGACAATCGAATGTGTCGCAACTATCTTATCATCCCGACGCGGTTTTGTAAAAAGGCCTGTCGACCAATCAGGAGGCTTTGCAACTCGCTCGAGACTGCGCGAAACATCCGTGCCCCGGCTTTGCCTTGACAAGAAACTCCTGGCCGGGGGGTTACTGGCCGGGTGCCTATTGCGGACGGGCCGTCCAGCCTATGCTTGTATCGCGATCAGAAACGGTTGATAATCAGGCGGCGTTAGGGTTCGTTCCTGGCAGCGGCACCCGACGTGCTGGCACGGATTCGTTCTTGATCTTGATGGTTTCCCGCCCGTAGCTCGACCGGTTATTCAGTCATGCTGTTTTCACACCGAACCTTTTGGCTGCCGAAGGATGTCCAGGAGCCTCAGGGTTATGAAGATGCCTTTCAAGTCGACGAACTGCGGGGTCGTGCTGCGATCTGCGATGGAGTCTCGACATCGCTGTTTTCCGGTCGCTGGGCTTCGATCCTGGCAAAAGCTGTTGTAGACGGCCCTCCCAACGTGAGGGATTCTGTTTCTTTGGGGCAGTGGCTCAAGCACCAACGCGATGTCTGGTCGTCGTCAATTGACGAGCACGCATTGGCATGGCACCAGAAGCCTAAGCTGTTAGAGGGCGCAGGAACCACACTGCTTTGGGTAGAGGTGACGGGCTCGAAGTCTTCCGATGGCACGGAGCTTCCTAAACGATTGCGCTGCTATTCGATCGGGGACTGCTGTCTGTTTCACATTCGATCCAATCAAGTCTTGGAGACGTTCCCGCTGCAAGAAAGTGCTCGATTCGAGGAGAACCCCCAAGTCTTGCGGAGCGTCCTGAAGCGATCTGAACAGATCGAATTCGAGGCCATGGAGACGTTTTGCCATCCGGGCGACTTGGTGGTCTTGGCCAGTGACGCGGTTGCCAGTTGGACGATGCGGCAGATCGAAGCGGGGGTCGACATCGATTGGCAGGCTTATTGGCAACTTTCCCGGGAGGATTGGCAGCAATGGATGGTCGAGTTGCGACAGGATCATCAAATCCGCTACGACGATTCCACCGTCATCCTGCTACGGATCAGTGGCGAAACGCGCTCGGATCGTCCATCGTCGACTCGATCGGGCGAGCGGTTGTTGGAGCAGGCGGATACGGCGGTTCGCGGGGCGTTGAAGTCGCTGAAGGTGGGGTTGCGTCGGGGTTTGCAGGATCTGGCAGACAGCAAGTGGCTGAAGGACGACCGTTCCAAGTGAGTACAAACGGCGGGTGAAACCGTTCCTCCTACAGCCTTGCGCTTACCGGTGGCAACGTTAGCGAAGATCTTCGCAGACGGCGCGGACGAGGCTCGGTCAGGTTGATGCTAACTGTTGCGGCGTATAGACTTAGTGAAGGACCCGGCGGGTGGGTAACAGTTCGTCTCGGGCATGATTTTATGTGATATACGGTGGGGTAGGAAATGATCAAGCCTCTGTTTTATGTCGATCTTTCCGAGAATGCTCGAGATTATCGGCACACGGCACTCGAGCCGGGTCTGCCACTTTTGGACAGGCAGGGAGTCAACTTTCAGATTCTTCGCAAGTGGCTGGGCGACGTGATCGCTGAACCGGAATGGCGAAACCAGGACACGGTTGCGTTCTACATGGTCGACGAAGAACGCGGTCGATTGGAGGAAGTCGATTGTCAACCGGTGACGCGCGGCGAATTGGAAAAGCGTTTCGCCAAGGATCTGGACGCGATTCGGGCTCGGGTCAAGAAGATCAAGCCGGAATCGTCGACCGAGCAGATGGTGCATCGGATTTTGAAGAAGAGCTTGGCGGAACAGACCAATGATTTGGAAAACAGCGATTTCGACTCGTTCTTTTTCAAGTGCCGGGCCAGCAACGAGGACTGGCGCTTGGTATGGTGCTGTGGCTATCAGCGGAAGGACCTCGAACCGCTGAAGGCCCGTCTGTGGAACACGCCGGACGGTGAGTATCTGGGAGTCCGGCCTCCTTTGCAGGGAGGCCGCGTCAAGCGCCGAAAACGCACCGGTCCGCTGGACGTGATGATGTCGCCCTGGGTGGCCATCGCGTTGATCCTGCTGATCGCCGCCTTTCTGTTCGCTTTCCGCCCCAAGTTGGTCGTCAGCCCCACTGAGTGGGCCGGTCCGTTGGGCAGCCAGATCGAATATCGCGTCGAAGACCATCGTTGGTTCTTTTTTCGCAACGACGTGACGCCTCGCGCGTTGGCTCAATCTCACGACCCGCGCGTGTTGGAGTTCGGGCGGGACGGGGTTGCGGAAGCGACGGGCGTCGGCAAAACGTACGTCTCGTTCCGTGTGGGCAATCGCATCGTCGATTCCGTGGTCGAGGTGGGGCCGCCCAAGATCCCCGACGAATTGGTCATCGAACCAAGGGACGACGTGCGGGTCGCCGTCGGATCGACTCGCCAACTGAGGGCGTTGGGCCGGTACCAGGACGGGATGCAAGTCGATCTGACTCGATATGTGACGTGGGGCGGTTCGGATTCGCAAGTGCTGCGGGTCTACGGCACCGAAGCTCAGCGGGCGCGCAAGGGGCTGATCGAAGGCGTCGGGGTCGGGCAGGGACGAGTGGTGGCGACGTTTGCAACGCCCGATGCGGCGTTGGATGCCGATCCCGTCGCGACCGAGATCGATGTCCAGGTCATGCTGGCCGATTTCACGACATTGGCCGTGACTCTCCAGCCGGATACGTTTTCGGTCGGGCAGAGCAGCCGGGTGGAAGTCGAGGGCATCGACGGAGACAACCAGCGCCATCGCTTGACGGGCGCATCGATGTTGCAAGTTCGGGTCGATCCGACCAACGTGGCCGCTGTGGATGGCGACTTCTTGGTCGGTCGCAACGAGGGCAAAGGCGAGGTCAAAGTCGCGTACGGCGACCTGGATCGTACGGTTCCGTTTACCGTCGCGGGTCGGATGTTGGACGAAGACGTTTTTCTGGTTTCGCCAACCCGCATCGAAAACGCCGTGGTGTACGAGCTGATCGGGCTGAACGTCACGACGGGGAATGATCTGCCCATCACGGCCACTTCGGCCAACCCGGACGTGGTCGAGGTGTTTCGCACGGAGGCGGAGAACGTCGGCTACGAAGTCTGGCTGGCGGCTCGACGTGCGGGAGAAGCCGAGGTGACCGTATCGCAGGGCGACCGATCGCAGCTTGTCCATGTCACCGTCACCGGCCAGTTGATCGATCGCCTCGATTTCGTTCCGGAACTGTACTCGTTGCGGGTCGGTGAATCGACCGATGTCAATTTGGTGGGGATTACCCGGGACGACCGCCGGCGGATCAAGGTGGCGCCCGACGCGTTGAACTGGGAGCGTCAACCTCGCTTGGAAAACGTCTACATCGACAAACATCTTATGCGGCTGAGAGGATTGGATGCGACCGACGAAGCGGGGCAACCGATGCGCGTGGCCTTGGGTAGGACCGATCTGACCGCCACGGGCACCGTCGTGGTCCGCGGTGGCGACCTGTTCGCCTTGCTGGATTCCGCAGATGCATTCGGCGTCCATCCGCCCGTGCCGACGCGCGGTCGCTATATTGATGCCGGCAGCTATCTGGGCGACGACGTCTTGATGTACGACAACAGGCGAGGGTTGATTGTAGACGCGGACGTGGACCCCTTCTCGCCGCTGGGAGTCGTCCCACGAGGCTCGCAGATCGTCGAAGTCAACGGGGTCGCGCTGGACCAGATGACGCCGGATGAATTGGCGGCGTATTTTCGCAGGCGGCGGATCGGCGAAGGTGACGTGATCCGTTACCGCAGCCGCGATGGATTGCTGGGCACCGTGCTGCTGGGCGACCGTCTGGGAGTGGTGCGAGATTTCCGATTGCTGGACGTCGTGTCCACCAACGTGACGTCCGAGGCTTTCGATGCCGACCTGCGGATGTACCTGCGGCAACCCGGCGAATACCGGCTGACCGACGCATCCGGAACGCCGCTCAGCGATTGGACCGTCTATCCTCAAAACGCCACGCCGTTGATCAGTCTGTCGGGCGTCCCCCGTACGGTGGACGACGATTACGAGTGGTACGTCGAGCGTCGGATCAACGATACGGTACGTCGTTTTCAGGTGCCGTTCAAATTAGAGCCCGAACGGGCAGGGGAACGCGTCACCCGGACCGTCGACGACGACGATCCTGAGTACGAATACATTGAACAGCCGGACGGCACGCGAAAGCGAGTCAGGCGCACCATCCGGACCATTCGTCGCCCGGCCGGCGATTCGAGTTCGTCGGTGATCCGATCCCGGGACGATGGGCTGGCTGCGGGCTCAGGGGCGCCGCCTGCAACGGGATCCCCCGCACCGGGCACACCCGGGCCGGGAGCCCCTGCGCCCGGAGCCCCTGCGCCCCCCGCACCTGCCCCGGCGCCGCCGAGCCCTGCGGAAGCACCGCCCGCGGAACCCGATGCCAAACCGGCGACACCGCCGGCCGACCAACCGCCGCCGGGCAAACCCGCACCGGCCGACATCGCAGAGAAGCCCGACAGCTCGCCACCCGTACAAGGTAGTCCGCAGTCGGCTAAGGCGGTACCCGGGCAGCCGAGCGTGACCGGCTCGCCGACCGGTGGTACGGTGGCCGACGAACGGGCCTCGGGCCGCTCGGAAGCGTCGCAGCCCGAACGCAAGAGCGGCAGCGGGTTGCTGGATGCCCTGAGGGACTTCAATCGCCAGCGACGCAACTGATCAGGCGGTCGATTCGGTGCAAACCGCAGACCCCGGTCGCTGCCCGGGCTGTTTCGCGGAAACTGGTCTTTGGGGGATTGTCCATACATCGTAAATTAGTACAGAATTGGGGAGTTCGGAATCTGCAGGACGTATTCGATGACTCGATGCAAGGCTCGGTGGGCAAGGGCTGTGAAGATCGAGGGACAAACGCTTATTCAGCCGCACGGCGATTTTCTCACCAAGCGATACTAAGGGAGCTTGAGGCAACGTGGGTTTTCCAGACGATCGAGACCGCCGCATTATCCGCTTGGCAGAAGACACCGAGAACCTCGCCACCGACATGGCGAACTGGGTTGCCGAGTTCAACGAGGCTCGGCAGCAGCAGGAGTTGTTGCCCGTACCGGCGAGCGACGAGTTCGAGTTGACGCGCCTGCGGCGTCTGGCCTCGAACCTTTACAGCTCGGCCAAGGTCCCCGTAGCGGCGGCGGTCTACGGCCCATCGCAAGTGGGCAAGAGTCTGTTTGTCGGACGCGTGCTGCAGGCCAGCAGCGACGACTACAGCCCCTTGGGCCGCGACGAACAGAACGGGCCACCTGCCTATTTCCAATTCCTATCGTTCGACACCGATTTGAATCCGCAAAGCGGTTCGAACGAAGCGACGGCGCTGGTCACCCGGTTCACGACCAAGGATCGGATCGCCGCCAACATCTCGCCCGATTATCCCGTCATGGTGCGTGCGTTGACCCGGGCTCAGTGGTTGCGCGTGATGGCGCGCGGTTTTCACGTCGAATGCGCCACGCCCGATCGAAACTGGACGCAGGATCAACTGGAGGATCTGTTCGACCAGATGGCCGGCCGCTACTCCAGCACCGAAGTCGACCGGCGTTGGCGCTTGGATCTGCTGGACGCCTACGCCTACATGCGGGTCTGCGATCGCCGCGGGTTCCAGTCCAAAGAATCGGTGCTGAACGGGTTGCTGACGCGTTATCCGTTAAGCGAGGACGGATACATTGCCACGGCGGCCAATCTGTTCTGGGACAACTGGCCGTCGCTGACCCAATTGTTCATCCGCATCAACGACTTTTTGACCAGCATTCACAGCGAGGACCACGACCCGGCCATCCTGACGCATTGGGCGGGCGTGCGTTTTTTGCTGGACAGCCAGCGCGCCAAGTTTCACGAGCGGCGCAACTCGCGGTGCTTCAAACGCGTCGACTGGGCCGATATTCGCTTGGTCAACAAGGGCGGATGGCACGTCTTGGAGTTCAACGAGGGGCGTGGCGGCGGCAACGAGCAACTGGAAACGATCCAAGCGTCGATGCTGGAAATGGTCATGCCCGTCTTGCCGCATCGTTTGAACGAGGACTGGCGAAAGGTGATCGAGTCGATCGACATTCTGGACATCCCCGGGATGCGAGCCGGGCGGCAGGGCGCCGAGCAGGGAAAACGCCAGTCGGCCGACGCGATCGAAGAGCAGATGGAAATCGTCAAACGGGGCAAAGTGGCCTATCTGTTCGAACGATATACCGAAGAGATGCTGATCCAGACGTTGCTGCTGCTGGCTCGCGGCGGCAACCTGGAAGTCACCGCCCAAATGAAATACCACATCGACAAGTGGGGACGCGCTCGTTACGGGGACGACGCCTGGCCCACGAAGGTCAAGGATACGCTGCCCGCGCTGTTTCTGGGAATTACCGGGATCGACGAGGAGTTCCGGAACCGGGACGAGTACGCCGACTCGATGCTGTACAACACCCGTTTGGCTCAATTGGCCGACGCCCTGAGCGAAGTCATGACGGACTTTGGGGGCGAGGGCCGATCGTTCAACAACGTGTTTCCCATCCGATATCCCGGCACCTGGGATGCGGATTCCGAACAACGGGAGAAGGCCGGGGTCGAGAAATGGGAGCGAGCCGAAGAGGCGTTCCTGAGCGCCCCCATGGTGCAGACCTACGTGGCCGACGCCGCGAGCAAGTGGTCGGCGGCGATGACCGACGGGGATGGCTGCCTGTCGTTGATCAGCCGCGCTTGGCGCGAGGTCACGACGGCTCATAAGAAGCAGGAACAACTGGAGACGCAGATCAAGGAAGTTCGCAGCCGGTTGATGCAACTGGCCCAGGGTTGGGCGGTCAACGCCGACACGAACATCGACCGCGAGCAGCGCAAGGCGATCGGCGACAAGATCCTGGAGTGGCTGAGGGCCAACCCGCAAGCCATCTACGACCGCGTTCAAGTGTTGGAAAAGACGTTGGGCTTCGAGGACGGCGACCAATTCATCCTGTCGGACTTTGCCGACGTCCCGGCTCGTGCGGGCGTCGGCCGCCCGGAACCATTGGAAAGGCGGTTTCCCAAGCGTTTGCAAGAATACTTTCATGAATGGGCCACGGTGACCACTGTCGAGCGGTGGGAACAGCAGACCCGGGCCAATCCGCAGGGCGGACCCTGGCTGGGTTCCGAGGAATTCGGCCAATTCACCCGCTTCCTGCGCGATGCGCTGTGTGCCGCGGATAGTTTCGAGCAGATCAACCAGCAATTGCTGAAGGTCGTCAACCTGAAGCTGCGCGATGAATCGGCCAAGCGACGCGCCCGCCGCAAGTACGTCGGGATCATGATGAACGATTACGTACTGAACCCCGGCCCCAGTGACGAACCGATCGAGTCGGTCGAGGAAGCCGATCCGGAGAACTTCGGGCTGATGTCGTCCCTGCTGACGCGATGGTCCAGCCGGTTGCCCGAGTTCCTGGCGTCCGGTGCCGGGCTGGAGGTGCGGGTTCCGCCGGGCAACGCGGAATTGACCGAAATCATCCAGCGGTACGAGAACCCACCGGTTTAAGCACCGGTCCATCGCATTCGGAACCTTTGCCAGTAGCGAAAGAATTTCATGCATATCTTGTTCGCCAACACCGGAGTCCAGGTCGTTTGCATTCCCCTCCAGTCCGGTCGACGCTACACCACCGCCCAGATCGGCTACGGCTGGCAGCATTGCCGCTGTAGACCCGAACAGGCCGAGGACGATCGCGACGACGACGAGGAACCGGAGGTCGACATCTATCCGTACATCCAATGGCAGATCATCCAATCGCACGTCAGCAAGCTGTACCTGGCCGTCGATACCAGTCTGGGCGATCCCGATATCGGTTTTTTCAGCGATCCCTCGTCCCTGGCCGGCGACTTCCACGTCAAGCTGCCCCATTTGCTGGACAGCAACAACCAGCCTCTTCCCGGCTTGCCGTCGATCGAGATATGCCTGCGAGCGGCGACCGCGACGGCGGGCGAAGCCAAACCGGTGCATATCGTGGTCGATTTCGGCAACAGCCGCACCGGCGCCCTGCTGGTCGAGATGGCGGGCGAGGTGGCTCAATCGGCGGAAATGCTGCCTTTCGAACTGATCAACCGCTACAGCCTGGACCACTTCAGCGATGACGGCGAACAGGCGGGCAAGCCGGGTGCCAGATGGTTTTCGTCCAAGACGCGCTGGGCCAATACGCCGTATCCCGAACCGCCGGAGATGACCAAGAAAGAGTTTTACCGCGAAACGAAGAAAGGGTTGTTCGGCGGCAAGAAGCAGGTCAAACGCGAACGGGAAACCTACGTGCGACCGCCGCTGTTCGACGACTGGTCCATGGTGCGGATGGGGCACGAGGTCGACGAGATCTCGCAGATCATGCATGCCAAAGGCGACTTTCGCACGGGGGTCAGTTCGCCCAAGCGTTACCTGTGGGCCGCCGACGACAGTTGGCTGGAAGGCGCCTTCTGGTACATGGCCGATCCGCACGACCGCGTCGGCAACAGCGAATTCGCGGCCAAACTGCACGGACCGCTGCTGAAGTTCATCCACGAAGACGACCGCGATTTCCTGATCGAGAAAGAGGATCCGCCCGAGCAGGCCTTCGCCCAGATGGTTCCGACCAAGCCGGTACACGCGCCCCGTTGTCTGATGACGGCGGCCATCTACGAATTGCTCTGCCAGGCATTCGCCTACGTGAATTCGTACGGTTATCGCAGCCGCACCGACGATTCGGCGCGAACTCGCGAAATCCACAGCCTGACGATGACGTTCCCCAGCGGCATGTTCCAGGATGAAAAGGAACGTTTTCAACTGCAGTGCCAAAAGGCGATCGCGATCTACGCTCGGACCGTGGGAAAGTATCAGCGAGTCCGGCCCCAGTTGACGTTCAGCATCGACGAAGCCAGCGCGGTCCACCTGACCTATATGTGGGCCGAATTGCGCATGCTGGGCCAGGACCCGCGACTTTGGTTCACCGCCTTGGCTCGCGATCACAGCACGTCGCGAGAGGATCCATGGGGTGATGCAGAAGCTACCAATGCCAAACAGGCGTTCGGAGCCATGCCCGCAGCGCGGCGCCGCGGCGCCGCCGCCCCGTCACGCGCGGTCGCCCGGCCCGGCCGCAGCAGTCCCGCCGCTGACGAGCCGACCGAGCAAAAGAAACGCAAAGAACTGCGCATCGCCTGTATCGATATCGGCGGCGGGACCACCGATATGATGATCGCCAGTTATCTGTACGAACCGGGGATCGACGACACGATCCGCGGCAAGGTGCTGCACCAGGATGGCGTCTCGACCGCCGGCGACCAACTGGTGAAACGGTTGCTGGAACGGATCATCGTCCCGCGCTTCTCCCAAGCCATCGGATTGGAAGACGAAGACGTGCAACTGCTGTTCGGCCCGAAAGTCCCGAAGAACCGCGGCTTTACTTCACAGCGAGTCGATTGGATCAACCGGCTGTTCGTACCCCTGGCCGAAGCCTATCTGCAAGCAGCGGTGGACGAAGTGGAAAATCCGGAGGCGAACGATGCTGCCCTGGAAATCTCGCATACCGATCCCGAACTGGTCGACCCGGCGGTCATCGAATCGCTGGAACAGGTCTGTACCAAGCTGCGCGGTCCGGGCTACTACGACCTGAACCAGGAACTGGGAATGCCGTTCGACCGGACGACCTTTGAACAGGTGGTCCACGAGGTGTTCGATGATCTGCTGTTCGATTTCTGCACGCGCATCGCCGAGTATCAAGCGGATGTCGTCTTGCTGGCCGGTCAGCCCTCCAAGCTGCAATACCTCCAGCAATTGATCGCCAAGTACCTGCCGCTGCCTCCGACTCGCATCATCTCGATGTTCAACCACTATGCCGGCAACTGGTACCCGTACCAGGATGTGAAAGGCAATAAGCCCGGCCTGATCGTCGATCCCAAGAGCGCCGTCGTCGTAGGAGCAGCGATCGAATTCATGGCCCGCAATGGCATGCTGCCTCAATTCAAGTTCTCCATGCAAGGCAAAGATCGGGAAAACACCTATTATTGGGGCGTGATGACCGAATCCACGTCGACCATTCGCGATGAACGCGTCTTGTTTCATCCGATCGAGGAAGGTACGACGAAAGACGAATGGACCGAATTCACCACGATCGCCTTGCGGGCCGTGATCGGCCGAAAGATGTCAGGCGACGAATACGCGCAAGCCACCCCCATCTACCTGCTGAAGATGGAGACCCATGACCGGATCGGTCCGACCGAAGTCACGGTGCGCATCCGGCGCGTGCCGGCCAGCGACGATGCCGACGAACATCTGGAGATCGATTCCGTGACGGGCACCGTCGCCGGTGAACCGGCCGTACAGGACGAAAACGTGTTCTTTACTTGGCGAACGCTGGCCGACGAAAGCTACTTCCTGGACACCGGCGGCCTGGACAATATCGAAATCGGAAACCGCTGAGATGACTGATCCACGCGAACAACGAAAAACAATCCGTGACGACGAAACCCCGCCGCTGGCCGAGATCCTGGACGCATTCCGGCCGCAAGTGGAAAGGATCGAAGAGGCGTTTACGGCGATCCGCGTGACGTTGGACGCGCTGGCCAATCATCTGCAGGGCACGGGGCCATCGGCGTCTGCCACCGGCTCCGAAGCGTTGCCTGTGGCTCAGCCGATCCCCGGCGCGAAGTCGCCCGCCACGCACGCCGCTCAAGAGACCCCCGCTCAGGAACCAACCGCTCAGGAGCCCACCGCCCGCGAAGCGGCGGCCACGACGATCGAACAGTCGACGCGAGCACCTCGTACCACCACCCGGCAGCCGCCGACGGTGGCCCCTGCGGCTTCGCCCCAGCCCAAGCGACAGGCCGAACCGGTCGCCGTGCGCAGCGGCGAAGGGATGAATTGGAGCGCGATCGTGTTCGGCGAGCACGCCCAAGGCGATCCGACCATTTCGCATCTGAGCGGTTCGTTGCTGGGGGACGTTTACCAGGGCGACCAGCGGGCCATCGCTTTGACAGGACAACTGATGGCGTTTCGATCCGGCACGGCAGAGCAGAAAGCACGGCTGTTGAAAGAAGTGGGCGAATCCTTTTACGCTTGGCGACCGCAAGGTGACGACGATCTGCTGCACGCGCTGATCGATTGGGTCCACGGGGAATTGGATGCCGTCCAACTGGGAAACCGCATCCAGGTCGTCCAAGCCGGCGATCGCTTCGATATGCAGCGGCATAACGCGAAGCAACCGGGTGTCGAGGTCGCCGAGGTGTTCGGTTGGATCGTCCTGCGGGACAATGGCAAAGTGTTCTCCAAAGCCAACGTCGCCGTCAAGTGAGCTTGTGCGGATAGTTCGAGAAGAAAGGGAAGACGAACGGGACGATGAAGACATACGTTTGCGTCAATTGCGGAGCCGAAGTGCGACGTCCGACTCCTCCGTTGAGCTGTCCATCATGTGGTCAGCAGCGGATCGGTCTGTTCAAGGCCAAGCCCTCGACCGGAGCCGCGCCGGGTGCGAGACCGCCGGGCCAACCACCGCCACCTGCCGGTGGGGTCGCCCCTGCGCCGCCCACGGCACCGATCGCTCCGCCGCCACAGACACCCACGGCGCCAACACCTCCGCCGCCGGCGCCCTCGGCGCCGACACCTTCCGCGCCGACACCTTCCGCGCCGACACCTTCCGCGCCGACACCTTCCGCGCCGACACCACCGGCCGTCCAGCAGCCGCCCGTCGCCCCTGCACCTCACCCACCACCTGCTCCTACGCCGCCGGTCCCCCCAGCGCCGGCACCTCCCGCTACACCTCCTTCGACGCCGGACTCGACGGAAGCGCCGCCAGCGGTCCCCGCGACACCTGCGCCGCCCACGCCGCCCACGCCGCCCACGGTGCCACCACCCCCTCCGCCGACCGCCCCGTCGTCTCCGCCGCCAACCAGCTCGACCGTTGATAGCTCGCCGCCTTCCCCACCGGCGAAAACCACCAAGCCCGAGCCCGCTGAGCCAACCGAGCCTGCGGAGCCCTCGGATGCCAAGCCTCGGCGAGCCCCGATTACTCCACCGCCCGCTAAATCATCGACGCCGGTGGCGCCGTCATCGCCGACGCCGTCCGCCCGCCCGGCGCCGCCAGCACACCCGGCTCCGCGAACCCCCGAAGCGCCGCCGAAACCACCAGCGGCAGAACAAGAGAAAACGCCACAGACGCCGACTCCCGCGCCGCGTCGTGAAAACCAAGCGACTCAGGAAGCCCCCAAGGAGGAAACGTCGTCCGGGCCCTCAGCCGCCAAACCGGCCGCCGACCGCAAGGTGCCAGGCAAGATCATGTGGCAGTATCCCAAGCAGATTCCCGGCCAAGCCTACTCGACCACTCCGTTGCGAGGCTGTCCCGTCGCCTTCGGCAAGACTCGGTTCGCCGTCTGCTTGGGCAACATGTTGGTGAGTCTGGATTGGAAAGGCTCGGGATTGGAAAAGATCTGGGAATGCGAATTGGGCGGCCACGTTCCCGGTTCGCCCACGTTGGGTTCGGACGGATTGATCCGCATCCATTCCGGCGACGGCTGGCTGCACTGCGTGGATCAGGATGGCGGTCGAGTCTGGGAACCGGTCCCTGTCGGTGAACCTTTGGGCTGGGCGGCCCCCGTCGTCGATCTGAACAACCTGACCTACGTTTCAGGGTATGCAGGTGGAATCTTTCGCGTCGGCGCCCGAGGTGAATTCAAGAATCGTCCTTTCTTCCGCACGCGCCAAAAATTCGATTGCACCGGCCTGATTTACCGAGGCATGCTGTACATCGGCTGCGAAGATGCGTTCCTGTACGCCATCGCCATCTCTGAAGAGGAAGGACGCAATAGCTGGGATCAATTGGAAGATCGAGGACGAACGCAATGGTTCATCAACTCGGCGCCGATACTTGGCAACGATTCCACGATTGTGGTCGCGGGTCGAGACGAGAACCTTTACGGCTTTCACGCCGATGGTCGGCAAGCCTGGAAGATCCATATCCCCGGCCAAATGTTGGCCTCGCCTGTGGTCGCTGCTAATGGAGATGTTTATGTGGGAGTCAGTATATTGCGAGCCGGGCAGCGCGATCGGGGGAAACTGATTTGCGTCGATGGTGCCTCGCATCGGGTTCGCTGGGAGTACGATGCGAGGGGGCCGGTCGAATCCACGCCGGTGATTGGGGACGACCAGATCGTGTATTTCGGCGATAACGCGGGAATCATTCACGCACTGCGAGCCGATGGCCACTGCTTATGGCGGCAACAAGTTCGTTCGCCGGTTCGCTCAGCAGGTCACATCGTCGGACCCAATCGTCTGGTGTTCGGCCTGGATAACGGCACGATGGTTGGGTTGCTATGCTCTTCGGGAGGGGTTTCGAAGAAAGGTTGGCCCAAATATTTGCCGCGTTGAGGGACATTCGAGTACAAAGGAAGGCGTTTTGCGTTTAGACTGAAAGAGAAGAGGTGTTCGTTCGCGAGATCGTTCGTACAGCCCAAGTGGTCTCGACCGTGAGCGCACTGAAGTA
>SKKK01000134.1 GCA_007121535.1 Planctomycetaceae bacterium | reverse complement strand
TCACAGACGGCCACCACCTGCACATCGTTCATGCCCAGGAACTGTTTCAAGCTGACGAGATACGCCTGGCGTCCCGCTCCGATCATTCCGACGGTGATGCGGTCGCTGGCCGCCACACGGCTTTTCCCCCCCAAGGCGGTCGCTCGGACAAACGCCGGTGCCACGCTGCCCAAGACCGCTGCGCCAGCGGCCCGCTTCAGAAAACCACGTCGATTCACTCGAGATCGTGTCATTGCTTTATCCCTTTCTTCTTGGTTCATACAGGTCACCGGCTGTAACCTCTATTGCGGTGCTTATTCAACAGGGCTGCGAGACGCCGGGCTTGGTCAGGGTGCTGGTCCAACACATTCTTCGTTTCAGCGGGATCCTCTTCCAGATAGTATAACTGTTCGCGGTATTCGGGATTTCTTTCAAGCTGCTGGGCGGAAACCGGCGCGTTTGGTTTTCCCTCGATGTACTTCCACCCGCCCTGCCGGATGGCGAAGACACCCCTCGCACTGTGAACGATCATAGAATCTCTTGGGACGGGGGCAGCCGGATCGCGCAGCAAAGGCAGGAAACTAACACTGTCGGGGGCTGCTGATTCAGGTAGAGGGAGTTGTTCGCCAAGGATTTCTGCGACCGTTGCATACATGTCCACCAGACCGATCATCCGATCACACTGGCTGTTCGCCGGTACCTGTTCTGGCCAGCAAACCAAAAAAGGCACTCGAAACCCGCCCTCCCAAATCTGATGCTTTCGCCCGCGCAAGTCGCCGTTTATTTTCAGCCCGGCTTCCACCGCTTGGCGGACCGAGGGGTTTCTGTCTTTGACTTGTGGGTTCGCGGGCGGAAGGACACCTCCGTTGTCGCTGGTGAAAACGAACATCGTGTTCCTTGACGCTCCGCGTTCCTCCAACGCCTCCAGCAGGCGCCGGACGGTGAGATCCAGGTCGCGGATAAAATCCGTATACGGGCCAGCCGCACTGGTATTTTCCACGTCCGGTGAAGGGATCATCGGCTCATGCACGGCGGTGGCTGCGAAGTAAAGTAGGAAGGGTTCGCCCTGCGGAACTTGTTCGAGCCAGGCCAATGCCTTGTCCGTGAGCACGGGCATGTTTTGTGAGTCATCGCGGGCCGGGGCGTCCAGGCCCAAGTAGGTACTGCCGTAAAAGGTGGTTCCGGGATTGGGATCGCGATTCGCAGAACGCAGTCCATATACCCTATGGTTTTCGACGTAGACTCCCGTCATATCCCCGTTGTTTTGGGGCACGGCGAACTGGTAGTCAAAACCAAGTTCAAGCGGTCCGGGCTTGAGCAGACCGGTAAAGTCGACGGGGCTGGTTTCGCCGTAGCCAAGGTGCCATTTGCCAATCATGGCCGTGTGGTAGCCATGCCGTTTGACCAACGAGGCCAACGTGGGCCGATCCGTCTCGATCAACAGAGGATCCAACACGTTCAAGACACCAGATTTCAGCGGACTCCGCCAACAATACCGACCCGTGAGCAAACCGTACCGAGTCGGCGTACAAACGGACGACGGGCAGTTGGCGTCGGTGAACTTCATCCCTTCGCGGGCGAGCCGATCGATGTGCTCGGTGCGCACCAATTCCTCGGCGGCCCCATAACATCCCACACTGCCGTAGCCCAAATCGTCGGCCAGAACGATCACGATGTTTGGAGGTTGGTCGAAAGACGGTTCGGCTCGAACTTGTAAGCCGATCACAACGACGAGAACCAAACCGAGGACCGCGCCGTATGCATTGAACCCAAGCGGGGGATTTCCCACCCTTCCTGACGATGCCTCGGCCTTGTCTGTCGTACCCGGTCGAGCAGTCGTTTTCATCGGCGTTTCACTCCGGGAGTGCTGTTTACCCAAGTCTCTAACGTACAGCACCGGCATCGACGGGTGAAGTAGCCTACAGGAAATCGACGGACGCAGCCTTGGGAAAATTGGGCTAAAACAGTCCCATTTTCGTGCGATATATGTTATTCTGATCTTAAAGCCGTTGGCTTGAAACGTGTGGCAATGCTGGTCGAGGCCGTTAACGGGAGGAAATCATGACTCGTAACGAGTATTTTTGCATCGAGCAGGACGGTGGGGTGACGTGCATTCGCTTTTTCGACACCAGCCGTCTGGACACCGACGATTACGCCCAACTCCAACATGATCTGATCGAGTTCGTAGAAAGCCATTCGCCGAGAAAGCTGATCGTGGATCTCAGCGAGGTCGTCTTTTGTTCGACGGCTTTGATCAATGCTCTGCTGATGGCCGAGCGACGGGTGAGAGCGAATCACGGAACGATGAATCTATTCGGGCTGAACGAATACATGCTCGATACACTGCAGCGGCTGAAACTGGTCGATACGATCTTTTCGATTTGCGCCGATGAATCAGCAGCTCAAAGTGCGTAGCCCCGCGTTGGGAGCGAACTTGCCTGTCTTTTCGTCTGATGGAACCAGCCGTCGGCGCCGTCGGCTTGACCAAGGACCGTCTCGTGTTGCCCCTCTCGAATAATTCCTTCCCATGTTGAAAGGTCCTACCGTGAGTTGTCCTTCGAGTCTTTTTCGGATCGCTTCGTTTGTGCTCGTCGCCGCCTTGGTTTGGATTTCCGGCACTCAGGCGATCTCGGCCGAGAAGCCAGCGGGGGAAGTGGCGGATCGGCCGGCCGAAGGTCCTTTAGATGTGTTTTTGGGTGAACCCCAGTTTGAAAAGCAGAACGTTTTCGAAGGTGGTGGAAATGTTCGGGAACCCTACCTGGCGGTCGCTGTTGATGGGACCGTGTTGGTCATGCGCAATTACGCTCGACAATTGCGACGCAGCAGCGATGGCGGGCAGACATGGAGTCCCATCGTCGAAGTACCGTTTGGCTTTATGGACAGCAATATTGTGGTTGACGAAAACTCCGGCGATCTCATGTCCGTGCGGCTGTGGGACGGGCAGGATCGTCTGTGGCGCAGTCGCGATCACGGGCAGACTTGGACGGAACAACCGATCACGCTCGAATTCAACCAGGCCATGAAACGGTGGGATCGGGCGGGCGAGAAGACTCGCGGCGCGCTCGATCCGGACAGCGGGGCCTACTACCTGCATGCCAATGCGTCGGAAGCGGGGATTACTTTGCGTCATTCGGATCGGCGAGGCCGGTTGCTCGTCACGGCGACGTACCGGCCGCATGCTTCGGAACATCCCTCGGACCGGCGGCCCGAGGATGCCATCATCAGCACGGCGATCTACAGCGACGACGGAGGGACGACGTGGCAGGTCAGCGATTGGTTTCCAGAAGCGTACACCGAAGAAGCTGCGTTGGTCGAATTGCATGATGGTCGGATCTACTACAACACTCGCAGTCATGCCGGGTTTCACGATCAAACGAAGGCTCGCCCGCTGGCCGAGGACACTTGGTTGCGCCGAACGGCCATCAGCCGTGACGGAGGGCAGACTTGGGAAGACCTTCGGATCAGTCGCGTGTTGATCGACGGGGGCGGCTATGGACGCGGCTACGGGATGAAGGGCGGGCTGGTACGTCTTCCCGTCCAGGGTCATGACATCCTGCTGTACAGCAATGCGGATACAGCAGGCGGTGCACGTGAAAGGATGACCGTTTGGATCAGTTTCGACGGCGGAGAAACCTGGCCTGTGAAACGCCTGATCGACGCGGGCCCCGGCGCTTATTCCTCGCTGGCCGCCGGCCGGCCGGGGACATCCAGCGAGGGCCAGATCTTCTTGTTGTACGAGGGCGGTCCCACCGGCCGATACGATGCCATGCACGTGGCCCGGATGAACCTTGCCTGGCTGCTTGATGGGCAAGCGACGGGCGACGGCGAATTGCCCGATTGGCTGTCTCGTTAGCGGGCTTTGGGGTCAGGTCTTGACATTTAACTTTTAGTTTAGGTTGGGGGTCGAGTCTTGATATTTAACTTTTCATCGGTTAACCTTAACCTATCATGGCTCGACCCTTGCGAATCGATATCGAAAACGGCGTGTACCACGTGACCAGCCGAGGCTGGGAACGGCGTGTCGTGGTGTGCGACGACCGGGACCGGCAACGATGGCTCGATCTGCTGGACCGCGTGGCAACACGCTTTGGGTGGCGCGTCTATGCCTGGGTCCTGATGGACAACCATTTCCACCTCTATTTGCGCACCCCCCAACCCACTCTCTCGGCGGGGATGCACGACTTGAACTCGGGATACGCCAGCGGCTTCAACCGTCGCTGGCAGCGACGCGGAGCGTTGTTCCAAGGACGATTCAAGGCAATCGTCGTGGAAAAAGATTCGCATGCCCTGGAACTGTCGCGGTATCTTCACCTTAATCCGACGCGAGCAGGGATCGTCGAGCGGCCGGAAGAGTATGCTTGGAGCAGCTACTCGGATTATCTGGGAATGAGGAAGGCACCGGCATGGCTCGATTGGCAGACGGTCGTCGGCGAATTGGGCAAAGATCTCTCCCGTGCGAGGCTGGCCTACCGACGTTTCGTAGAAGCCGGGTTGCGCGAGCCACCGAAGTCTCCGGTGGCGGCTGCTGTAGGCGGCATGTTCCTTGGCAGCATCGAATGGGTTGAGTCGTGGCGGCGGCACTTGGCTGCCGAACCAGTTCAGGAAGGCGTTCCCGCGCGAAGAGAACTCGCATGGCGTCCGACTTTGCAGGATGTTTCTAAGGTCGTCAGTGAAGCGTTTGGCGTGGAACTGGCGGAATTGTGCGCGAGCCGGCGTCACGGAAACGAGGCGCGGTTGGCGGCAATCTACTTGGCCCGTCAGGTAACCGACGAACCTGTGGGAGTCATCGGCAAGCACTTCGGCGGCGTGACCATGGCAGCCATTTCCAAGACGGTGGCTCGTGTGGAAAGCCGGCGGCAAGAGGATCCAACCTGGGATCACCGTCTGATAAACCTTTCGCAACGACTGATGACGAGCGAGGTCTCTCGCATCAAAAGTTAAATGAAAAGTTAAATGTCAAGACCTGACCCCGAAGCCGGTGTCGGCTAACTGGTCGTCAAGCTCGTCGATCAGCTTCCTCATTTGATTCTGTCGTGTCGAGACAGCTTGGCTGAATGCTTGATAGGTCCCCGGCGGATTCTCCGCAACCCTTTTGGTGGACGTCACTGCTGACAGCAGGCTTTCCAGAGCGCGTGTCATTGCTTCGTCAAGGTGCCCATTCGCGGCCAACTGCTGGACTTTCTCATCCAGTCCCCGCGAACTATTGCGGACCATCTGCCGAACCTCCTCACTTCGCAAAGCCGCAGCGGCACCCTGCGCCTGGCGTTCGGACAGCAAGTCAACGAACGTCACTTTCCGAAGCATCGCAGCGGGAACACGGACCCGCCCCCTCCGCATGGCTACGGCCTGCTCGCGAACCGACTGGGGAACATTGGCGTGCAGTTCCAAAAGGTGAAGCCCGCCCAGCATACGCAACCGTTCCAGGACGACTTGAGCCGCGTGAAGATCCATGGTCCGGGCGATTGCCGATGCGGGCTGCGTCCGGACTTCTTGGATCGCCCGGTTCAAGTCACTGACGGGGATGGCAAAGGTGATGCCCTGTCCGAACGGAGTCCGTTGACGGGAGGCGAAATTGTGGTCCAACTCCCTCATCGCCCGGTTGATTTCCAATTCGCCCCGGTCCGTGGCCTTCATGGCGACCACCCCGATCACCTGGCCATCGAAATTCAATACAGGCCCCCCGCTGCTACCCACGTTCACCCGGGCGTCGATCTGGTAGAAGGTACAACCCTGAGTGTGCACGGTCGCGGCGATGGTCCCCGTGGTAACGGCGTTTCGCAACACCACGTCGGTCTTTCCCAGTGCCGGGTTGCCGATCAGTACGACGTGCTCTCCCCTCTCGAATGCATGGTCTGCCACAATGGGAATCGGCGGGCGATCCAAGGAAACTTGCAGCAGACAAAGATCGCGGGCAGAGTCTTTGTACAGCATCCTTTGAACCCGGTGCCTGCCTCCGCCGGTCGTGGAAAAATCGACCTCGATTTCCTCCGTGTACGCACCGTCAACGACGTGGGCGTTTGTCGCCACCACGCTTCTGCCGATCACAAAACCCGTGCCTGTGCCCATCGGATGTTCGATCAGACAAATCGAGCCCTTTTGTTGGAGGGCGGCCTCGGATGGTTCCTTGGGTGCCTGCCGGCGGCTTAACGGTTGCGAGGAAGAAGAATCGCTCGACGATCCCTGCATGGAAGGCTGCGACCGGCTGGCAAGATCCCAGACGCCCGCCTGGCCCGGCTCGAGCGATACCAGTTCGGTGCGGCTGATGCGGAACCGCGTTCGGGGGTCGGCCACCGCCAACGCCAGACCCGTGCTGGGTGCCAATCTCTGCCACTCCGGCCGCAACGCCAGCCGCGATGCATCGCCACTCCACTGGATTACCGTCTTGCCATCGCAAGTCACCCTGACACTGGACGGGGTCACCGTACACACGATAACGTGCGACCTATGTTGCTGAAAGTTCGCCCCGCGTCGAGTCGTCTCGTTATCATTGGCCCTTCGGCCATCCAACATGTCGAGCCCGCTGGTTTGACCGTCGAAACCGTCCAGTACGACCATGGTCCGCTGGTCGCCGACCGTCAATACGAGATTCAATGAGTCGCCACCGACAGTTCGTTCGGCGACGACGGTCCAGCGATAGGCGGTGGGCGGCGAATATCGAATCTGCAACAGACAGCGGGGAAACGGAGGGGAAACCAGCGTGCCGCCATCCAGAATCCACGGCGGTCCCACCGCATCGAGTCGCGGGTCGATGTGAGGCAACAAATCGATGGTTTCGCTCCGACCAGAATCGGGTGCGACCGTGGACGCAACGTAGGATGGCTGCCGATCGCTCTCCACCGATGCCACCTCGTCCATCGGCACGGTGTCACTATAGCCATATTGTGGTGACACCTCGTCGACTGGCTCCGTTGTTGGCTCCCCACCCGGTTCAACGGTGGGCAGCGAGCCAAGCATCTGATCGAATAAGGAACCCTCGGGTTCTTCGGCCGGCGGAGCTTCCGGAAGCGATGCTGCCGGTTCCCTCGAACACCCAGTGACGCTGACCCAGAGGCTCACCCCCGCGAGAAACCCGCCGAGCCTCATGAAAACATTCCGCGGCTTCATAACCAAGCCCCCCTAAATGCACATCGCCCCCACTCTGGCGAAACAAGAGCCGCTTCGCGCGGCAGAGCAGCAGTCTTCCAACTTAGCACGACGATAAATAACTTGTCAATCGGTTTATACAAATAATCTGGCCATTACAACGAGGTATGCCATCCGCTCAGCGCATGAACGATTTCCGTTCGTTCACCCAGGCTGACCCCTTAATCCCTTGAGTGCTGAGAGAAAGGTGGGTCGAAAGAAAGGTGGGTGGCACTTATCGGCAGCATTCTCGAAAACGAATCGTGAGCCCGCTGCATCACCCAAACAGGCTGGCCGAAATTACAAGAAACTCGCGGCCGGGTGCTTACTCTGCCGACGGTAATAGCGGTACCGGGCCAAGGCCGAGATCGGTGAGGTCGTCGACCTTGCCACCGCCGTCCTTGAGGTCTTTGCCGACCGAGTAGATAACCCATCCTTCGGGTAGTTTTTTCATCAATAGCGGCTGTCCGGTGAATGGATCGGTGGTTTCCTCTTCGGAAAGTGGGAGATCTGCCAGGCCGCTCACCGCCGCGCCCTGGTGTTCGAGCCGAGTGACGGCGTTCAGAACTCGCAAGCACCGCATATTCGCTCGGCATCGGTCGGTCGCTTGCCGAGCGGCATCGATTGCGGGGACAACCATCTCGACCAGAACATTCCACGGGCTGACGGATTTCGGCACCGCAGATGGTGCGGCTGCAAGGATTTCGTAAAACGGTTTGGCAGCCAGCGACCGTTGTTGATCCATCATGTCCAGATAGTAGATCAGCGCGTTGTTCCAGAAGCCGCGCGTCGGCCAGAACCGGCCCAAGTCCAGATCGTTGAACGCCGAAAGACCTAAGGCGCGTTCCGCGACCAGCGCTCGGCGAAAAGACTCTTTCAGATCGTGCCCGACGATCTCGGCATCGAGTGCGGCTCGAGCAGACTCATCGATGGGGCCGGAACGCAGCACGAGATTGGCCGAATCGACGCCGTTCGATCGCACGGCAATTGCGACGAGGAAGCTGGACAAACTTGATTCCTGGTCGACGTGTCGGGCAAGCTGCATCTTCAGGATTGACATTCGAAGTGCTTCTTCTCTTCGGCCTCTTGCGGTGAGGAGCATTGCCCGAGCGTGAAGGAAGCGAGAAGCAGACCGCACTCGCTGCATTTGGTCCAGCGATTGTTGCAGAAAGTGCAGGTGCGGAAGCCCGAAATCGACATCCGATCGGTAACTGGGACAATTCGCGGCTCTTTCGAGCAGGTCGAGCACATTCGGGTAGGCCGCAAGGGTCTCTTCGACTTTGATAAGCTGCTGACGATCCATCGAAGTCTTGGTCCAGGCGTTGCCGAGGATCGAGTGAAGTTCCGCTTCGATGGCTGCCAGATCGTTCTGGACTCGTCGCAAATAGGTGGCCGCATTTTCTTCCGATGGGATCGGGTCACCACCCAGATCCGCAATCAAGAGCGGTTCGCCCGATGCGCGGATCGCCTGGAACCGGGCCGCCAGCCTGCTGCCACTACGCCAAACAAAGATCGCGTTGGAAATCAAGAGCGCTGCGATCAGGCCGGTCAGGACGATGCCCGTCCACTTGAAGATCTTTAGAAACATGGTACATCCCCCTTCTCGCTGATGGCTAGATAACGCTCCGCCAGTTCGCGCCGTAGGTGTTCCAGCGCCGTACGGTAGCGCGTGGCCACCGGTCCCCCGGGGCGAACCGGTGATTTCGGCGATCTCACGAAAGGTCCGTTCCGCGTAGACTTTTAGTTCCACGACTTGGCGCTGCGCGCTCGGTAGTTCCTATTAAGGCGTTTTCCACCCGGGCCGTGTTGATCCAACGAGTCTACGAAGTCGAGCCGTTAGCCTATCCGCACTACGGCACCGCGATGAAGATCGTCAGCTTCATCGATTGTCGGCAGCGAGACGTCATCGAGTCGATTCTACGACACTGCGACACACCTTAACAATTGGGGGTCGATTAGCAAGTCCGATCAAATCCGATGGACCGTCAGCGAAACACGGGACTGCCAGCAGAAAAGCAAGAATCAAGAAAACCGTGCGCAAACTTCGAACTGCGAAAGACGGAGCGAGCAGAAACGGCGCGAGCAGAAAGACCGGGTCGAAAGTCCCAAAACAGAGCCAGGAATCCCAAACAAAACATTCCGAACAGCATCAAGCATCCCAGGCAGAGGGGTGGCGATTGCAAAGAATTCGGACAGAGGGATGGTGATAAACAAAAAATTCTGACGACACGGTTGCGTTCTCGTCGGTCAGGGTTTAATCTTCCCATTAGTCAGTCGTGGTTCAAAGTTCGTGTCAGTTCAGGGAGTACATCTCATGGGTGTTTGGGAATTCCTGACGAAGAAACGATACTTCGGATCGGTGGTCTTTGACTGGAAGGAACCGTGTTTCTACCGTTGCCGACTGCAAGGCGACCTCGGGACGCGGCTCGCGGTCGTGCTGGGCTTGTGGGCCGCCGCGAGTGGTCTGATGTTGTTCTATTCCGCATTCAACACTCAGCCGTATGATGTGATACTGGCACTTTTTTTTGGGGTAATGTTGGGTCTTGGTCCGGGATTTCTGTACGTTTTGAATCGGCGACATCTCACAGGTGGCTCGATTACGATCAAACCCGATGAAATCCTGCGGCTTCGCTCGTATGTCTCGCTGTGGAATATCGGCGGGTGGTGGGAAGAGTGGAGCACATGGCCGCTCGGAGCGATCGAGCGTTGCGTCGTCGTGCCGGCCCAGTCGTTGAAGCAGTCTTTTTCCGTCTTGCAGCTCTACGCCGCTGGCCAGTGGGATATCCTGGGCGTCCCTGCCTCGGTCGAACTAAAGAAGCTGCTTGAACATCTAGTCCGGCAGGGAGTTCCTGTCACTTTGGCCGAGGATGTCAGGCCGGAATTCAAACGGCCGCTGCACGTGGCTGCGGCGATCGCGGTGTTGCCGATGGCGCTGGTGCTGTTCGTGTCCGGGCTTGGGTTTTACGTTTTGACGGCCGAACCCGTTGATGAAGGCCGACGAGATCTGCGGATCGCCGATATGCCACCGCGACCGCAGTTCGATCACGGGGCGCCTCGGGCACCCCGCGATCCGTTTGGTTCTCAGCCCGCCGCTCCGGGGCTGGTGCCGCCGAGCGTCGACGCGCCGGTGGCTTCTGAACCCCGGCTCCCGAGCACCCCGCATCCCAAGTTTGAAATGCCACGATTCACGCCCAGCCCGAGAAACCTGGCGCCATGGGGAAGCTCGACGGGGGGGAAACAGACCGAGCTGATAGGCGGCAGTGGTGGTGCACCATTCGAGCGTAGCAGTTCCACCGGCCAACCCGTGGTCGGCGTGCGTTACCGTCTGGGAAGCTGGGCAGGCCGCGAATGTGTGGGCAGGCTGGAACCGATCTTTGCGAGCGGCGCGGCCAGCGCCGCGCCCGACGTCGTCATGGCCCGCGATGGTTATGCGCTGGGCGCTCTGGAAGTCGATGCCGACCAGTACGTCGACGCCGTGGCCTTGGTCTTCAAGCGATTGACGCCCGAAGGAGACCTCGATCCCTCCGACTCGTATACCAGTGACTGGATCGGCAACCCGACCGGCAAGCCGACCCGAGCGGTTGGCGGCGGCGGGGCGAAAGTGATCGGCATTTGCGGGCGCGGTGCGGCTGTTCTGGACGCGATCGGACTGGTAATCGATCCATACCAGTAGGCGTTACGATTGCCCGTCACATCCATGGCTCGGACCACCGAGAAAGGCTTCGACGTTAAGCGTTACGTCAGTCGCCAAGTATCGAATCTTGCAGAAAACGTAGCAATGCGAAAACCAAAATCCCCGGAATCGAACCGACCAGCGTTAGAAACAGCAGGAACAATGTGTAGACGCTTTCCATGTGATATAGGCGGTATGAGCCTACCAGAACAGCGCCTATGGCGCCAATGAAACCACCGATCATGCCCGGAAGGCAATACCCATTTCCCATAAGGAATCCGCCGACGGCTCCCGAAAGCGATGCGATCATGTAATAGACCACTGGAGGGCCTTGGAGCCCGAGGATTGCCCCAATCAATCCCCAGCCTGGCACCATCTCGAGCATCGTGTAGTAAACCCCGAGGCCGAGAATGATGCCGCCGATGTTTTCGGTCCTTCCTTTGTTGTTCTCCATCATGTCCAGGAATTCCCGTAATCCAGCGAAAGCATCGTTCTGTGAGCTAGGCCGGCGAAGACGAGAGGACGTTGACGTGGAGGGAAGGACTTGGTGCGAAAAGCTGTCACTCATCAATGGGCTGTCACTCATCAATGGATCGTCCGCTTGACTTGCCAGCGATGGAGTCGGTGGGGACTCAACTACCACCAACTGCTGACCGCATTTTCTACAACAGAACTGTTTGCCTAGATTGCCCTTTGCGGTTGAAAAGCGTGCACCACAGGTATTGCACGAAACGATGATGCGACTTTGCGGCTGGTAGCTTGCCCCGGGGATCTGCAACGATTGCCCACAGACCGGGCACACAACAGTCTTGCCAGCCAAGTGGTCGCCAGCGGAAAACTTCTGACCACATTCACATGAAACCACTTGCGACATTTTACTTTGCCCTTTGGTGGCGCGGTTCACGTAAAGATCTTCAAATAATCTACATCTCGCCCTTTAAGACTGCAACCTGTCTGGCCCGAAGTTTTTTCCCATTTTTCCTGTCGGGAGAAAGATGGACGCATCAATCGGAAGACGGAGGTTACCATCAAGAACCTCGACACCGATTGTGCTGACGAGGCTGGCAAAGCCGCCTGCGAATGGTCCGCCGCGTTCCTTTTCCAGGAACAGTGCCTAGTTGACAGCAACTGCTAGAAACCGACAATGAAGTCCGTTTTCTTGTCCTGACCTTCCCCGCCCCGAGCGAGGAGTTGACAATGCCGTCCGAACGAGGCAATAGTGTCCTGACAATTTGATGAATTGTCCGACTACTTGAAGATCTCCAAATCGACCCTCTACAAACCTAGTGCGTTGTTTAGGCGAAAAATGCGGATTGTGAGCGGCACGGCGCTAGCCGCCGGTTCTCGACGCCATCGGCGGCTAGCGCCGTGCCGCTCACTCATCACGACCCCAAGATTTCGCC
>SKKK01000015.1 GCA_007121535.1 Planctomycetaceae bacterium | reverse complement strand
CGTCCGGCACCAGGGCCTGCCGGAAGTTGTTTGCTCCCCAGACCACCACCGAACCATCCGCGCGCAATCCCGCGTTGAAGCCGCTGCCGGCACTGATACTCTCCAGCTCCTGGAGGTCAACGGAATGCGGAATTACCTGCCGGCCCCATGTCTCCACTTCGGAAGTCGCTTCCGCGCCGGATCCGGCGGCGGTCGAGGCGGCGGTGGAACGGGTGGGAGCTCTGGGCGGAAGTCTGCAGCGGCAGGAGCAGCGAATCGTCGGGGTGCGGCTGGAAGATATTCCGCCCGACGATGACGACGTGCTGCTGCTGGCCGACCTGACCGACCTCCGCCGCGTGGCGCTTCGCAGCAGTACACTCACCGACGCGGCCGTCCAGCACCTTGGCGCGCTGTCCGAGTTGACGGAGCTGAGCTTGGAGGACACCGGCCTGACCGACGAGGGCGTCGCCCGGTTGGTCCAATTCTCCCGTCTCCAGCGGTTGAACCTGCGTAACACCGCGGCCATGACCTATGCCGCGATGGCTTCCGTCGCGCAGTTGCCGAACCTGCAGTATCTCGAGCTGCTGGACAACCGCATTGGCGATGCGGGGTTGGAGGAACTGGCGTCCCTGAAAGACCTTCGTCTGCTGGACCTGCGCGGCTGCCCGATCACCGATGCGGGACTGGCGCACGTGGCCCGGTTGACGAATCTGCGTGCGTTGCGTTTGCGTTCGCCGGAGATCGGAGATCGCGGGCTGGCTCACCTGGCCAGCCTGACGACCCTGAGCGAGTTGTCGATCGAGGAGTCCGCGACGCTGACGGATGAAGGGCTGCGGGTCTTGGAGCATTTCCCGGATTTGACCAGTCTGCGGGTCGCGCACTGTCCGGGCGTTACGGACGAGGGTTTCGCTCCGCTGGCCGGCATGCCGCGACTGCAGCTGCTGTTCCTGCGCGACACGCCTGTCACCGGCGCGTTGCTCCAGCATGTTCGGGCTGCGGACGGTCTGCGGCGGATCGATTTGGCCGAGACGCTGGCCAATGACGACGGTCTGCTCCATCTGCGTGGCCGGGAGCGTCTGGAGTGGCTGAGTCTGGGACTCACGCCGGTGACCGACGCGGGTATGGTGCACTTGGCCGACCTGCCGAATTTGACCTACCTGCGGCTCACCGAGACGCCGATCGGCGACGCGGGTTTGGCCGAGATCGCTCGGATCGAGAGCTTGGTGGAACTGGAACTGCGGGAGGTCCGGATCACGGACGAAGGGCTGCTCCAACTGAAGAGTTTGCGGAATTTGCAACGGCTGAACGTCGCCATGGTGGACGTCAGCGAGGAGGCGATCGAGGAGTTACAGGAGGCGATTCCCGGTTTGCAGGTCCTGCGGTGGCCGTGGCCCGGCGGCTGGCCCACGCAGTTCGAGTAGTGAGTGGTGAGTGGTACTTGAATGAAGCGCATGAAGGGAGGAACGAGTATGTCCGTAACACGACGGGAGTTTCTTGCCGGGGCGGCTGCGTGCGGTCTGGCCGGGGGGGTGCTGGGTTGGCCGGGATCTGCGGCTCGGGCGGCGGAACCGCTGATCCGGGCGACACCCCATGCCGACCGGCTGGGCTGGCGAGTGGGGTTCTCCACCTATACCTTTCGCGGCTTGACGCTGTTCGAGTCCCTGGACCGGATCGCCCGGGTGGGATTGCGCTATGCGGAGGTGTGGTCGGGGCATCCGTTCAGTCCGGAACATCGCGGCGTCCGGCCCGATCCGGGCTTGTCGCCCGCGTTGCGGCAGGCTTTGAAGGACAAGGCGGCCGAATGCGGCGTGAACCTGATGGGTTGCTATGCCAGCCTGGGCAACCCGGACGAGGCCAAAGCGTGTTTCGATTTCGCGGCCGACATGGGATACGAAATCATCGTCAGCGAACCGCCGCAACGGATGTTCGACACGATCGAGGAGTTGACGGAGGAGTACCACATCGATCTGGGCCTGCACAACCATCCGGAGCCGTCGCGCTATTGGCATCCGGAGACGGGTTTGAAGGCTTTCGAAGGCCGTTCGGAGCGGATGGGCTTTTGCTGCGATACGGGCCACTGGGTTCGCTCGGGCCTGGAGCCGGTCGAGATGTTGGAGCGGATCGGAGCGCGCGCGAAGACGTTTCATCTGAAGGACCTGGATGATTTCGGCGTCCGTGCGGCCCGGGATGTGATCTGGGGACAGGGCGAAGGTCGGATCGCCGAGATCCTGATCGAGGTGAAGCGGCAGGGGCTGAAACCCTACTTCGGAATCGAATGGGAACGCACCGCTGACAGCGAACCGGCGATCCATGCCCAGTCGGTGGCCTTTCTGGAGCAGGTCGCCGAGCAATTGGCCGCCGATGCCGGCGACGGATAAGGAGAAACCGTGATGAGACTCATGACATGGGCGTTCGTTCTGGTCCTGCTGCCCGCTTTGGCGACTGGCCTACGGCGATGGCGCCGTCCGCGATCGGTTCCTGCACGAATGCACCTCGTATGCCGTTTCGCGGGATCATGCCAGCCTTGCGGCCGGGAACCCGCTCGCGGCCCATGTCGAGATGCTGGAAGCGTGGTCGGCGGACCAGGCAGCCCAGTTGCTGGAGGCGTTGCAGGAAGCGAATTGAGTCGGACTATTTTCGAAGGACAAGGCATCATGTTTCGAGCTTATCGCATCTGGCTTCTGATGGCGTGCGTCGCCCTGGTATCGGTGGGGGGTGCGTCCCGGCTGCCGGCCGAGGAGCGGCCGAATTTCATCGTGGTTTTCGTGGACAATCTGGGTTATGGCGACGTCGCTTGTTTCCACCCGGAGACGCTCAACCGCACCCCGAACCTGGATCGGATGGCCGCAGAGGGGTTGAAGCTGACCAGTTTCTATTCGACCAGCGGCGTATGCACCCCGTCGCGGGCCAGTCTGATGACCGGGTGTTACCCGCGGCGAGTCGGGTTGCAGGTCGGCTGGCAGGGCGGGGTGGTCCTGTTCCCCGGCGACAAGAAGGGGATCTCGGCCGACGAAATCACGATTGCCCAGGTACTCGGCGATGCCGGTTATGCCACCAAGATCATCGGCAAGTGGCATCTGGGGGATCAGCCGCCGTTCTTTCCCACCCGGCACGGTTTTGACAGCTTCTTCGGGATCCCCTACAGCGATGACATGACGGAGACGGCGGACGGCCGGCGGCCGCCCTTGCCGTTGATGCAGGACGAGCGGGTGATTGAGGCCCCGCCGGACCGGAACAAGCTGACGAAACGTTATACGGAACGGGCGATCGAGTTCATCAGGGAGCATCGCGACCGGCCGTTCTTCCTGTACCTGCCGCACGCCATGCCGGGCAGCACGCGGGCGCCGTTTGCCAGCGAGCGGTTTCGGGGCCGATCG
>SKKK01000150.1 GCA_007121535.1 Planctomycetaceae bacterium | reverse complement strand
GAATGGCCAGTATTACGCAGGGGACTCGATCGTTTTCGATAACATTGATGTGTCGGCTATCCCCGAGCCATCAACGCTTACGGTTTCGCTGACTTTAGCGGCCTTGGGGCTCACCTTCTCGATTTGCCGGCTGAGAAAGAGCAAGCGGACGGGACCGCCCTCTGTTGGCTAATCGCTTGGCGAATGTGCAAGGTGCGAGGCGAGGTTCGACAACGCGATCAACGAGTTGGAGTGGTTGGCATCGCGATAGCCGGCATATTCATGCAGGAGCGGTTCCAGGATGCGGTTTTGGCAAGCCACCGACCATCACACCCGCACTACATGATCCGGATCAACCACGCCGTCGCTGAACCAGGCGATCTCGTCCAGGTAGTCGGTGGCGATCTCGATGGCCTCGTCCTCGTCTACTGAATCCCGGCGTCCTGGGTGTCCATCGTTGCCGCGATCACTGCCACGACCATCGGCTCCGATTCGGTCTCCCAGCCGATCAGCATCGTTCGATCTCCTCCAATCTTTTGCTGCTGACCTTTGACCATAATCATCCTGCAGCGGCTGACGATCCGCAAGACGGGGCTGTGCTCGCAGATCGCTGTGACTGTTTCTGCTCGCAGTGGCGCTGCCAGCCCCGAAGCCTGCTGTCCGGCATCTGGCATCTTGGCCTCGGGTGGTGCCTGATTAACCCCACAGGGTGGAAGTAAATTCAAGAAAATTCTCCAAATTCCTCCTCCCAGTGACCTAACGTGTCAAACGGTCGGCGAATAATAGGCATTGGCAACCAGATTTCACCATCTGCCAGCGAAAGGACGCCACCCATGATGGCCACCTACGAGCAGTTGCTCAACCTCGGAACTTCCGAGGTTGAACGAGAACACCGGCAAAGACCAGTCGATTCAAACGAGGATCCAGGGCGACGCGGCGACGTATCTGACAGTCGCTTGGGTGAAAGGCGATCTGTTTCAGGTGGCCTGCTATTCGCCGCCGGGGATCTTGGGGGCAGCGGATTTCTTCCCAACTGGCAACAGCTCGCGACCAGCCTTGAGTCGTTGAGAATCAGCACTTGACGAAGGACTTGAAGACGCTGGTCAGCCGCTCAAAGGGGCGTCAAGCCGACGGATCAAAACAGTAGCCGAAACCGGACACATCAAGCACCACGATCATGGACTTCGCCGGATCTCGCCTACCAACGGAAACAAAGAACGACCGGCAAATCGACGCGGGAAACTTGCGCAGGGTGGGCGTCATCCAGTGGAAAGTGAATACAGGCGTAGTCCTCCGCCCAGGGACCGGCGTGCGGATCGCCTTCCAATGAGAACAGCGGTTCGGCAAGCCGTACCAGCCGACTGCGCAGGGTCTGCGTTTGGTAAGCGGGCATCATCAGGCGAGAGGGTTCCGCCAGCGGTTGGTCGGACGCGTTCAGTTCGCCTGCTACGCGTCGGGATTGCAGGTCCAGGGCAGCCCACAGGTCGTCGGTTGACGGGCCGTGGCGGGGAATCTGGGGAATCATCCCGCGCCAGACGCGATCTTCGCTCTTCTCGCCTGTCTTCTGCTGCTGGAATTCGGCGAATTGTGCCAGCAGCAATTCCATTGCCGCGGAGGGATCCAGGGCCAGGTATTGCGGATGCGTCGGTGTGAGCAGATTCGCCAGCCGGTCTTGAACCGCGGCCGAGTTCCGGCGGAGGGTCTCCACTCGCCGTAGTACGCCGGATAACCGTTCCCGGATCTTAGTCATGGCAAGAGCCTGATAGTGCTGAACCAACTCCTGCCGCCGCAGATCCAGGCACAGTCTGAGCGTGCGGCTCACGCGCCAGGTCCTGAACCATCGCCGTAGGCCGGCGAACAACCCGGCGGTTGCCAGCCGTTGCCCGTCTGAATCGGCCATTTGCTGCATGAGTTCAAGGCGATCGACAGCCAGTACATCGCGTTGTTTCAAGGATTGCTGGCGGAGCATTTCCAGTTGCTGAATGGCTTGCTGGATGCTTGCCTGGCACCGGGCGATGGATGGAATATCGCGCAACTGACTCGCCAGCGTCCGCTGGTACACGGGGGCGTACTCATCCAGCCAGGCTTCCACGACTCGCTCGGCGGCTTCCGCATCCGGAAAGATATCTCCGTCCAAGCGGGGCAATGGTTGACGACGATAGCGGCTGGGAAACTGCCGCCGGAAACGATCCGCTTCCCGGGCGAAATGCTGTTCCAAACGGTTCTGCAGTCCGCTGAACATGGTCATCGTCAGCAGCGAATGCGGCGGGCGGCGGCTGTCCGCATCAACGTTGGCCAGCCGGTCTGCAACTCGTTTCGCATAATAGGCCCCGAGCGCGTCGCCCAGGGTGGCTTCGGGCTGCCAAGCGAACGCCGCACCCAGCAAGACAGGCCCCTGAGGATGGCGGCGTTCGGCAAAGTCGAACAAGACGAGGGCGAACTCCCGTCGCAACAGTTCACCCGCCAGTCGGATCTGTTGTGTCTCGTCGAGCACACCGTTGGCATATCGTCCAGCCAGGCGAAACCACGCGACGAGTGAGCAAGGCTGGGGCGCATCATCCGGCGCGTGGCTTGACTCGTCAGCGGCGCCGACCTCCAGTACGGCCAATCGCACGCGAGCCAGACGCTGCGCAGGCATCCAATGCGTATCGAGTTCCCCGATGCCTGTTGCAATATCCTCCCTCTTGCCGACCACCAGTACATGGACCCAATCCGCGCCCTGAGTCCGAGAGTCAGCGTCGAGAGGCCGTTGGACCTGCTGGATGGCCTGATTCCACTGAGAACCGTCCGAGGATCGCGTCAGGCAGATCCAGGCGCCCGTCCCCAATTGCGCCAGGACAGATTCACCTGTTTCCCCGAGGCCGACGAGGATGATCGGGCGCCGAAGGAGGACTTGTTGCGGCTCCACCAACGGCAGCAAGCGTTTCGTCGGCAGGGAGGACCGCCGGGTAGGGTTCATTAAACGATTCATCGTCATCGTGATATCCTTCCTAATGAAGTTGTACAAAGGCGGCTCGGGCATGAGGCATAGCAGAGGTCGGGAGTCGTTTTCGGGCAAATCGTTTTCCATGTGATTCGTCGTTGTCCGAAAAACGACTCCCGACCCCTTGCGTTTCCAGTTTGCAGGTTTCGCAGAAAGAACGGGTGGGGAGACCTTCGGTCAGCGGTTTCGGCGGGGTCGGGAGACCCGCGCCGAACGACAGAACGACAGTCAGCGGTTTCGGCGGGGTCGGGAGACCCGCGCCGAACGATAGAACGACAGTCAGCGGTTTCGGCGGGGTCGGGAGACCCGCGCCGAACGGGTCGGTGGCGTCGGGAGACCCGCGCGGAACGGCCTGGCCCGCTGCCGAGATCGGCAGCGGGCCAGGCGTGACAAGGGCGTCG
>SKKK01000632.1 GCA_007121535.1 Planctomycetaceae bacterium | reverse complement strand
GCCGCCGATGGTCAGCGGCTCTTGTCCACCGGAAAACTGAACCGGCTTGGCGAGCTGTTCCAACACCAGCAAACTTCGAATTTCTCCCTGAGCCACGCCTTCCATGTTTCGGCCCTGATAGATGTCGCTTAACAGCAACTCACCGGTGGCTTGCGTCCGGTCGATCGTTGTCGGCAGGATGGGTTCGCGCGCTCGAGCCCGCAACGGTCGCGGCTCGTGGCACTCCAAGCCGGCTTGAATGTCGCTGGCGGGCAAGGCGTAGATCTGCTCGATAGCGCCTCGGTCGTCCATCAACCAGATTCCTTCGCGATCGACGACCAGGAAGCTGTTTGCGGCCAAGGCATACGGGTCGCGGAACGGTCGTTGCGAATTCAAGCGGCGCGCGGCCTCGGGCTGGTCGGGGCCCGGCGTGGGATCGACGACCGTAATCCAGCCATTGTGTTCGGCGCGACCATGGCTTGGCGAAAACGACGCGACCACGTGTTGGGTGCCGGGGATGGGTTTGGCATCCAACATGGCCACATCCGAAAACCGTGGTACCGGCGGGTATTCGCCCTGGAACTGGTTGCCAAAAAAGACCATCTGTCGAGTTCCATCCGGATTGCTCGTCCACAAATGATGAAAACTCAACTGGTTCCGATCGACGTATTCCCATCGCGTAAACAGCACGCGACCGTCCGGCAGCATCCACGGGGTGTTGTCCGTAAAGGGATTGGGCGACAGCTCCCGGATATTCGCGCCATCGGCGTCGCAGCGGTAAAGGGTGGCGACCGGTGACGGGTTGCAGCCGACGAAGCGCCGGCAGCGAGTCGAGCAGAACAGGATGCTGCCATCGGGCGTGTAGATCGGTTCGATGTCGTCAAAAGGCCCATCGGTCAATCGAGTCAACTCGGAACCATCGATGCCGATTTCGTACAGATGGAAGAAGGACGTGCCGCCCGGACGGTACGAAAACAGGATCTTCTGCGCATCGTAATGCACTTGAGGATCACGGATGGCGCCGGATGGATCGTCCAGCAGGACGGTGACCTGCCCGCTTCGCAGATGCAACAAGCACAGCCGGCCACCGCCGCTGTACTGCGCGGGCCCCGGTTCGAATTCTCCCAACGGTGGATACGGGTAGAACGAAGGCGGGAACAGATAATACCCAAAGTTTTCGTAGTAGTGCCGCAGAACTGGTTCTCGCACGGCGAACACAAGATACTCGACATCCGCCAACGGCCCTTCCAATGCTCGTTGCAGCATCCCGTCTGGCGAGTGCGATGCTTCCTGTGCAAAGCAAGCGACAGGCGTGATCGACGCCATCGGCATCGACAGCACGAGAAGACAAATCGCAAAAGGAACCAGTCTCATGGGTCGACCTCGCATAACGGCATCGTCTTTCCAATCGGCACCCATTCTTGGTACCAGATGGGATCGCCCGAGGCAATCCGTCCGCGATTCCAACGAACAAACATTTCTTGGTATTGGCGGTCAAGCACCCGGCCAAGCGTTCTTGTCGGTTAAGGTAGCGGCGTGAAAACCCGTTGGGATTGGTGGCCTTGTTGAAGTGGACCCCAGAACTCAATGTTCCGTCGAACCAAGACACTCCAAACCGCAAGCAGCTTTCGGTGTTTGTTGCATCGGGATTGCCCGAATTTGGCAAGCTTCGTAAACTTGACGTGGATGATGAAAACGTGGCAGAAATAACGGAGGGGAACGGCATGGCACTCAAGCAATTCTGGGCGAGTATTTGCTCGGCAGCGGATTTCTTGGTTCCTTCGGTGATTGCTGATGCGCCGAGGTTCGATGGCTCGGACATCGAAAGTGGATTGCGGCGCGATCGTCACTGGCTATCGCTGAAATCAGTCGCGGGGTTCGACGAACAGGACTTCCACTTTCTTGCTGACGACACCTGTGGCCGGCTGGCAAAGTACGTAAATGACTTTCGCGAAATCGCCCAGCACGTGCCCTCCGACGAACAGGGCACGGACGAGCAAGTCGAAGCGGCTTTGCCGCCGCTGCTGGGTGTGCTGGAGGTCATGCGACCCGACCGGTATGCCGATCTGGACGCCTTGATCATCGGGAAACAGGTGGAACGGGCGTTGGCAGGGAGGTTGCCCGGTTGGGTACGAGAAATTCGGTTCGAGACGGGTAACGACTCCAACGGCGATCCGGCGGTATGGCTCTGGGTTGAGATCGAAGACGATGCAGCCACCGCCGAGATGCTTTCCAAGAACACACGTCAAGTGCGCGGTGTCCTCGGCGAATGCGTGCGACAGCTCGAGATACCGCATTGGCCGTACATTCGTTTCCGCACGTCGTCTGAGCGAGTCGATGCGACGTTGGAGGCCGTCAAGTGACCCTCGCGAACGATCTGCTGGCTCAGGCTCACCATCTTGTCGGACGCGAGCGGCGAAGACCCCGACAAGCGAGTCTTCGACGCGCCGTATCCACGGCGTACTATGCGTTGTTTCACCTACTGATTCGCGAACCCTCGCACAGACTGGTGCGCGACAGCAGAATGCAGGAAGTCGTAAGCCGCGTTTTTATTCATACAGAGATGAGCAAGGCGTCACGATCGTTTTCGGGTGGCACGTTACCTCAGCGATTCGTCGGGATAATAGGCGGCCAACCATTGCCGCATGCGTTGCGAAATGTCGCCAACGCCTTCGTGGAATTGCAACAGGCGCGGCACGAGGCCGATTACAACGTGGCGAAATCCTTTTCGAGAGCCGAGGTGCAATCGCTCATCGATCAAGCGGAACAAGCCTTTCAAGACTGGCAAGCCGTCCGACGAACAACCGCCGGACGCCTTTACTTGGTTTGCCTGCTTCTCTGGGAGCGTCTCGACAAGATCAAATAGTCAGTTGTGGCGGATTGACGGTCGCAAACGGTACCACCCATCTTTCAAAGGTGAAGCACGACGATGCCACTCAGTTTCCGAAAACTGCCAACCAACGACCGAGCGATGGGCACCACAGCGTTCGAATGTTAGTATGCTGATCTTGCGGGCCGCGATGTTGATCGAATTTGGACGAGCGAGCTGTTGAGGGAGCCTTGCCGAGCAGCATAAACTGGTTTGGCTGCGGTGCGTTCGGTCGTAACCAATGTAGTATGGGCCTCCGAATCGAATCGTGACGGGACGGCACGGTTCCGAAAACCAGGCCGCACGGAGCTGGGCATCACGTGAAATGACACCCTGAGAACCGTTCTTTGGGTAAGGAAGTCACGGTGCGCATGGGCGAGATGAAGACGAACGTTTCGGCGATATTTTGCCGCTATCGACACGAAGGCCAAGCAAGAATCAGATCGAAGCACCAACAAGCTCAGCTCGCCAGCCTGGTCAGCGGACAAACATTTCGTGATGTCGGCGGTCAAGCACCCGGCCAGGCGTTCTTGTCGGTTACGTAAGCGGCGTGAAGAACCCGTTCGAGTTTGGCGGCACTGTCGTGCTACTTGGCGACCCCGAAGCGAACAGGGAAATGGCGTCAAGCCCCTGCACTCAAAAACGCGACGTCGTTACCGCAAAAACAGCCAATATGGGTAACACGGACGCAGGAAAACTATCCGCTGACTATCTTTTATATTTGGTGGGTGGCACCTATTTGCTTACGGTGCCGCTGCCCTTGCGCGGAAGTTTCCGACGGCTTCGCTGGTGAGCAATGCACGGTTGTACAAATGTAGCGACCGGACGGACGGGTCGATCCGCAGCGTGTCGGCGCCGCTGGGCGTGCGCAGGGTCGGGCTGAAACGCCCCCAGCCGAACTGGCGGTCGTCGCCGCCGTCGCACAGCACGCCGTCCACGACAAACGTGATGATCTTCGGGCCTCCGTCCACGGTGATGACCACGTGGTGGAGTTGCCCAGCCTGAACCGCGCCGGGGTCGGTGTCCCAGGTGGCTTGTTGGCGTCCGTCGTTCATCGTGATGGCCAGGGTGCCGCCGTCGCTGGTCTGGACCAGCAACCCCGCACCGGTCGCGTCGCGGCTGTCCAGGATCGTCTGGCCGGCGTCCAACGAATCGAGTTCCAGCCACAAGTCCAGACTAAAGCCGGCTCGCAGATCGCGCACCCCATGATCCATTCGCCGCGTGTCACGGACATTCAGATGAGGGAGTTTGGGCATCGTCGCTTTTTCGGGCATCGAGCCGTTGGCAGGCAGCTCCAGCAGCAGGCCGGCACGCGTGATGGTTTGGTTTTCCCATTGGCCGAACAGCCCTTCCAGAATCGGCTGCGGGATTTCGTGGACACGAGCGATCTCTTTCTGTGTCTCGGTCACGTAGAACTTGCCGTCGTGTTCGACCAGATCCGGATAGCTCATGCGGATGTACGGATCATCGTCGTACAGCAGGATCTCCGGCTGAGACCACTCGATGCGTTTCCCTTCGGGCGTATCGACTTCGCGCCCGGCCATCAGCCAGACCGGGTTGCGGTCGTCGTATGGGCTGCGTCCGTCCCGGCCGCCGGCGCCCAACTGGCCGATGAACCACCCGCCGTGATTGTGGAACCAGTACAGGAACATGTTGTTGGAGCAATTCCAGGCGAAGTTGGCGGCCCGCGGATTCTTCACTCGCCGCCCGCCGGGCGTGTAAGTCTTGTACGCCGGGGCAGTCCACGTGTGTCCGCCGTCGCGGCTGTAGACCGAAACCGGCCAGCCGTCGATCGTGCGGTAGACGCAGTACAGCGAACCATCGCTCAACCTGACCAGGCTCTGCTCCTCAGCCACTCGCCCGCCACCCTCTGGCGTGCGCAGACCGATGTCGCCGTCGGGCAGCGTCTCGAACGTAATCTTGGCCGGATCGCGCTCGGTCAGGATATTCCGGCTCCTGAAAAAGGCGCCCTCGGATTCCGCCAGAAAACCGGCCCCCATTGCGCCCACCTTGTGAATCACCATGATCGCGGCGTCGTCCACGATCAGCGGCCGGCCCACGTTCCAGAAGAAACGCAGTTTGCCGCCGTAGACGTTGTTGCGGTCGCACTCGAATTCGCGGATCGGTACGTTGTAACGCTCGGCCGACCAACTCTGCCCGTGATCGTCGCTGTACTTGAAGACATAGTAGCCCAGGCAGTCCACCCGGGTGAAGACGCCTCCGTCCTCGCGTTTGACTTCGCGGACGTTGTCCGTGTTGTGGTTGTAGAAAACGTAGATCCGGCCGTAGGGAACTTTCAGCATCACGGCATAGCTCGCCTCGGGACCGTCGGGCGGTTCGACCGCGACGGCCTGCTCCCACGTGCGGCCTCGATCCGTGCTGCGCATCGAGATCACGTGCTGGCCGCTGGCGCCCTCGGCGCCCACGCCCGTGGTCATCACGCACAACCAGGCGCCATCGTCGGTCTGGACGATGTACGGCTGGTCCGCATAGCTGACGCTGGGAATCTCCCAGCCGTTGCTGATGTGCCGTGGGTCGGGGATCTCTGCGGCGGCAGACCCGGAAGGCGTCGAGCCAAGCCTGGCCGGCTGGGCCGCGTGCAGGGGCAGGCAACCGAGCAGCATCAGTACGGTGAGGGCAACACGGGGCGAGCGGAAGATCATGAGAGGAACTCCTTCGGGCGCAGGTTGGTCCGACGCGTGGCTTGGAAGTTGCAAGTCACTGATCACTGATAGGAATTTTGAACACCGTCCACGAATTTTAACGACGTCCCCCAGGATCGCAAGCTTACTGGCCCGTTCCTTTCCGCTTTCCGCCTGTTGTGTTTGAGACTTTTCCTGCTGATTTCCCACTAAAGGCGCGAAGAAAATCCCGCAGGTCGGGTACGCTGGGAGGTGCGGCCGCAAAAAGTGCGGCCGCAAAAGGTGCCACCCACCTTTCAAAAGTGAAGCACGACGATACGACTCAGCTTGCGATTTGCTGGGGCTCCAAAACATTCGACAGCGAATGAAAGGCCCCTGGCGACCCGCAGTCCCTTATCCGGCCGATGGTCTATGCGAACGAGTTCGACGTTATTTACATTTGCCGGGGCTAAATGACAATAAGTCGTCTCCGTTGTTGTGCTAGTGCGTGTTGGTGATAACATCGCATACATTGGAACTGTTATATTCTCACAAATGGCCCGGAAGTGTAAATAACGAAGGCTCGAGTGGAGGTCGGAACGTGGCAACACATCACCCCCAAAGATCTTGGGTGTAAACTGGCCAACCAGGAGGATACGCCGCTTTCTGTCCGGCGCCGTTGCCGCCCAGTCCTCCGATTCAGGTGGACGACAACATGGCCGGCAAGCTTGCCGATGCCAGCCGGCATTGGGAAGATTGGATGGAGCAACGGAAATTCTGCCGAGCGTCGCAAAAGGTGCCACCCACCTTTCAAAGGTGAATCATGACGATGCCACTCAGTTTCCGAAAACTGCCAACCAACTACTGGACGATGGGCACCACAGCGTTCGAATGTCAGTATGCTGATCTTGCGGGCCGCGTTCGTGATCGCATTTGGACGAGCGAACTCTTGACCGAGCCATGCCGACCAGCAAAGACTGGCTTGGCTGCGGTGCGTTCGGCCGTAACCAAAGTAGTATGGGCCTCCAAATCGAATGGGGCGGTCGGCACGGTTCTGAAAACCCGGCCGCACGAATCTGGGCATCTCGTGAAATAGCACCCTGAGAACCGTTGTTCGGGTGAGGAAATGCTAACCGCCGACTATCTTTTCGTCTGGTGGCTGGCACTATACTACCACTAATTTGGCGGGTGGTACCAAACGCCTTCTCACGCAGTATCTCGAAGATCGCTATGGGGCCGAATCGGCAGCCTTGTTGGCTGATACTCTTTCGTATGACGAGTTCGCGGCAATCGTGCTAGAGCGGATTGTACAATTCGACGAATGTCAGCGTTCGCTTAGTCTGACTTTGCCACCCACAGTGATTCGATCATTTCCAGCGTTTGCTCGACCAGCTTCCGCCCGGCTTCGGGGTCGGCTTCGTTGCTTTCGGGAATGGCGCCGTAGGCGCCGCCCGCCACCGCGCGCTGGGTTGGAAGGTATCGGAAGTACCCGTTGGCAAGCTGGACAGTCATGGTTTGCACCGCCTTGCTGCGCGCCTTGATCTGGATGCCGTAGTCGAGGTACAACTCGAAGGGGTTGGTGGCGATGGCCAGGTCGCCGATCCGGATCACGTGGACGGGGACCGACATGGTTGGATTCGTCTCTTGCAGTTCGTAGCGCATGATTACGCGGAGCGCTCTGGCCAGGTGCCAGTACACCGGAGTAATGTCCCGGTACCAATCCGGCTTCTGCATCCGCTCCGGGTTCTCTTCAAGCTCTCGACGCAGCTTGGTGTATTGGGCCAGGAGCTGCTCGAAGTTCTGCCGTCCTCGATTTTCCACGAGTTCTTCCGAAATGCGCCGCCGGGTCAACTCGATTTCCTCCCTGCGATGGGCAATCGCGGGATTCGAGTCGATGTGCCCTTTCAGGAAGGGCAGGACGGAAGTGACGGCATCGGCGATCCGCACGGCGATTTGTTGGCGGCGGTTCCGCCCGGTGAGCCGCTGCATACGTTCCTCGGCGCGTTTGTCGACCAGGACTCGCGGCGACTGGTCGCCCGAGGCCGCGATCTGCGGCAGAACGTACACCGACTGGCCCAACCGCTTGCGCAGTTCTTCACGGGTCTCGTGCCAGAAATCGGCGGTGATCATCGTCCCCCCTTCACTCACCTGCGCCGGGCAGGCAATGTTGATCATCACGCCCGTCAACTTTTTGTCTGCGTCGTACGTGAAGAGAAGCCCGACCGAATGGTCCTCGTACCCTTCGACGTGGCTGAAGTCGGCTCGATCCGTCCTGCCGTACATCTGGGACCGCCCGCTGTCGTAGGTGATCAGCCGGTTATGCCCCACGACCGCATGGCCCAGACCGAAGCTCACTCCACCGAGCTTGCGGTCGTTGAATGCCTGCTTGATGGCGTCAGCAATCCGACCGGATGCGAATTCAAAGTACTGGCCCGGGGACGGTGTGACGCCCAAGTCCATGCCCCACCACGACCACTCGAGCGGGATCTCGATGCCAAGTTCGGCGAACCTTTCGACCAGTGGAAGGTCCTGGCGACGTTCCACTGCGGCGTGCGTGTGCGTCCCGAAAATGACGACCGTCTTGGGATCGATTTCCGGCGCCCGCTCGCTTAGGATTTCCAGGACTCGTTCGAGCATGTCGGTGTGGACCGAGCCCAAGTCGACGGACACCAGGACAACCTGTTCCACCGACGTTCCATCCCGAGCCGATTCCAGGACGAGTGCCGTGGCGGTCAGCGGGTCCAGCACGCCGGTGGAGAGCCGCGCCCGGGACCCTCCGGACATGATGACGGGCTCGTCCGGCGTGATGCTGGTCGATGCCCAACCGATGTGCAGTCCGTCGGGCTTCGCGTCGTCGGCCCAGACGGCGGGCAGCGTCATGACGACGGTCGTGAGAGCGAACAGGCCGGCTTTCATGATCGAGTTACTCTTCATCGTGAACCTCTTGTGGCTTTTCCATCCGGGTGTTTCCAGGCGCGCACGTAGCGGATGCGGAAGGTCGACGGTAGATCTTCGTCGCGAGGCAGACCGAACCAGTTGGGCATGGTCTCGCTGTCCAGATTCAGCGTCAGCGGCTGGTGCCAGTGGGTGTTGCGCATCCGCCGGACGAGAACGCCATCGACGTAGTATTTCAGTTCCTCGCGGTCCCATTGCAGGCCGTACACGTGGAAGTCGTCGGCCAGATCCCAGGGCGCTTCCCACGTGCCGCCGACGTTCCAGTGGCGACGCTCCTCGGGGGTATGGAACACATGGGCATTCATGTGGTACCGGCGCTGGTGGCTGGGCGCACCGCCGCCGATCTCGAACACGTCGATTTCCGTCCAGATCTCCGGGGTGTGATCGTAGAACCAGAAAGCGCTCGACCCGTGCGAGCGCATTGGTTGGGCCTCGACCTCGAAGTATCCATACAGGACCCGCTGACGGCTCTGCACCGCGGCGCTGGTATAGGTGTGATAGCCGCGCTCCGTGGGCCCGTCCTCGGGAAACCAGCGCCGCATGGTCAACTGCAACTCGCCGTCCGCCACCCGGACGTTGGACGGATGGAACAGCGCGGGTTGGCGTCCGAGCCATTTGGGATTGGTCGGCCACCATTTGGCTTCGTCCAGTTGGTCGCCGGTGAATTCGTCGGTCAGGCCGGGATCGGGCTGCCAGCCGTCCCGGTTCGCCTGATCGGACAGGGGCCAACGGTCGGTGATGCGTTCCGGTGGATCGGGCAGCGGACCGACCAGCGTCCATCCCTGGTCCCGTCGCAGGACGTGGGCGTTCCATTTCCGGCCCAGATAGCGAAGGACTTGCTGGATGGCATCTTCCGAGACGAAGGCTCGGTCGTAGACCAGCAGTTCGGCCACATCGCCGCGCAAGTTCTGGCCCTGGTGCCGCCCGTTGCGTCCCAGCCAGATGGGATACAGACCCACGTCGTTGCGCACCACGTCGAAGACCGTGGGCTCGAACGCTTGGCCCATCCCCTTGTGGTCGGCGGTTTGGCAGAAGCAAGGAACCCGGTTATCGTCCTGGTCATCTCCGTTCCAGCAAGAGACCAGTCGCTGCCAGCGGACATCGGTGGCATGTTCCTCCCGGCGTTGGGCGACGACGAACACGGCGACCGGCCCCACGCTGGGACGCAGCGCGGGCAGACGCAGCCACTCGGCGCCCGTAAAGCGAAGTACGGGTTTTCCATGCATCCCACGGGCGACGTGTACAGGCCCTCGGCCGACCTCCGCCTCGGCGGCCGGTCCTCCCTCGACGCGGTTCCGCCAGCGCACCACTCGCCCGCTTTCGTCCTTTTCAAGCGTTTCTTCGGCCGAGGCGTCCAGCCAAACGCGCAATCCGTCCCGGGCTGGCTCCGGCTCCCCAGCCGCTACCCACGTCCCGCACATCACGGCTGCCACCGCCAAGCTGAATCGTGTCATCGGTGCATCCCTGGTTGATCGAGAAACCGCCACCCGTACCTTCTGACAGAGAGTCTTGCTCCCCCAGTCTAATCGAGAAGCCCTGACGAAGAAACACGGGGCCGGGAGTCGTTTTCGGGCTTGGACCAACCATCTGGAAACGACGTACCCCGAAGACGACTCCCGACCCCTTCCCGCCTCCGCACGATAAATTGTGAACTCCAACGCACGCCGCGCCCCCGTTTTCGCCGATTTTACCCGGAAATAGTGCTCATTTCGACGTCATGCGGCTCAGCCCAACGGGTATCCGCAAGCCTCCAACAGGCACTGCTGCACCAGCAGCTCATGGTCCAGGGGGTAGGGGTTCTCCCTTTCACCGCGGATGATCTCGGCCAATTCGATCAGTTGGTCGTCGTATCGACCTGTCTGCAGCGGGAAGGACACCTCCTGGTAGCCCTGGCGGTAAGGCTCGCGGGCCTCGCTCAGGGCAAGGCGTAGCGATTGGGGCTGAGGCGGCCGGACGGTGATTGTCTCCAGCGGCTGAATATCCACCGTGCCCCGGTCGCCGCACACGACCAATTGCCGCCGGCGATGCCCGTCGACTTCGAGCGATGCGGTCCGAATCGTGGCCGTGGTCCGCGGGTACTCGAACACAATCAGGCCGTTGTCGCACATCTCGACGCCCACGTCGGTCCGCGTCTGACGCGGGTAGGAGACAATCCGGTCGGGCTTTCCCATCAAACTCACCACCAGATCGATCAGATGGCAGGCGAAGATGAACATCGTCCCGCCACGGAACTGGGAGAGGTACTTTCGGTACGGTAGCGGGTGGGTGGTGCTCATCACGCAATGGATCTCGAACACCTGTCCCAGCCAGCCCTCGCGGACCGCGCGCTGGCAGAACTGCACCGCCGGATTGTTGCGGTACATGTAGCCCAGTTGCACGGCCAGTTTGCGCCGCCCGGCCTCGTCCAACACCCTCTTGAACGCGCTGAACGATTCCCCGCCCGGCTTGTCCAGGTGGACGTGCATGCCGGCCTCGATGCACCGGCCGGTGATTTCCATGATGCGTGGGTCGGCCGAGCTGACCTCGACGGCCACAGCCCGCAGGCCCTCGACGCCCAGCAGTTCCTCTTCGGTCATCCATCGCAGGTCGCGATAGGCCGCGTCGTTTTCGAGGTTCTTGCGGAGCGCAGCGTCCGGCTCGACGATGCCGACGACCTCGTAATGACCGCTCAGTTTCCGAAAGGTGCTCATCTTTGCCGAGGCATGTTCGTGCCCCGTGCCGATCTGGCCGATCTTGATCGGCGGTTGGGACGGATCGGTCGCGGCTGCGTCCGATCCGAGCCACTGCCCGGCGGCGAAGGCAGCGCTTGCGCCCACAGCGGTTTCGAGAAGATGGCGACGGTCAACGGAATTCATGGTGTGCTCCTTTCCGTACTCGTACTCGTACTCGTACTCGTACTCGATTGCGGGAAGCCGATGACAGTCACGAGTACAAACACGAAAGCCACTTGGATTGCGGGCGTCAGCCCGCGTTAGAGTCTTTGGATGTAAGATGCGCGCACGGTGCGCGCCTCTTTGTAGGTTGGGACTCTGTCCCGACCGGGTCGGGTCGGAGACCCAACCTACGTCGGTTGCGGGCGTCAGCCCGCGTTAGGATTCAGGATTTCGAGTTTCGGATTTGGCCCTGCTTTGCACTCGCCGCCGTGGGGAACGCGAACGGCTCGCGATACGAGCGAGTCGTAAAGGCGTTGGCTGCGTCGGTTCCTTCGCCGACGAACCGCTGCGTCGCCGAGTCGACGGTCAATAACCGGCTGAGCCGGAGAGAATCGTTCTCCATGTCCAGGCCGTGGGCTTGGAGCAGTCCGGCCATCTCTTCCATCGCGCCGTTCCAATGCCCCGAGGGATCATCGACCCTGGCCGCTTCAGCCCGTGAAAACCGGCCGCCGGCTCGGATCGCGATATTGGCCAAATGGCAGTGCCAGTCGTACTGCAATTGGTTGCGATAGACGGGCATGTCCTGCGCGGGACCGAGCCACAGGTTGTAATCGATATGCCCGGGAATGGTCAGCGGCGCGTCGCGTTTGCCGATGGGCGGGCGGACGTCGTAGCGGTTGACCCGTACCGAGAGGACCTTGCCCAGCGCCCGCTCGTCGTGCAGAAACCGTCGGATCTCGGCCCGCATCGGGTCGGATTGCTGCTGAGTTCCGTGCTGCCAGATCCTGCCGGACTGCTCGACGGCGGCCGACGCCTGCCGCGTTTCCCACAGGTTGTGCGACATGGGCTTTTCGCAATACACGTCCTTGCCGGCCTGCACGGCCCAGATCGTGGCCAGCGCATGCCAATGCACCGCCGAGGCGATCACCACGGCGTCGATACTGTCGTCAT
>SKKK01000067.1 GCA_007121535.1 Planctomycetaceae bacterium | reverse complement strand
CGCGGCCAGCCAATTCGGGAGGTGGGGCTCCAGCACCGGGCGAAAATGGGTTTCTTAGCGGGTCCATGACTGAGATTCTAGCCGTTTATAGCCAATTATAATAGCTCTCGATTATAAATCAATACAAAATATTCGGCCTTAAATACCCTCATAGCCTAGGTTGCCCCAAATGATTGATTACCTTGACTGCCTGGATGTAGGGACACCGGCCTGGATGTAGGGACACGGCGTTTAACAGACTGGTTTGAAGCCCACCCATCCTAGCCAACGGGGCGGGAACGTTTGGCTTTTGCCTTGATTGGCCAGCGGCGGCAGGGTACGGGAAAGGATGTGCAAGCCGGGCGAATGGCCGTTTGCGTGCGGAAAGGCACACCGCGCTGATGCTCGTAAGGGTCACCGGAGCACTGGTACGTCACGCGCCTGGATGTTGGCGGATTTGGCGGCAACCCGTATCGTCGCTGCACCGGCCGCCGCTCCGGTTCCCGCACGGCCCAAGTTCGCCAGCACGCTCGTCCAGTTCCAGCGGAGACAAGAACCGATCAGGCAGGGGCAAAGCTTTCGACACGCCAACGTCCAGGCACTGGTCAAACCATCGTCGAGGAGCGGCAGCGGGTGTTGGATTCGTAGATTTATCCGCCCCCCACCAGCACTCCCCACAGGCCAAAGACGATTCGCTCGCCCGCTTCGACGCGTTTCTGGTAGACGGTGCAGATGTTGGCGTCGCCGGGGAACAGCCGGAATTCCGGCACGGCGGCTTTGGTGAACCCTTGCTCCAGCAGCATCTTTTCCAGACTGCCGCGGGCATTTCGTTCCGGGGTGGGCGTCCACACGAAAACAACTCCCCCTTCCCGGCAGACGGCCTCGGTCCGCTCGATTGCGGAGAACACGAATTGATGCCCGGCCAGCGCCTCGGGCAAGGACTGAAAAGCGTAGTTGCGGTTGCTGAAGATCGGCTGGTTCAGGCCCAACGTCCGCATCTCGCCCTCGACGGCTTCCAGCACCGCGACAGGTCCATCGAGCAGCGGTTGACCGTCTTCATTGGGGCTCAGACCCGGCGGCGGTTTCAACAGCGAACGTCCTTCCCGGAGCATCGCGTCCAGTTCTTCGAGCCGGAAGCGGGTGCTGACCACGGACTGCCGTTCCGGACCGGGCCGGTATTTGATGTACGTCGTGGCGATGAACGTTCCGTCCGGGGTCAGTTCCAGGCCGGGATAGCCGCAGTCCGCCCCGGCATGGCTGTGCAGCAGTTTCACCCGGTACTGGCCGCTGCTTCCATCGACGATGTCTTGATACGTGCCCACCCAAGCGATTGGATGCCCGCGGCTGGGGCTGTCGGCAAGCGTGTCCCGCATCGCGACGACCAGGCGTCCGTCGGGTGCGTAGCGGGGCGCGTGACGGTTGCCGGTCAGCGGGGCTTGCAGCCTGCGGGGCTTGGACCACGTCCGGCCTTCGTCGTCGCTGACCGCGAACAGCGAGTTGTACTTGGCGCCCCGGGCGAAATCCCGGATCAGCATCAGCAGTTGCTTGCCGTCCGGCGAGCGGACCACTCCCGGTTCGATCATCGTCACCCCGGGCACGTCGCTGGTGTCGATCACTTCGCGCTCGTTGGTCCACGTCAATCCGCCGTCGGTCGACTCCGCCTGATAGATGCCGGGGGTCCAATCGGTATTCCACATCAGCAGGGTCGTGCCATCGCGGGCCGGCAGGATGTTCATGGACGGCTCGATCCCCCTCAAGCCGTTGGGCCGCATCGGCGACCAGGTCCTGCCGCCATCCTCCGAGACCGCTTGGATCAGCATGTTGTCCTGGCCGCGGTCGAACAGGAACAGCCGCTCGTTGCCCGCCGGGTCCACCAAGCGATGGATCATCGCCAGCCAGCCGCGTCCGCGTCCGCCCAAGGTGCTTCCCGGCCCGCTGGTCTGCTCGTTCCAGTAGTTCCAGTTCTCGGGCACCGGCGCGCCGGTCCAGGTCAAGCCGGTGTCGTCGCTGCGTTTCATGAACGGCTCGCCCCAGCCGTGGTTCAGGGTCCAGACGCAAAACATGGTCTTCCCGTCCGGCATCAAAAGGGTATCGGCATGTCCTTGATAGACCGCTTCGGTACCCTGAGCGACGATCACGTGCCGCTCGGTCTGGCCGGAAATATCCAGCGTGGGCACTTGCAGGGGCTCAAGATCCCGGTATCCCGGAACTACTCTTCCCGGATCGCCAGCGATAGCAGGCTTGTTCCCCGCAGCAAACGGGATCATCCCCAACAAGCCGATCATCAACACACTTGTTTCTCGTAACCACACAACTTACTCCTGGTCATAAAAAAAGGGGTTTGCCGGAGCCGTTTCTGTACCTATTCCAGGCGGAAACGCCTGCCTTCATCCAGCACGGCCAGAGAGTTCTCTCGGCGAATGTAGTCGGTGACCCAGTTGCCGAGTCCCAGACAGTAGCCTCCCCCGGGTTGGCACACCTCCAGCGTCTTGCGCACAAGTTGCCGGACTTGGACCGGATCGCGCCTGGCGAAGAAAAACACCCGCGATGGCGTCGCTTCCCGCAACAAGTTGCGGCGAAGGCCCTCAAGGTCCGGCTTCAGCGCTAGAAGTTGATTGGACACCGCGTTCTTCCGAGTGCTTCCAACTGGAATTCCCACGTATCAGGACGTGTAAGCCGCCCGCGGTCAGAACTGTCCCATCGTAGAACGGAATTCATTCCGTTCGTACCGCTCGAAACGGAATGAATTCCGTTCTACATTCGAGACCCAACCGGACAAACCTGACCGCGGGCGGTGTAAGCCCAACGGTCACAGATCGTCGCTTAGCACCGTTCGAGAAATAACTGACGCACTTTCGGCCCCCTCACCCTGCCCTCTCCCCGGAGTGGCGAGGGGACATCGGACAGTTATTTCTCGAACGGTGCTTACCCCCCGTATTCTAACAAGCCCGGGGGCGCACGCAACGGGAATGCGTCACGATGTTCGAACGAACCTATCCGAACGCGCGATTTGGCATACTGGCGATGAATCCTCCCGTTTCAGCCGGGTGGGCCTATGCCGCCTCAAGGTAGGTTGCGGCAGACATCTTGGAAGAAGAGGACGTTCTCCGGCGGGGTCTCGTAGGGGAGCACGCTGGTACCCGCGCACACGTTCTGGCGTCCGGCTGCCAGAGCGGCGATCCGTTCGGCCTCGCGTCGCAATTCGTCCCGGGTTCCATAGGCGACGATCCGCGGCGAGGCATTGATTCGCACCCGCACGTCGGTGCGATCCCAGATCTTTTGCATGAAGAGAGCTTGGTCCGTCTCGATCGGGTTGATCACATAGCCGGTGCCTGTTTCCAGCAGCGCGTCGAGGATCCATACCGTATCGCCTCCCATCACGCAGG
>SKKK01000388.1 GCA_007121535.1 Planctomycetaceae bacterium | reverse complement strand
GGGGGGTTTGGGGGGCTGGCCCCCCATTCACAGAAAAAACAGCCGAAGGTCCTTGGTCTTTTTACTCACTAACTCCAACACATCGAAACTCAACGTCCCGCTGAACCAATACAGCGGCTCGCGCCAATCGATCGGGTTGCCATGCCGGTCCGGCCAGGCATGGTATCGAGGCGAGGCGGCCAGCGCCAGCAGCGAGAAGGTGGCCGAATCGAGAACCGCGGCCACGTTGATCACCTCGTCGCCCCGTAGCTCGCCGTCCGGTTCCAAACCGGGGCCTCGCGGCGGTCCGTCAGGGCCGATCGGCAAGGTTCCGGCGTGGAAGTGTCCGTCGCGCGGGTCGGCCGGATTCCCAGGCTCGTACAGGGTCATCACGAAATCGCCGGCCACAGTGGCCCACTCGGTCCACATCGCCGCTTCCGCCGCGTTGCCCACCGCCCGCTCGGCAGTCGCGATCATCACAAATGCGGCGAAGATGTCCGCGTTGTTTTCGATCGACTTGCCGCGCATCAGGTCGTCCGTGCGGTGTTTGGGCACGCCCTGATCCGGATAGCCCAGGAAATACCCGCCGAACGATTGCGTTGCGGGATCCGGGTTGAACGCGGGACCATCGCGGTCCGTCAAGTTGCCGACGATCCACCGCCCGATCTCCTGGGCGGCATCCAGAGAGACCGGATCGCCCAGCGCGAAATACGTCCGCATCAGCGCCATGATCGAAAAGGCGTTGTTGCCCCCGAAAGCCCCGTCCAGGACCAGGCAGTAGCCGGACGGGCCGCACAATCGGGTATCGCTGGTGAACCCGGCCAGCTTCGCTTGGCCTGCTCGGGCCGCGTCCGGATCGTTGCTTTGATCGTTAAACCAGCCGATGAATCCGGACGAATACGCATCCCGCAGCCCCCGCGCGCCATCCTCGGCCGTCGGCAACTGAGCGCCGCCACCCTGGTTGTCGTGATGCAGGGCATAGACCAACGTGTCGGCGACCAACCGGGCAGCTTCGCGGTCCTCAGGTCGATTCCGGTCCAGCAGCGCGATGACGGTCAGCGCTGCTTCGTAAGTCGGCGCCAGATTGGGAAACGCCTGATCAGGTGGGATGGTGGGCACGATCCGCACGGCATCGGCGGCCAACGCTTGATTTGTGGCTGAGTTCGAGACGACCACGCGCAGCACTCCGGACTCGACCGCGGCCGTACCCAACGTGTCCCAGGACTGTCCGTCGAAGTGGGCCTCTGCCGGCGACTGCGTCTGGTCGACTTCGGCCACGGCTCGCAGCACGTCGTTGTCGTACAATTCGAACCGGGCTACGGTGGCCTGATCGGCGGCCGGTGGCCAGGTGGCCTGGACCACGTAATAACGCGGTTCCAGTCCAGAGAACGTCCAACTGGCTTGGGCTCCAGCGGTTCCCGCCGACTTGTGATACTCGCCGCCGTACGCATCCACTACGCTCTGCACTGTCCATGTCCCAGCATCCGTTTGGAACGCGCAGCACCCATCGTCGGCGACCCACAACTTGGCCGGGACCACGCCGAACGATTCCGTACCGGCAGGCAGAGCCAGTTGTGGGGCGCCGGTCGGGTTGGCCGGCGGCAATTCCCGGGAACCCTCAAGCCGTACGAACCTGATGTTGTTTAACAGCACCGTGCCGCCGGCGGGCGCGGTCGCAGAACTGAAAACGATGCCGAACAGCAACTGGACGTTCGACAGTACAGGAGGTGCAATGAAATTCGTGTCCGGATGACGGAGCGAAGCAAGAGGCACCGAGATGGTCTGCCAATCGCCGCCGATCGAAATGGGATTGTTGCGGTCGGTGTTCCTGCCTGCCATGGCGAATTGGACCCGCACGCCGCCGGGCGTCGGCGAGTAGGCTTCCAGGATCACGTGCGTCGTATCGCGTAGGTCATAGCCGCGTCCGCGCGGCGCTGCCGAAAATCCTTCCGGTTCTTCGAGGTACAAGCCCGCGAATTCGGTGGTGCCTTGGAGAGGCGGGCTGGTGATCCGCATGACAGTTCCGCGCTGGCGGTCCAGCGCGTTCGGATCGGCGGAACAGCCGGTCGGTTGCGAGGCGTCGAAAACACAGGCGGCATCGATCCGGATCTGATCGCGCAGATCCGGCCGCTGTCCCCACCGGTCGCCGGCAAAGAACCCCGACGGGGTGCCGCGATTGAATCCTGAGTCGGCATCGCGATAGACGTAAAAGTGTTCCGAGTGGTACCCGACTCGCTGGTGCAGCAGTTCGTAGGCACCCTCGCTGAAATCCGCCGAGCCCGCCGCCCCAGCGGCGAACGCCGCAGTCAGCAGAGTGCGCGGCTCCAGCGATTCCAAATTCAATACCCGCCGCCGGAAATCGCTCCTGCGGCGCCGTTGTCCGTATCGTTTCGAATTCATCTACTGGTCCTCCATTTCAAAGAGAAACCGATCTTGTTTGATTATAGCTGTTTTCGTGTTGTCTGATGCTACTTGGCCATCGGTGAGCGGAATGGCGCTAACCACCGGTCCGTGATGATCGACAATACCGCCGGCGAGCGCCGCGCCGCTCACCGGAACGGCGGGAAGGGGTCGCGAGTGGCGTGTTCATTTTGTTCGATTTTCGCCAAATTTCTAATTTGTTGGAGTGCCGATTTTCGTTCCGGTGCGAGAGCAGATCCTCCCCGCTTGTCGGGCGAGAGTTCTCAGGTTCGCAGGCCAAGAGCGAGGTCGGTTGGGAGCCTTGCCCGTCCTTTGGCCAGTAAGCCTAACGATCTCGCCGGCAAGCGGCGAGGATTCGGGAGACTGGGAATGGGAAATTCGGGAGGCGGTTCGTCCGTGGCCAGTAAGCCTAATGATCTCGCCGGCGAGCGGCGAGGATTTCGAAGCCGCAGCACGCCGGGAGACGGGAACAAAAACGGGATCAAACACGTTGGCCTTGACAGGCACAAACTGAACAGGCCAGGTCGGGAGCCGTGTTCGGGCAAAGACCAACCATCTGGATAACCGTTGCCCGAAAACGACACCCGACCCCGTGACCTCAGCTCTTCGGTACAGGCCGCTGTTCCCCTCTCCTCCGGCGCGGAGAGGGGATTGATTGACGCTACTGGCTTTTACGCGCCGTCACTGCCGGTCGCGGTCAGTAGGGCCGCTTGACGATCTTCACTTGGCTGTATTGCAGGTCAGCCGGCAGGCCTCGCAGTTGATCGCCCTCGTTGTAGCGGCGGTCGGTTGCGATGGCCAGGATGGCGAAGAATTCGCCTTGGCCCTGCGTTCCCTCGCCGAACTGGCACGGGGCGCGAAATCCTTCTCCGTCGCGTCGCACACCGCGCTGCACCCACCACACGTTGCGGGTGTCGGGGTTGCTCAGCGGATTGACGAGCACGTAGACGTTGCGCTGGGCATCGCCCG
>SKKK01000260.1 GCA_007121535.1 Planctomycetaceae bacterium | reverse complement strand
ATTCCACTTCCTCAGGTTTCAAAGCACCGAGTTCGGCAAGTATCCGATGCTTTACCTTGCCGTGATGACGATACGACTCGGCAAGTCGGTAATAGGTGTACGACTTGCCATTGCGTTTCTTAATGGTCTGAGTCTTGAGATACATGATGCAGGTATTTTAACCTACGAATCATCCGTGTCAACAGGCTAATCTCCGAAAACAATGGAAAATAATTCGCGACGCGGAAGCAGGCAGTTTACCCTACATGTTTCCGGGCTTCCCCATCGGCCAGTTTCGACCAAGTCCCGATTTTTCCAGCATGCCCGAAATTGCCGCCCCCCAAAAGCGGTTGCCGAACTGTCGAACCTGGGTTAAGATTCTCGATCATCGCCTCGCGGTCCGTCGAGTCTTCCGGCGACAAGTTGGATGTTGCGGTTGCCCAGCCGGATCAGATCGTCGTCGTGGGTGACGACGACGACGGTGCGGCCCCGGCGATTCTCGTCTCGCAGGAACTGGGCCAGAATGCCGCGGTTTTCGCGGTCCAGGTTGCCCGTCGGCTCGTCGGCCAGGATGACGTCCGGTCCGGCCACGATCGCCCGGGCCATCGCGACGCGCTGTTGCTCGCCGACACTCAACTGCGCGGGCAGATGGTTCAGCCGCTGATCGATCCTCAAACGCTCGGCGACCTCGCGGACCCGTTCTTGGCTTCCAGCCGGTGTTCCGCGCAACACCAAGGGGAAGCGGATGTTGTCGCTTGCTGTTAGATAAGGGACCAGGAAGAACTTCTGGAACATGAACCCGAGATGACGCCGCCGGTACTCGGCCCGCTTGCCGGTCGTCAGCGAGTAGATGTCGGTCCCCTGAAAGAGGACGGCCCCGGACGTGGGCCGCAACATGCCGCCCAACGTCAACAGCAGCGTCGTCTTCCCGCTGCCACTGGAACCGTGGATGATCAGGAAATCACCGCGTTCGACAGTCAAATCGACGTCCGCCAGGGCGCGTACTCGTGCTCCGGACCTGGTATAGATCTTGCTGACTCGTTGGGCTTGAATCACGGCTATTGCTCGGTCAGGATGGCGTTGGGGTCCAAAGTCAGCAGCTTGGCCACCGGCACGATCTGCGCCACCAGAGCCACGGTGGCGGTCAGCATCATCGCCACAGGCAGATGCGACCACACGAACTCGACCGCCCGGGTCTGGACCACCAGGAACGACGAGGTGAGCTGGACGGCCAGCGTCGAACCCAGCAGAAAACCGGCGATGGCTGCCAGCGCGGCAATCGCCAGAATCTTGACCAGATACAAGCCAACCAAGTAGAAGTGCGAGACCCCCATGGCCAGCAAAATTCCCGTTTCATGCCGCCGGTCGTGGACTTCCTGCAGACCGGCGACAGCGATCACCATCACCGTGACGACCGCCACCAGAGCCAGCAAGGAATGCAGTGATTTTTGGGTCGTAGTGCGGGCGAGCGAGCGGCCTTGTGCGACATCCATCCGGCTGATCTGGCGAAAGCCCGGAAACCGGGCGGCCAGTTCGGCCTCCTGGCTCTCCAGCGATTCTTCCAGTGTGCCCCGATGCAAGCAGAGGAACGCCAGAATGTAGTTGATCTGGCCCGCTGCATCGATCAGTTGCTGGCATTGCCGCAAATTGACATACATGCGGCAATCGTCGATGGTCGCTTTGGGCGGGAGCACCTCGACCACGCGAAACTCCGTGCCGCGGATATCCACCGAATCCCCGACCTGCTTCTGCAGTAGCCGAGCCGCTTCGGAACCCAGTCGTGCCTGGCCGTCGGCCAGTGGCTGGATCATGTTGCCCTTCTCCCGCGTCTCGTCTTTCCGCGCCACGGGCTCAATGCCCGTCAGCAGCACCTTGCCGCCATCGACCCCCACCCGCTCTTGCAGCACCGACACGTAGTAACGCGAGGACAGGGCCAGCGAGTCGCTCATCTGCCGCGTGACTTCGTCAGCAAAGCGGACTTGAGAATCGCGGCACAGGTACAAGTCCTGGAGATCGGCACGGTCGGGGAAGATCAACAGGTTGTGCCCCATGTTCTTCATCACCAACTGCATGGACCGGTTGGCGAACTCCGCCGTGTTGTTCAGATACACGTAGAGCGTCACCAAGCACGTCATCGCCAGCCCCACCAACAGGGTGACGACCCATTTGTATCTGGCTTGCGATATCAAAACTCGGAAAAACATGTTTCACTCATCCTGGACGGAAGTCGTTTCCGTTCGCTAAGACCTTGGAACATTCCTCCGCTTCTAGGATAAACTCGGCGACCGATATGCCCAAGAGGGGATACGATGCCTCTAGCATTGTAGGCCAATCCGCCAAATTATGCAAGACAAGAACGGGAGATTCATTGTGCGACCGTCGATACTAGAGAAATGGGCTGTGCCGCCCATTCGCTGAGAAACGGGGGAGGTCTTCGAGTGTTCGGTTGTCTGGTCGCACTACAGAGCTTGATCCTTGGGTGCGGCTGTTGCCAACCGGTGGCCGTGCTGCCACCCCCGCCGCTGCTGGCGTCCGAGGTTTCGGTGGCGTCTGGGCTACCTTGTCCGCTCGAAGAAACCTGCCAGAACCCGTCTAGCGGAATCGACGGCGAATTGATGAATTGCCGTTGGTACGATTGGCTCAAGGACCATCAGATCGGATGCTGGTCGCTGGATATCGGTGGCAGTCTGCGGCACCGGTTCGAACATCAGGACAACTTTCAAGTCCGGCGTTACGGCGATCCGGACGCGCCGCACGACGCGTTCCTCCTGCAGCGATTTCGTCTGGAAGCGGATCTGCGCCACGAAAACGATTGGCGGTTCTTCGTCCAAATGCAGGATGCCCGACCGTTCGGCACAATCTTCAGCCCGGAAGATTTCGCGCTGGCCACTCCCTACTGGAATCCCTTCGATTTGCGCCAGGCGTATCTCGAACGGCAACCGGACGAAGACCGCCCGTTGGGACTACACGTGGGACGCCAGGTGATCTTCTACCGCGATACCCGCGTGTGGGGCCCCGGGGAGTGGGGCAACGTCGGCCGGTACTCGTGGGACGGAGCCCGGCTGTTGCTGGAAACTCCAGCGGCGCGTGTCGATCTGATCTACGCCCAACGCGTCTTGACGCTACCGGACCGTTTCGACGTCGATCACTACCCGTTCCATGCCTACGGCGTCTATGCAAGGCTGAAGGATCTGCCGGTCGAGTTCGACCTGTTCTACATCGGCAAGTCGACCTACGGCAACGACGCGATCCGGGCCCTCGGCCAGCACGAGGTCGAGGATATCCACTCGCCCGGTTTCTTCTTCGATGGGCGTTGGCGGGAAAGCTGGGATTACGGAGCTACGTTTGCGTATACGATGGGCACTCGCGAGGGAGCCCCAGTTTCGGCCTATGGCGGCAATGCTCGACTGGGCCATACTTGGGACGCGGCGTGGAAGCCGCGGCTGGGCGTCCAGTACTCGTTTGCCTCCGGCGATCCCGACCCCGGCAGCGGACAAGACCGCACATTCGACGGTCTGTTCGGCGCGATCGACAGCATGTACGGCTGGATGAACATCTTCGCCTGGAAGAACCTGCGCGACTATCAGGCCACGGCCAGCGTCAAGCCGTCAGACAAAGCCGAGATCATCCTGGACTGGCACTACTTTGAACTCGATCAAGCCCGGGACGCCTGGTACTACGGCAACGGCCGCCCGCAACGCTGGGATCCGACCGGTAATTCCGGCCGGCGACTGGGCCACGAAATCGACCTGACCCTGCACTACCGATACTCCGACCGCCTGCAACTACGAGCCGGGTATTCGCACTTCTTCCCCGGCGCCTTCATCCGCCACACCGGTACTAGCCCGCAAGCCGATTGGGTCCACCTGCAGACCATGTGGCAGTTTTGAACCGGAAAACAACACCAGAGCGGCGCGGTCACTCGTTTACTTGAACGCCCAATTTGTCCCAGGTCGCCAGAATATCTTCCTTGGACATGAATCCCTCGTGGCGGAATTGCTCCTTGCCCGTGGCGTCGAAGAAGATCTGCGTCGGGATCGTCTGGATGCCGTACTTGTCCGCCTCGGCCGGCTTCTCCCAGACGTCGATGAATTCGGTCTCGAACGTGTCTGCGTAGTTTTCCATCAAATCTTGCAGGATGGGGGCCATCATCTTGCAGGGAATGCACTGCTTGGCCCCCAGATCGACCAAGCGGGGCAACGTGGACATAGCGGCTGGCTGGTCGGCCGCTTCGCCGGTTGGTTGCTGGTCGTCGGGCTCACGAACCATTGAGCCCCCGCTCGCTCGTCCCTCCGCGCTGGTGATGCTGGTCGGTTCCGATGGCTGTCCCGAACCCGTGGCGACAGGTGACGAACAGCCGCTGACAACGATCAGGCTCAACCACGCGGCCAAGCAGAAAAGAACCGAAATTGGCCGATGCAGTGCGGTGGGATGGATGTTGGATGTCATCAGTGAACTCCTCATATTCAGAGTCTTCAGGTGTAAGAGGCGCGCACCATGCGCACATCTTGTAGAACGGAATGAATTTCGTTCTACTCTCGTTGCGGCCGGAGGCCGCGTTCGGATGGCTTCGTTCTGTGGCTTCACGCAACTTGAGCCGGACACGCTTCGTGCCGGAATGTCTATCCTCCGATTCAAACGGCCATTTCTTCCTGCTCTGCCGATGCTTGGCGCAGGCAGCATTCGGCGAAGTCGAAAAAGCGTTGTACCACCGGGCTGCGAATATGGTAGTAGGTCATCTTTCCGCGTCTTTCCTCGTCGATGATTCCAGCTTGTCGGAGTATCAGCAGGTGCCGCGAGACCGTGGAAACGTCGGCTTCGACCAAGGCCGCCAGCTCGCACACGCAACGCTCGTCATTCTGCGTGAGTTCGGCGACCAGCATCAGACGTGTCGGACTGGCCATCGCACGAATGATCCGCGTCCTCGCTTCGTACCGCCTTGTGCTGGCATCGCTCATGTTGGTTGCCGTGGATTCCTGGCCCACAGTCCGGGCCAAGCCTTTTCCGACCGCCGGTCAGCTCAGCGCGACTTGCGCCACGTGCCGTCCCAGGCTTTCCGCCGTCCCGATCCCGAACTCGTCTTGCAACACTTCATCGTTTTGATTCCACAACCGGGCGCCGAAGTGGCTCGTGGGCCGGCCCTCGCCGACAATCACCATCTCCTGGCACATCAAGGCAGTCTGTATCGACTGAATCGTCAACTCCTGTCCACCACTGCGAGCCCCGCCGACCGCCAGCGCGCCTGCCACCTTTCCCGACAGGGCGAAGTCTTGGCGGCGGAACACGCCGCAGCGGTCCAGAAACGCTTTGCACAGCGCCGTCATACCGGCAAAGTATACCGGCGAACCGACGATAATGCCCTGCACGGCAGGATCGGCCAATTTCTCCGCGATCGCCGGGAAATCGTCAGCGACGCCGGAGGGCAGCCGCATCCCCACAGACGGTTCCCAGGGAATGCTCAAACCGGCCAGTTCGATCAGCTCGGTCTCGATCCGCTCCGGGGCTACTTCCTTGGCCGCTTCCAGGCAGACCTGCAGCGCCGTGGCCGTCGTCATACCCTTGCGCGGGCTGCATGCGACGGCAATGATTTTGATCTTGCCCGCTTCGTCTTGACCGTGGGCTTCGAGTCCACTGATGGCCGCCGTCGCGGCTGCTCCGGCGCTGGCAAGGGCCAAAAACCGTCGTCGGGATGGCGTCGGATTCATCGTCGTTCTCCTCCAGATTACAAGATTTCAAGGTCAGCCCAGCATTTTCTTGATGTCGTCGACCGTCAGTACTTTGCCGACGGCCTTGACTTCACCATCAACCACCAGTGCCGGGGTCATCATTACGCCGAAACTGGTGATCTGGTTGATATCTTCGACTTTTTCGACCGTCGCTTCGACCCCCAACTCCTTGACGGCTGCCTCCGCATTTTCCGTCAGTTTTTTGCATTTCGCACACCCGGTCCCCAAGACCTGCATCCGCTTCATCTTTTTGTCTCCATCAGTCAAACAAGCAATCCAGCCATCATGTTATGCAACGTTGGCCAATTATACAAGGGGAGTTTTCGCGGAAAAGGAAGAATGCACCATCTTTGCTCCCCGGACTCCGGCCGGTACGTTCGTTAGGTCGGCTTTCCGAACTTGACTTACCCTTGAGATGGTGCAACGGAGGCAAGCCAAGTGAGCTGCATTCGCTACCCCGGCTTTTCGGCGGGCACAGCCAAGGAACTGCGTCAACCGATCAATTGCCGATCGAAATGCTGGCTGACAGGATTCGTCATCGCCGTCTCTTGTGCTCCCTCCAGGCAGCGCTCTGGTAATTCGGCGAGTTCCCCGAGCCGTTGCAGGTCTTGGCGACTGTCCGCGTTCTGATGCCGGATGGCGAGCAGCCAGTCGCGGATCTGTCGGTGGAGATCGGCGCGAGCCGTCGCCAAACGGTAGAAAACCCACATCCCGTCGCGGCGGCCGTCGACCAATCCCGCATGTCTCAGCACCGCCAAATGCCGCGAGACTTTCGATTGGCCCAGTTGCAGGATGTCGACCATGTCGCAGACACAGACCTCGCGCTCGGTCAACAAGTTGAGGATCCGCAGGCGAGTTTCGTCGCCTAGTGCCTTGAACATTTCGACGGCTTGTTGCATGGGATGGTTCTTCCGATTCGATGGGAAAGGTAGTTGACGGAGATGGTTTGCTGAAGCGGCCTGACGGCTTCTTCCCGAAAGCCAAGTCAACCTTTGCCGGACTGCGTGACCAATGCCGATACTTTACCGCATGACGCCATGGGGATGCATGTTGGAACGCACTCGTTGACAAGCCGCGGGACGTGACGAGTTACTGTACAGGTCACCGTTTTCGGTACCAGTCGAGTACACAGGACCGTTTTGGTGTACTCGAAGGGGACCATCACGGTGTAGGGTACCCGTCGGACCCGCTGTTCTTGGACCATCCGACACACTTGGTACGTAAGCATCTTGACCCGCTGCTCGGGGACCATCCGGCAGACTTGGTAAGTGAGCGTTTTGAGTCGCTGCTCGGGCACCATCCGGCACACTTGGTACGTGTGCGTCTTGACGCGTTGTTCCGGCACCATCCGGCAGACCTGATAAGTCAACGTCTTCACGTGTTGCTCGGGCACCATCCGCTGCACCTGGTACGAGACGCTCTTGACCCGCTGCTCGGGGATCATCCGGCAGACCTGATACGTGTGCGTCTTGATGCGTTGTTCCGGTACCATCCGGCAGACTCGATAGGCAACCGTCTTGACGCGGTGTTCGGGCACCATCCGACACACTTGGTAGGTATGGATTCTGACTCGCTGTTCGGGTACCATGCGGCAGACTTGATACGTGACCGTTTTGACGTGTTGTTCGGGAACCAGGCGGCTGACCTGATAGGTGTGATTCTTGACTCGCGTCTCGTAGACCATGCGGCAGACCTGGTAGGCGACCGTCTTGACGCGGTGTTCTGGTACCATACGGCGGACGGTATAAGGCACCCTGATAGTCTGAGTTTCCGGCACGTAGCGGATGCATTCGACCTGCTTCTCGATCACTTCGGGCACCCAGACGCGTTGTTGCGACATGATGCGCTGCGCCGCTCCATGTTTTTTTCCGCAGCAGCTTTCTTTGATGGTCGTCCGTGTTTCCCAACGGCCGCCACAAATCTGGACGGTTTTGGTACATTTCACCGGGCGCAGGACGGTTCGGCAGATTTCTTTTTCGAACGTTTCGTACACCGGTTTCATGACGGTGTAATGAACGTCCTTGGTCCGGGTCTCCCACACGGGCCTGGCGATCGTGTAGGGCACTTGCTTGGTGTGCGTTTCCCAGACACGGCGATGAACCGTGTAGGGCACCTGTTTGGAACGGGTTTCCCAGACCGGTTTCATCACGGTATAGGGGATTTCTTGCGTATGCGTTTCCCAGACCGGGGTCATCACGGTGTACGGGACCTGTTTGGTGCGAGTTTCCCAGACAGGCCGCATCACGGTGTACGGTACCTGTTTGGTGTGCGTCTCCCAAACGGGCCGCATGACCGTGTAGGGTACCTGTTTGGTGTGCGTCTCCCAGACGGGCCGCATGACCGTGTAGGGTACCTGCTTGGTGTGCGTCTCCCAGACGGGCCGCATGACCGTGTAGGGGACCTGCTTGGTATGTGTCTCCCAGACGGGTTTCATGACGGTGTAGGGGACCTGCTTGACGCGTCGTTCCCAGACGGGGCGCATGACCGTGTACGGGACTTGCTGAGTTCGCGTTTCCCACACCGGTTTGCTGACCGAATACACTTCGTCGCGATAGTGGGTCTGTGGAACGTAGCGCGTAGCGGTGATCAGCTTGGGCTCCACAACGCGTTCCAATACCGTCTTTTGTACGGTTTGCAGTTGGGGCACAAGCACGACGCGTTTCTTCTGCTTGCACGTCTTCAAGCAGGTGGTTGCGGATTCGCAGACGCTTCCTGCCGCCTTGCAGGCTTGGACGGCCCCGAAGTGGATCGCACCGCAGTAGCTGGCGTTGGCCGTTCCGCACGCCAGGACGACGACGCCGAGAAAAAACAGCTTGGTTCTCGCTTCGCACATCATACCACCCCCTCAAACGCAGCAGTCTTTGGTTTCCGGCTGACCCCCAACCTGCATCATCGACGCGTCAGTCGCAAATTTGCATATCCGGAACCCCGAATATCGTCGGCAGTCTGAGACACTTCACGTTAGAAATATGGGATTCATAAAATCTGCGGGAAGGAAAACTGGAGAAAATTTGCCGGATTTCCTTGGCTGCTTCACCGTCAATCGACGATATACGATTCGTAGGGATTGTATCGACGTTTATCAGAGAGGATACGATGCCTGAGTTGGAAAGAACCGATCGGGCCAAGGACGTTGCGGATCGTGCTGGCTTGGCTCTGGAGCCGGACTGCGAATTGGCGACGCTGGCCAAGGCGCTGGGCCATCCGCTGCGCGTGCGGATCGTGCGTTTGCTGGCCAAGCAGCGCTCGTGCGTGTGCGGCGAACTGGTGGGGGAATTGCCGGTAGCCCAATCGACCGTGTCGCAGCATTTGAAGTTGCTTAAACAGGCCGGCGTGATTCAGGGCACGATCGACGGGCCACGCATCTGTTACTGCCTGGTACCAGGTGTCCTGCAACGCCTGCGGGACTTGGTCGATTCCCTGACAGCCGTGTCAGAGGAACCGGAATTGGACAGCACAGAGGCGAGGAAATGCGGGTGAAACAGCACCGCAATGCATAAGTCGCGGGATGCACAGAAGGGAGGACGACAAACATGCGTGAAGTCACAGGACTAAAGAACTCGGCATGGGCGCAGGCCCGGCTGTTGGGAGCGTTCTTGACCATCGTCATATTCACCGCTTCGCCGCCCTTCGCCTCGCCGCTCTCCGCCGCCGATTGGGCCCGAGACATGTTCGAGGTCCAACAGCACGATTTCGGAACTATCGCCGCCCACGCCAAGGCCGAATTTGCGTTTCGTTTCACGAACAAGTATCTACACGACGTCCGGGTTGCCAGCGTCAGGTCCAGTTGTGGATGCAGCGACGTGCGTGTCACCAAGAATTCATTGGCCGCCTACGAAAGCAGCGAAGTCGTCGCCAGTATCCGTAGCGAACGTCTGCGGAGCAATCAAAGCTCGACCCTAACGGTGGTGTTCGACAAGCCTCGTTACGCCGAGGTCCAGTTGCGGGTGACCGTGTTCATCCGCGGTGATATCGTGATCGAGCCGTCGGGGTTCGACTTTGGCGAAGTCAATCAGGGAACATTGCTTGAACGGAAGGTAAAGATTACCCGGTACGGCGCGCCGGATTGGCGACTGACGGACATTTTGGCGGACACGTCGCATCTGGAATGTGAACTCAGCGAGCCACTGCGGTCAAGCGACCGCGTTTCCTACTGGATGACCACCCGACTGGCGCCGGAACTGCCGCCGGGGGATTTGCGCGTCCAATTGCTGTTGGTCACGAACGATGCGCGGGCCATGAAGATCCCCGTCATGGTCGAAGGAACTGTCAGGCCCTCCGTGTCTGTAGCTCCCCGTTCGCTATTCATGGGGGCTTTGCGTCCGGGTCAGACAGTCAGCAAACAGATCGTGGTACGGGGCTCGCAACCCTTCCGCATTGAAGAGTTCCGCGCGGAGTGCGACTGTTTCCAGTTTCCCGAGCCCGCAGCCGAACCGAAGACGTTCCATCTGATTCCGGTGAAATTCACCGCCGGCAACCAGCCCGGCCGCGTCCGACGCACGATTCAAGTCAAGACCGATTTTGGTGGCAGCCAGGCCGAACTGCTGGTCCTGGCAGCCATAGACGAATTGGCTCAATAGACGGGAAATCGGAATACCTTGCGTCACCGCAACGATTGGTTTAGGATTCCCACTTATCTTGTTACGGCTCGAGGATGAGCCTTGAAAACCATCTTGTCATGGAAGGACGGTAGCGATGCGCGGATGGGCATTGGGATTGGTTTTGGTCGCAGTCACGTCCGCAGTGGGGGCTCAGGACGGCCTGCGTACAGCCCGGGCGCCGGAACTGCGTGAGGCATCGGCAATGCCGAGCGAAGCGACGGCCAGGATCCAACGGGCTGCGGCGGCTGAGAAGTTCGCATTGATGTTCTTCTGGGCCGAGCAGAATCCGCAGACCGATCAGGCGTGGGCCGTGTTGCAGGCGGTCGCGCGACGGATGCCGGAGTGGTTGGATGTCGTCGTGGTTCACATGGCCGATCCGGCGGAGAGGGCGGTGATCGAACATTTTCGCGCCGATCGGGCGCCGGCGCCGCTGGTGCTGGCGGTGGCTCCCTGGGGAACGGTGACCCAAGGGTTCACAGGGAACTTCAGCGAAGCCCAGTTGCAAGCGGCGCTGGTCAGCCGAGGCAAGCAGCAGAGCCAGAAAGCGATGCAGGAGCAGAAGCTGGTCTTGTTATGTGTCTACGAGCAAGCGACGCCCGGCGGCGTGGCCGTGCCAGCGGGAGCCCGCGACTTCAAGGCGGACGAGCGATTTGGATCGGCGACCGAAGTGGTGCTGGTCAACGCCCGGGACGTCAAGGAAACCCGTTTTCTGGACGAACTGAAGGTGGATACCCGAGCGCCGAAACCTTTCACGGTGCTGCTCGTTCCGCCGGGAACCGTGGTGGGCCAGTTCGATGCTCGGACAACGAAAGACCAAATGTGGACGAAGCTGGCGTCGACTCTGTCCCGGGCCGGCGCTGGTGGCTCGTGCGGCCCCAGCGGCTGCCGCCCGAAGCAATAGACAACAGCCGGTTAACTGGGGGCATATTCCAAAGATGATGCAAGGCCAGCGCTTGCGCAAACCGCCGATGAACTCCGATCCACGCTGATGGGATCAGGGGAGGATTGGATTCGGACATCGGCCGGCAGAGCAATTCCCTCCCCGATTGGTCCCAAGACGAAAAAAATTCTCGGGAGATCTTGTCATCCGGCATAGATTCGGATATTATTTCGATGTTTGGCGAACACAGCAAGCACTGGGTTTTGTTCGTTGCTGGCGGCATCGCCACGTTGCTACCCTGGGGCTTGTGTTGGAGTTGCCACTTTTTCGCATTCACCTTCCACGGGACTTTTTTGATGACTCGAATTCAGGTTTTCGACCCACCAATGTGCTGCTCGACAGGCGTGTGTGGGCCGCAGGTCGATCCCGAACTGCCGCGTTTCGCGGCTGATCTTCAATGGCTCCAGCAACAAGGGCTGGAACTTGAGCGGTACAATCTGACTCAGCAGCCTCAGGCGTTTGTCCAGAACGCGGTCGTCAAGCAGGCGTTGGTGTCCGAGGGTGAAAAGTGTTTGCCGCTGGTGCTGGTGGACGGCGAAATCGTGTCCCGCGGTGTCTATCCCGAACGTGACGAATTGGCGGCGCTGGCCGGTGTGGATTTTCTGGCTCCAGGCAGCAGCTACTCGCGTGCGGTCGAGGAACTGGTGGCAATCGGCGCCGCGATCGGCGCGAACTGCGAACCGTGCTTCAAACACCATTTTCAAGCGGCCCGTGAAGCAGGCGCCACGCGGGATGAGATCGCTCGAGCGGTGGCGACGGCTCGCGAGGTCAAGCAGGCCGCGACCAAGGCGATGCTGAGTGTGGCCGGCGCCTATCTGGCAGCCGACCGAGACACCGAGTTGCTGCAGATAGCATCGTGCTGTCCCGGCGGATCGGATCAAGCGGAATCATGCTGCTAAAGGGGCGTACGTTTCATGAAGTTCCTCACAGAAGCAACTCGCAACCTTTTTTTCACCGGCAAGGGAGGCGTTGGCAAGACATCACTGGCATGTGCAACGGCGATCAGCCTGGCCGAGCGCGGAAAACGCGTCTTGCTGGTCAGTACCGATCCGGCTT
>SKKK01000694.1 GCA_007121535.1 Planctomycetaceae bacterium | reverse complement strand
TGGAGGCGGTGATGGAAACCGTCGGGCCGCACGGCGAGATAATCGACCATTTCGACGGGCGCATGCTCAACCCCGGCCACGCCATCGAGGCCGCTTGGTTCATCCTCCGCGAGGCGCGGCATAGGGACAACGATCCCGATCTGATGCACGTGGGCACGACCATGCTCGACTGGATGTGGCGCCGCGGCTGGGACGAGCAGTACGGGGGACTGCTGTACTTCACCGACGTCAAGGGACTGCCCGTCCAGGAATACTGGCACGATATGAAGTTCTGGTGGCCCCACAACGAGGCGATTATCGCCACGCTGCTGGCTTGGCAGTTGACCGGCGACGACAAGTACGCCCACTGGCATCAACTGGTCCACGACTGGGCCTACGCGCACTTCCCCGATCCGGAACACGGCGAGTGGTACGGCTACCTGCACCGCGACGGGCGGGTTTCCGTGCCGCTGAAGGGCAACTTGTGGAAGGGCCCTTTCCACCTGCCTCGCATGCAGTTGGTATGCTGGAAGCTGCTGGAATCCGAGTGAGCTGCAAGGTTCGGTCGCGGGACCGTGGATTTCAGGAAGCATTGCTCCACGGCGGCGGCAGCGTCGGTCAGACGCTCGACTACTGGGGCAACAACTACCCTGGTATGTCCCCGAAATTGAAGAAAAAAATAAGCACCCGGCCAGAAGTTTCTTGCCAATGAAGGTAGCCTTGCATGGGGACGCAACGGGGTCGGGAGTCGTTTTCGGCCAACGATCTACCACATGGGAAGCGGGTCACCCGAAAACGACTCCCGACCCCTTTCGCCCAATTCCACCAAGAAATATCTGGCCGGGTGCTTACCTGCAGCGAAGCCCGCCTACCTGGGAAGCCCTCGCCATCGGTCGCAGCACGGATCGTCCGGGAACGAGGGGCGTCGCCAAAAACGGGTTGAAGGTAGTATACTCGCATCCCCCGACGAGAATGTCCACAGGGCGAATCTTGCCAGAACTGTACCCGTGCCGGTATCGGCCAGGTCCGGAGCCCAGTTGAAGATCACTCCCGCAGCCGTTTATTTGTCCCGGGAAGGCTGCGGGCTTCCGAATTCTCCTCGGAACTCGCGCGGAGCAAGGCCGAAGCGGCGGCGAAAATGGATGGCGAAACGCGAAGGATCTCCGTAGCCGACACGCGCGGCGATACGTTGGATGGGCAGATGCGTGCGGCGGAGCAGATCGGCGCCTTTGTGCATCCGCAGTTCGCGGAGATAGCCGGTGAAGCTCGAGCGCTGCCGCTGGCGAAAAAGCCGCGCCAGATGACCCGGGCTGGTCTTCGCCACGTACTGGGCCAGGAAACGCAAGCGAACCGGCTCGTGAAGATGAAAATCCAGGTACGTACAGGCCCGCGCCAAAGGATCGTCCGGCAAGGACGCATCGTCGGTGGAGTCGGCCAGCCGATACCACACGGCATCCAGGTGGGCCTTGGCGGCGTCTTCCGCCAGCGCCTGGTCGCCCGCACAGATCGCGTCGACGATCGGCCGGTGGGCCTCGAACAACACGTTCAAATCGGGCCACCAGACGCGAATCGACTGGATGCGGAACTCCTCCATGCTGCCCACGACGGTGTCCCAAGCCTTCGGCAATCCTTGCACGCCGGCCAACGCCACGATCGCTTGATGCAGCGCCCGGTCGGTGATACAGTAGATTTCGACGTACGCCTGGATCTACAAACTCTTACCGAGCCCCTGGCGGAGGACGCTCGATGAACAAGCTCATCAGTACAACCGTGGTTGCCATCATGGCCATCGTCTTGGGGGTGCTTCCGGTCGCGGTCTTGGCGGCGGAGCAATCGACAGCGCACACCGGTTTTCGGCCGGTCGCGGCGTGGTCGTTGGGGACGATCGATTCAGGGGACGTGCCGGACACTGCCGGCCGGCTGCCGGCGAGCATCATCGGGACTCCCGAATTGGTAGCCGGCGTCGAGGCGCGGGCTTTGAAGCTGGACGGTATGGGGGATTATGTCACCGTGGCCGCGGCCGAAGCGCTGGCGTTTGCCGATGCGCCGTTCAGCATCACAGCCTGGATCAACGTCTACGCGCTGGACCGCGGCCAGCAGATGATCGTGGCCAAGAACGTTTACGCGGCCAACCAGCGCGAATGGGGTTTGATGGTCGATGCCGACAACCGCCTTCGGTTCTACCTCTGGGACCAGGGCTGGAAGACCGTCGGGTCGCAGACCGAGCCGCAACCCGGCCATTGGATGCACGTGGCGGTGACGGTCGACCGCGGCCAGGGCCGTTTGTATGTCAACGGAAAACTGGAAGGCGAAGGCCCGCTGCCGACGTCCGTGCCGACCACCGATGCGCCGTTGACGATCGGCGCCGTGGACAACGGCGGTCAACTAATGCAAGCCTTTCTGGGAGCGATCGACGAAGTGGCGCTGTTCCGCGGGGTGCTGGGGCCGGCAACGATTCAGCGGATGGCGGACAAGCAGACCACGCCCCACAAAATCGAGATCCCGGAACCGGTGAGGATCTGGGACGGCGAGCCGGTTCCGAACAGCGCGGAGATCCCCGTGTTGCCGGGCGTCGAGTTTCAGGTCATCAAGCCGTACGAGTTTTCCGAGGACGGCTATCGCTTCCTGCACGGCGTCGCCCTGGCGTGGCACAAGGGCCGGCTGGTCGCCTCGTTCGGCCACAACCGGGGCGGCGAGAACACCGACACCGAAGAGGCCCGGGGTCGAGCCAGCGACGATGGCGGCCGGACGTGGGGCGAGATCTTCACGATCGATGCGGGCGAACCGGGGCTGGGGGTCAGTCACGGCGTGTTCTTGTCGCACGAGGGAACCCTGTGGGCGTTTCATGGCGCTTACTACGGCATGATGAAAGACGTGCATACCCGCGCCTACGTGCTCGATGAATCCAGCGGATGCTGGCAGCCCAAGGGCGTGGTCGTCGAAGGCGGCTTCTGGCCCATGCAGCAGCCGCTGAGAATGGCCGACGGCAACTGGATCATGTCCGGCGCACGGGTCGGCGACGGCAACCCTGCAGCGGTCGCGATCAGCCAGGGCGACGACCTGACGAAGTGGGATCTGGTGGTCATCTCGCGGCCGGCCTCGCTGCCGATGTGGGGCGAATCGTCGGTGATCCTGGACGGTGCTCGAGTTGTCAACGTGGCCCGTCATGGCTCGCAAGCGGTCTCGCTGGTGGCCCACAGCGAGGACTACGGCCGCACGTGGACTCCGTCCCGCCCCGGCAATCTTCCGATGGTGACCAGCAAACCGTACACCGGCACGCTGAGCACCGGGCAACACTACTTGATCTGCACCACCACGGCCGACAGCGGCCGGCGCCGCTCGCCGCTGACCATCGCAGTCAGCCGACCCGGACAGGCCGAACTGTCCCGGGTGTTCGTCATCCGTCACGC
>SKKK01000510.1 GCA_007121535.1 Planctomycetaceae bacterium | reverse complement strand
GCCAGTTCGGTCACCGTGGTCACGCGAACTTCGTTCCAGTCAAAAAATTTCTGCTGCAGCCGAGCGAAGGCTTCGTCGGCCGCTTCGAACGGCGAATTCTCCAGGCAGCAGGCGTACAGCAGATGTTCCAGGACGCTTCGCTCGACCGGCGGTTTGACCGGCTGATAGTGGTGTTTCAATACTTTGAAAACCTTGGTGATCAGAGTCTGGCGGTTCGATGCGTTCATGGACACCTCGGTGCTGTTAATCGAGATCATCTTTTGGATCGGGCGCTGCGGCGTTCGAGCCATCGTCCGTTGGTTCGAAGGACTCCTCGTCCGACACCGGGGATTCGCGCGGCAGCAATTGACTGAGAATTTGACTCACTTCGATCGAATGTTTGACGCCCTGATCCAAAATGAATTTCAGTCTTGGCGTGTAGCGGGTATCGACTCGCTGCGCCACCTTTTGCTGGAGGAATCCGGCAGCGTGCTGCAACCCGCGCAGCGAGAGTTGTTGACGCGTCGAGTCGCCCATGACCGAGACATGGATCTTGGCCTGGCGCAGATCGGACGAGACCTCCACGTAGGTTACCGTGACATCGCGCACACGCGGATCGCGCAATTCCGTCAGGATGGCCATGCTGACCACTTCCCGAACGGCTTCCGCCACTTTCAAGACTCGTCTGGATGTCATCGATGGTTCCCTGTTACCAAAGGGTCCGCCCCTTTTTTCCGACAGCGCTTATAGCGATCGAGCCACTTCTTCAATGCGGTAGGCTTCCAACACGTCATCTTGCTTGATATCGTTGAATCCGGCCAGTTTGATGCCGCATTCCATGCCACGCGGCACTTCCTTGACATCATCCTTTTCCCTGCGCAAGGATTCCAATTCGTAATCCCCGATCGTTCTGCCATCACGATTGACCCGGACACGGCATCCGCGAGCGATGGCGCCTCGGACCACGTAGCATCCGGCGATCGCACCGACGCGGCTGATCGGAAACACGCGTTTGACCAATGCGTGGCCCAATTCGACCATCCGTTCTTCGGGCTTCAGTTTGCCCTCCAGCAATGCCCGAATATCGTCGGTCATCTTGTAAATGATATCGTAGCGTCGAATCTCGACTTGTTTTTCGTCCGCCAAGCTTCGCGCCGCTTCGTCGGGGATGACCTGGAAGCCGATGATCACCGCGTGCGAGGCGTGCGCCAGCATCACGTCCGCTGCGGTGATGGCGCCGACCGAACGGTGCAGCACTTTGATCTGGACTTCCGGATGCTTCAGTTTGGCCAATTCCTTTTCGATGGCTTCGATCGAACCTCGCACGTCGGCGCGAATGATCAGGTTCAGGTGCACCACATCTCTGGTATCGACCAGCTTGCCTTCGGCCAATCGCTGTTGGAACTCTTCGAAGGACACCCGCGTCGAGACGCCGGACAGCGTTTGTTGACGTTGGCGATTGGCCCGTTGCTCGGCGATCTCGCGGGCTTGCGAGATTTCATCCAGCACGTGGAAGCGATCTCCGGCATTGGGGGCCAGATCCAGCCCGGTGACATTGACGGGTGTCGAGGGCCCGGCTTTTTTCACTCGTTGCTTGGGCCGCAACGTGTCGTACATCGCCTTGACTCGCCCGTACGATTCGCCGCAAACGATGATGTCGCCGACATTCAGGGTTCCGGTTTGAACGATCAACTTGGCGATAACGCCTCGACCCGGCTCCTGCTCGGCCTCCAGACAGACCCCGATCGCATGGCGATTCGGATTGGCTTGGTATTCATTGATTTCTGCGGTCAGCAGAATGGTTTCCAACAGATCGCTGACCCCCTCGCCCGTTGTAGCGCTGGTGCGGATCACCTCGATGTCACCACCCCATTCACTGGGCAACAGATTTTCTGCGGCCAGTTGCTGCATGACTCGATTGGGATCGGCGCCCGGCAGGTCGATTTTGTTCAGGGCGACGATGATCGGCACCCCGGCGGCGCGGGCGTGGCTGATCGCTTCTTCGGTTTGCGGCATCACGCCGTCTTCGGCCGCGACGACCAACACCGCGATATCGGTAACGTTCGCACCGCGGGCTCGCATTTCGGTGAACGCTTCGTGGCCCGGGGTATCCACGAACGAGATCCTTCGGTTGTCTTTGGCGATTTGATAGGCCCGGATATGTTGCGTGATTCCGCCCGCTTCCCCCGAGACGACGTCGGTGCCGATGATCGCGTCCAACAGCGATGTCTTGCCATGATCGACGTGTCCCAGGAACGTGATGATCGGTGGTCGAGGTTGCAGGGACTCGGGGTCGTCTTCCAGCTCTTCCAGACGTTCCACCAGATCGTGTTCCAACGTCGAACTCTCGCGGAATTCGACGTCCACGTCCAATTCGACGGCCAACAAATCGGCCGTTTCCCGATCGAGTTCCGCGTTGATGTTCAGGGCAGAGATGCCCAAGCCCATCAGCGTCTTGAGCACGGCACCGGCGCTGATGCCGCTGGCTTCGGAAAAACTGCGGACCGTACATGGCAGTTCCAGCACCACGTTTTCCTTGCGTGGGGCAGCCGTATTGACATTGCGTCGTCGCGTCAACGTGCGTGGTCGTCGAACGGGCGCGGTGGCGTCTCGCTCGTCGTCCTCACGTCCCGTCCCGGTGCGACCGCGAGTCTTGGTCTTGCGCGCCTTTTGCCGATCCGCCCGAGCACTGGCCATCCCGGCCAGCCCACGTTCCGGGCGCTCTTCGGTCGTCGGGTCCGGGCGGCGGCGTTTGTGCGAACCCTTGCCGCTCAGCGGAGCTTCGACCGGCGCCGCCGGTGTCTGCGGTGCGGTCTTCTTGGGAGAGCCCGGCGAGCTAGGCTGTTTCGACTTCTTCTCGCCCGTTTTCGCCGAATCCTGCTCGATCGATTTGGTCAAGTGTTCCAGCGGCGCTCGTTGCCCCGCTTTGTGACCCGAAATGACATCTTTCGGCAGTCGGATATCCGGCTTTTGAGCTTTCGGGCTCGCTGGTTTGGATTTGGCAGGCGGCTTCTTCAACTGAGGCGCTTCGGCCAACTTGATGACCGGCTCGCGGCGTTTGGGCGTGCGCTCCGTCGGAGCTTCGCCGGAATCCGCATCCTTCGATTCCCGCAGCTCGCGCAGATCCTTGATGTCACGGACATCCCGCGTGTCACGCATTTCGCGCAACTCGCGGATTTCGCGAGGCGATCTCGGAGGCTCTCGTTCCGGAGCGGCAGGAGTCTGGTCTGGGGCGACGGTAGACTCTTCGGGCATCGATTCGGCAGCCGGAGCCAGCGGCGGCGTCTCGGGGATTTTAGGCTCGGGGGCTTCGGTCTCCGGGACATCAGTCACCTCCGGCGGCTGGGACCGATCCTCTTGCGGTGCCTGCGGTTCTGGTGGCGGCACCTCGGTGGTCACAGGGGCCTGGCCCCCTTCGTCCGCTACTTCCGGAACCGCCGGCTTGGCTGGTTCGCCAGCATCCTTGGGTTTCTCCGCCGGTTTTCGCGGTACATCCAGGACGCGGATACGCCCGGGTTGTCCGGGAGCGATATAGTCGTCGCGCGTGTAGGTCTCAGGCACTCGCGGTCGCGACGGTGCCCCCGGACGGGTGGGTGCATCGGGCTTCTTCTTATCGCCCGCCAAGAAGTTCTTGACTTTTTCGGCTTCCTGGTCGCTTAGACTAGCGAGCGCAGACCCCTTGCCCGGAATGCCTGCCTTGCGACAGACCTCAACCAATTCTTTACTGTCTAAATTCAGCTCTTTCGCTAACGCGTAGATCCGCACGGGCACGTTGGGCCCCTCCTTTTGTGCAGCCTCACAAGAGCCACCCGCGGCGTTCGTGAGCTACTGCAACATCGTTATACTAGTTCATTTTCGCGGTCCTCCCGATCGCGACAACGCGACACCTACCGGTTTCCCACTGCGTCAGGAACTCCTGGTCCTACGGATTCAAGCGAATCCAGGCGCCGGGCGAAACGCGACGTCCTCTCCTGGAACGTCCAGCGTTCAGGTCGGTTGGTCTCCTGGTTCCTCTGGCGGCTCGTCCGGTTCGGCTTCTCGCTGTTCCTTTTCCTGCTGTTGATCTTGTTCCTTTTGCCGTCGCCGCTGTTCGGCTGCCGCCCGTTCTGCCTCTTCTGCCGCCCGTTCCGCTTGGTCGACGATATGGTCGACCTGCTCTTCCGTAAGGCCTCCCATCTTCATCAGATCGTCGGGTTCGATGACCGACAGATCGTCGTACGACAAGTAGCCCTGCTCGACCAGGCCAGCGGCCAGTTCCTCGTCGACGCCGTCCAGCTCGCTGAAGCCGACGACGGCCCGATCGATCTGCTCCTCCAGTTCGTCGGCGGTCATGATCTCGATATCCCAGCCACACAGCTTGCTGGCCAAGCGAACATTCTGGCCGCGACGGCCGATGGCCAGCGACAACTGGTCCTCGCGAACCAGCACGATCGCTCGGCCCAGCATGTCGCACAATAGCACCTGCTCGACCTCGGCCGGCTGCAACGCGTTGGGGATCAGGACCTGTGGGTCGTCGCTCCATCTTACGATATCGATCCGCTCGCCCGACAGTTCGTCGACGATATTTCTGATCCGATTTCCGCGGACACCAACGCAAGCCCCCACGCAATCGATCCGTTGATCGTTGCTGCTGACAGCCACTTTGGACCGATATCCGGGCTCGCGCGACATGGCGCGGATCAGGATTACATTTTCCGAGATCTCCGGGATTTCCTGCTCGAACAATCGCTTGACCAAGCTCGGTCGCGTTCGGCTCAACACCACTTTGACGCGGCTGCCTTGCGGTTTTACCTCGAAAATGACCGCCCGGATCCGCTCGTTGACGTGAAAGGATTCTCCGGGGATCTGCTCGCTGCGAGGCAAAATGGCTTCCACCACTCCGAGCGAGACAATCGAGGCGCTGGCTTCGACTCGGTGCACCACTCCTGTGACCATATCGTCGATCTGCCCTCCGAACTCTTCGACGAGCGAATCCCGCTCTGCTTCGCGGTTTTTCTGAATGATGACCTGCTTGGCCGCTTGGGCGCCGATCCGGCCGATTGTCTCGACGTCCAGCGATTGACCGTCCAAGGTCGCGATGAGAGCCCCTGTCCCACGATCAATCTGGACAGCTATATCCGCTTCTTCGCCAAACTGCCGTCGCGCAGCCGTGGCCAGCGCCGCTTCGATCGCTAGAAAAACGACCTCGGTTTCAATGTTTTTATCGCGGTGTAGCGAATCAACGATTCGCAGCAGCTCGTTCGGATTCATTCTTCCTGCGACTTTTCTGCGGCTCCGACCGGTAAACTCCGCCATCGGCAAAGCGCCCTAGCTTGGCCAGTGAGTTCGAAATCCTTCCAGAAACACAACTTAGCTACTTTACAGTGGAGTAAACATACAGACTGGCCCCCGTAATGTCAAGCTGGCGAAATCAAAGACTCGCTCCTCCCCAAATGGCCAGGAAAGCGTCCCTCGGCGCTAGCGTACGCACACCCTGAATCGAACAAGTTCTGATCCGATCGAAGATGCCACAAAATCATGCCTAATCGGTCGCGGTTTGGCAACCGACAGCCGCCAAGTCCCTTTTTTTCCCACCACCCAATGCCGCAGATGCCATATTTTGGGTAACCAAATCAGAAGGAGCGGACTGTGAAACGCAAATGCCACATAGTTTATTGGGGGGGTATTGTTGGCTGGCTTTTCGTCGTTGGCCAAATCGCCGTCGGCAGCCATAAGAAAATCGCGCTCGAGTCGATCCAAGCATCGGACATCAAGGTACATATCGATGTCCTGGCAGACGATTCGTTCGAAGGGCGGGAGGCGGGAAGTCGAGGCGGTCAAGCAGCGGGCCATTACCTGGCACAACAATTGAAGAGGTTCGGGTTGCAGCCAGCGGGAGACCAGGGCACCTACTACCAGCAATTTCGCGGCACCTGCCGAAATATTTTGGGAATGATCCAAGGCAGCGACCCGCAGCGAAAGCACGAATACATCGTTGTCGGCGCGCACTACGATCACGTGGGATACGGGACGCACCAGACCAGCTATGGACCTCTGGGCGTGATCCACAACGGCGCGGACGATAACGCGAGCGGGGTAGCCGGCGTGCTGGCTGTGATCCAGGCGTTTTTGGCTTTGGACCAGCCGCCCGGACGATCGATCCTGTTCGCCTTTTGGGACGGTGAAGAACAGGGCTTGTGGGGCTCGAAACACTGGACGGCGAATCCGACGGTTCCCTTGAACCAGGTAGTGATGAAGATCAATGCCGATATGATCGGCCATTTGCGAGAGGACCAGGTGTTCGTCTTTGGGACGCGGACCGCCACGGGCCTGCGGCGATTGGTCAGCCATGGGAACGTCAACACCGACCTGGCGCTGGATTTTTCCTGGGAACTGAAGGCCAACAGCGATCACCATCCTTTCTTTGCCCGTGAGGTGCCCGTGCTGATGATGCATACGGGATTGCACGAATTCTACCATCGTCCAACCGACGAAGCGCACCGGATCAATCACCAGGGCGCCCAGCGAGTGGCGCGTTTGATGTTCGCGATCGCTTACCAGTTGGCCCATGGCGACCCGGTGCCCGAGTTCCGTCCGTTGTCGCGTTCGGAAGGACCGTCGGATCGGGTCGAGTTGGAGCGTCCCTTGCCGCCGCGCGGGCCACGACTGGGTGTTTCGCTGGCGGCTGACCAAGACGATTCGGATCGGATCGTGTTGACCCAAGTTCTTGCCGGCCTGCCCGCCGAACGCGCCGGATTACGTCGTGGGGATGTGTTGCTGCGATTTGCGGACGCTGCGGTCGAGGACGTGCCGTCGCTGCTGACGCGCGTGTTGCAGGTGGAATCACCCACTTCGGTCCGGATCCGTCGCCAGCAAGAGGAACATGCGGAAGAGATCGATTTGTCGATTTCCTTGGACCACCGGCCCCTGCGTCTGGGCGTCTCGTGGCGGGAGGATGACGCTGAGCCCGGGACGCTGATTTTAAGCGAGGTGATTCCCCATTCGCCGGCCGAAGCGGCAGGCTTGCAAGTTGTCGACCGGATCTACAAGGTCGAAGGCCGCACGTTCGCGTGCGGGGATGCTTTTCGGGACTTGGTCGCAACCTGGTCCGGCCCGATGCCCTTGTTGATCGAACGCCAGGGCCGCTTGCGAACGGTGACCGTCGAACTGCCCCCGCGTTGAAGCCGATCGGCAGCGATTCCAGTCTTCGGGCGTCAAAATGAACAACAGATTGTCGATGCCGCGTCCCATTTTGCCGCGAACCGAAGCCCTTCGAGCGTACCAGCCCGCTTGACATCGGTGACGAACATCGGCTAAAATACCCCACATACAAGCGGTTGCGTCGATTGGAATCCGCATACGTCGGCCATTCCACCCGCCCGACCGCTTCCTGGCTCAGTTCAACGGGCTCAGTTCAACGCTCAATCTATCCCGCCTGCTCCCGTGGCCGTGTCGTCCTGAACTTCACCCCCTTTCCACGGGAGCAGGCAGGATAGATTGCAATACGTTTTTATAGATTGCAATACGTTATGTTGCCACTTATGGCGATACCCGATACGCGATGTTCCTCGCTCGAATCACATTCGATACAGATGATGACTCGTCACGCGAACGCGATGTCCTGAGCAGCGCCGCCGAATCCTATCTTGCTGCCCTTTCAAAGAACGGCCAGATTTCCGGTGAATACCTTTTCGCGTGGTCCAGCGGCACGCTCACGGCATACACGTACGTTGCCCGTCCTGATGCTCTAGCCGAGCGTCACCATTCTGAGTGGGCAATGTCCGACCTTCATTCCGTCATCGAAGCGTCTGGTCAGACTCCCAAATGCGAAATCATTGATGATGATGTTCCCAAACGATTCGCATCATGGGGAGGCTGTGCGTCCATGTCCCGTTTGCGGCCGCAAATGGCATTCGTCCGAAATTGCCACCGATCGACAACCGTTTTACCGATTCAACTTTCGCTGTAATCGCTGTCGTCTTGTTTCGCATTGTGCCACCACGTACGATGACGAACGGCATTCGCGAATTGGCGAATTCAAAAAGGGCAACGTAACAACGCGGTGAACGTAACAACGCGGTGAACGATCGTCCGCCGGCTTGATGGTTATGATGAACACCCCACCCCTGTATTGCGAGAAAGAACGATGGCAGACGTTACGATCCGAATTCGAGACAACGGGCCGTTGCTGGTCGAAGGCCCGATCACCCTGCTGGATGCTGATGGCAACGCTTTTATGTCAGACCCCAACAAACCCGCGGTGGCCCTGTGTCGATGTGGCGCGTCCAGTAATCGACCTTTCTGCGACGGGTCCCACAATCGCTGTGGGTTTGCTGCGGCCGACCGCGCCTGTGGCCAATAGCTTGGACGTGCTCCCAGCTAACCCGGTTGCGCCCTAATCAACCACCCACCTGCCCACCATCCCGATCACGCTCCGGCCCCGTCCTCCCGTCAACATCGTGCAGCATACCCAACCCACGCTGCAGAGCCCCGCCGCCGAATTTCTCTCGGATGCGGTCGGTGACTTGGTCCAAACGCGATTGCTGCTCGTGTCGCGGGTCGGGAAACAGGCTCAGTTGGACCGCCGCCGGCCGGTCCAGACCGCTCAAGCCCACGCCCAGCAACCGGACCTGCAAGCGCCGTGCGGGCAGCTTGGTCGCGAACAATGCGGCTGCCGTCTGCCAGATCTCGTGCGTGACATCGGTGAACTGGGGCAGCGTCTGCGCTCGGGTGACGGTGTGAAAATCCGCATACCGCACTTTCAGTTGCACCGTGCGACCCTTCAGACCATGCCGTCGCAACCGGCAGCCCACCTGCTCGCTCAGTTCCAAGAGCCAGGCCCGCAGGATCTCAGGATCCGTGACATCCCGGGCGAACGTCGTTTCGTGCGAGATGGATTTCGCCTGTTGCTCGGGCACCACTGGCCGGTTGTCGATGCCTTGAGCCAACTCCCACAGGTGCTCGCCGCTGTGACCGAACTGCTGCCGCAGCACATCCGGAGGCAACTGCCGGAGCTGGCCGATCTGCTGGATGCCCAGCTTCTCGAAGATGCCGCCAGTCACCTTGCCCACGCCCCACAACCGCCCCACGGGCAGCGGATCGAGGAACTGCTGCACCTGATCGGGCGGGACCACGACGAATCCCGCGGGTTTCTCCAGGTCGCTGGCGATCTTGGCCAGGAACTTGTTCGGTGCCAGCCCGACCGAGGCCACCAACCGCAACCGCTGGCGGATCTCCTGCTGGATCGCCCGGCCGATCTCGACTGCCGACCCGAACAGGGCCCGGCAGCCCGTCACGTCCAGGAACGCCTCGTCCAGCGACAACGGTTCGACCAGCGGGGTATAGCTCTCGAAGATCGCCCTGATCTGCTCCGAAATCTCGGCGTAATAATCCATGTGGGGCCGCAGGAAGATCCCCTGCGGACACAGCCGTTTCGCAGTCACCGCGGGCATGGCGCTGTGCACGCCGTACTCGCGGGCTTCGTAGCTGGCCGCCGCCACGACGCCGCGGCCTTCGGGCGTGCCGCCGACGATCACCGGCCGCCCGACCAGTTCGGGCCGATCGCGCTGCTCGACCGAGGCGTAAAAGGCGTCCATGTCGATGTGCAGGATCATGGCAACGGCATCCCGGTACGTCGTTGGTGTCCAAGAGTGACAAGCCGAGACGATCGGCGTTGTCTTCGTCATTGATTCTACCGGTATCCGTGCCGGGATGTCAGATTGGCTGCTGAGCAAGTTGATGGGATGGCCGACCAGGATGCGGCCGAATTCTTCAACCATCGATCGGCCAGCAAACACACCCGCCCATGGTTTGGCGGTGCCAGGTGCCTGCCCCAATTCTTTTTCAGCCTCGGAGCGCTCGGTCCCAGCGGAGCTGGCTATCGGCTTGTATTGCCGCCGAAAACGTCCTATGCTGACTGGTATGAAGCCGATCACCACCAGCATTTTCACGTTTGCCGACTTGATCGATGGCGGGTACGTTTACGTCGATAAGACGGCTCGGTTGTACGATTTGGTACGGCCGTACAAAGGCGTGTATTTCCTATCGCGCCCGCGGCGGTTCGGCAAATCGCTGACGATCTCGACCCTGGAAGCGGTCTTTCGGGGCCGGCGGGAGCTGTTTCGGGGCTTGGCGATCGATGCGACGGATTACGACTGGAAGCCGTACCCGGTCATACGAATTGACTTGGGAAGCAAACAGGCTTGGGATGCGGCCGGCCTCAAACATAGCTTGGGTCTGGCCGTCAAGCAGGCCGCGCAGCGGCATGGCATCGACTTGGCGACCGACGAGCCGCATCACCTTTTCGAATCACTGGTCACGACGCTTGGTCGCAGCGGGAAGGTGGTCATCCTGATCGACGAGTACGACAAGCCTATCTTGGGCAACATCGAGAACCCGGCTGTCGGCGAGATCTTGCGAGTCTTGAAGGCGTTCTATTCGGTCGTCAAGACGTGCGACGAGCACATCCGTTTCGCGTTGCTGACCGGCGTCAGCAAGTTCAGCCAGGCATCCGCTTTCTCCGATCTGAACAACCTGGTCGACCTGACGATGGACGCTCGGTACGCCGAGATGCTGGGTTATACTCAAGATGAACTGGAACAGAACTTCGCCCCGCACATCGAGCACGTGGCCGCCCAGCGGGGCTGGACAACGGGCGAAGTGCTCGACCAAATGCGCGAGTGGTACAACGGCTACCGGTTTTCGAAGGCCGAAACCTGGGTGTACAACCCCGTTTCGGTAGGCCGTTTCCTCGACACGGGCGAGCTTTCCAACTACTGGTTCGAGACGGGTACGCCCAGCTTCTTGATCAAGCTGCTGAAGTCAGGCCGGCTGACCATTCCAGAAATCTCTCGCGAACCGCTGGACGAATTGGCCTTTTCGGCCTACGAAGTCGAGCGGGTTTCGGCGTTGCCGCTGCTATTCCAAACCGGCTACCTGACCATCCGCGAGGTGATTCCCACCAGCCGCCAACCGCTGTACCGACTGGACTATCCGAACATGGAGGTGCGCGAGGCGTTCAGCCAATATCTTGTTGAGTCCTACACGAACGTCGAAAAGAGCATCGTTCCCGCCTACCTGCGCCGCTTGCTCGCGGCCTTGGAATCGGGCGACTTGGACCGGGCGATGCAGACATTGCGCATCTTCTTCGCCGACATCCCGTACGACATTCAGTTGACCAACGAGAAATACTACCAGACCATCTTCTTCGTCTTGCTGCGGTTGCTGGCTCTGGACGTTGACTGCGAAGTGCGGACCGAAGCGGGACGCATCGACGCCGTGGTGAAGACGGCCACACGGATCTTCGTATTCGAGTTCAAACTGCAGGGCACGGCGGAAGAAGCACTCCAGCAGATCCACCAGCGCCGCTACCACGAGAAGTACACCGCCGACGATCGCGAACTCTTGCTGGTTGGCGCCGCCTTCGACCCCGAAACCCGCAACCTCGAACGCTGGCTGGTCGAGAAGATATAGCGAACCGTCGCCGCCCGATCGTTCTGCCAGCGGGCAGATTTCCTGGTGTTGGCCGAGGTAGCGAGCTGATGTTTTGGTCGTAGAATTTGCCCAGTCGTTTCAAACGGCCTGTATTTCGAGCACCAGCAGACGGTGTGAGCGTATTGGCGGTCTACCGTGCACCGGTGGCGTTACGAACTGCTCCACGGAGTTCTGGTTGTGTCCCCATACCAGTCGTCGATCGTCAACTGACACTGTTCCGCGCGTTGTTGACCCGAATCGCTCAGCAGTTCCGGGGAAAACAGGTCGGCCGTGATGTGTTCGCCCAGACAACGGTAGGCTTCGAATTGCTGTTCATCAAACACCTGATCCGCGGTGGATTGGTGCGGAAAGGCCGGATTGCGGCGGCGGTAATCCAGCACGTAATCCGGCTCGTTCCCCGTCACCGGCGATTTGTCGCCGGCGATGGTGCAACAGCTTTTCTCTGAACCGCGCTGTCGACGCCAATTGGATGAGCCCGCGTTGGAACCGGGCGATTGGCGCTCGGCCGATTTGGCCAGCGAGTTGGGACTTCCCGAGAAGCGTTTGAAGGACTGGGTCAGACGAGGCTGGGTCACCGCGATTCAGCGTCCGCACGGTCGTACCTGGGTGATCTATGCCGACGAGAAGGAATTCCGGCGATTGCAACAATTAGTTGCCAGTCAAACCGGCCAAGGCCGGCCGGGGCCACCCGAAAAACTGCGGACCCCCAGCCCTTTGCCCCGAAAAACCCAATAGGCCCTTCATGCGTCAAGATCGACAATTTATTGTCGATGTTTGGTTTTGCCGTTAGGCCGCAATATTGAGTTCCTGAAGGATTTCTTCCATTTCGTCTCGGATGATTTGGTAATGTTTATCCAACGGATCACGATT
>SKKK01000125.1 GCA_007121535.1 Planctomycetaceae bacterium | reverse complement strand
AGTAGGCCCGGAGGGATTCGAACCCCCGACCAAGGGATTATGAGTCCCCTGCTCTCACCACTGAGCTACGGGCCCTTGTGTTTGCCAAACTCGGTTCCCTGCGAGTTGCTTGGCCATTATGGCACTTGCCAGTGCTGCAAACGGCGCTGCCTAGGCACAGCTTGTTCAGGAATTTGCACCAAGACACGCCAAACCGATATCCTAGCGGCAAAGCTGGCGGCGATAAACCCGCCACACTGTCAAACCGGATCGACTACGTACGGTGTCGACGATCCATGGGTATTTGCCAAGTGGCCGTAACAAAACTGGTCTGGGAGACCTGCGGTCGGTGGTTTCGGCAGGTTCTGAGACCCGCGCCGAACGGGAGCCGAATAGGGATCACCAGCCGAACGGGGGGATGTATTGGTGCCGCGTCTTAGAATTCGGCGCTGCCGGGTGTGCGGGGGAAGGGGATGACGTCGCGGATGTTGGCCATGCCGGTGATGAATTGCAGCATTCGCTCGAGCCCCAGCCCGAATCCGGCATGAGGTACCGTGCCGAAACGTCGCAGGTCCAGGTACCACCAGTAGTCGTCCGGCCGCAAGCCTTGGTCGACCATCCGCTGCCGGAGCACCTCCAGACGTTCTTCGCGCTGGCTGCCCCCGATGATCTCGCCCACTTTGGGTACCAGGACGTCCATCGCGCGGACCGTGCGTCCGTCGTCGTTGACTCGCATGTAAAACGGCTTGATCGTGCGAGGATAATCGTACAGGATCACGGGACGTTGAAAATGTTTTTCGGTCAGGTAGCGTTCGTGCTCGGATTGCAGGTCGTTGCCCCAGGCGACGGGGAACTCGAATGTCTGGCCACTGCGTTGGAGGATCTCGACGGCCTCGGTGTACGGCAGACGAATGAACTGATGCTCGATGATCGAATTCAGCGCTGCAAGGACGGTATCGTCGATCCGATCGTGAAAGAATTGCACGTCGTCACCGCAGCGATCGAGGACGTCTCGGCAAATCTGCTTCAGGAACTGCTCGGCCAGATCCATGTTGTCCGTCAGTTCGTAAAAGGCCATCTCGGGCTCGATCATCCAGAATTCGGCCAGGTGGCGTGATGTGTTCGAATTCTCCGCTCGGAACGTGGGGCCGAAGGTATAGACGTTGCCCAACGCCGTGGCGAAGATCTCCGCTTCCAGTTGACCGCTGACCGTCAGATACGAGGGGCGGTCGAAGAAATCCAACGAGTAGTCCACGGCGTTCTGCTTGCGCGGGACGCTTTCCAGATCCAGCGTGGTGACGCGAAACATTTCGCCCGCCCCTTCGCAGTCGCTGGCGGTGATGATCGGTGTGTGGATGTACAAGAAGTCACGCTGCTGAAAGAATTGGTGGATCGAATGGCAGACGCAATTGCGAACGCGAGCGATCGCGCCGAACGTGTTGGTCCGGGGGCGCAGGTGGGCCCATTCGCGCAGCTTTTCGAACGAGTGGCGTTTCTTCTGCAAGGGGTACGATTCAGGATCGGCCCAGCCATGCACTTGCACCGATTCCGCCAGCAGTTCGGTCGCTTGGCCTTTGCCGCCCGAGGCTTTGATCTGACCGCACAGGCTGACGCTGCATCCGGCGGTCAATCGCTTGATTTCCGTTTCGTAATTGGGCAACGAGGTCTCTGCGATCACTTGCAGATTCGCCAGGCACGAACCATCGTTGATCTCCAGAAAGCTGAAGCCCGCTTTCGAATCACGTCGCGTCCGAACCCAGCCTTGGATCAAAGCCTGCTGGCCAATTCGTTCCGATTTCCTGGCTTCCGCCACCGATGTTCTGGGCATGCATTCTTCCTGCGTTGGCATGTTGGTGTTCTCGTCCCGCAACTCGACCCTGCGACGATTTCCCGTCGCTGTGTGGATCATCAAGGCGTCGCCGCCACCGTCGCGCCTGCACGACGCGCGTCGGCTTGATCCGAGTCGCCCGCCTCCTGCTCCGGCTGATCCTCTACGGGTTCGGCAGGCTCGGGCACGGGGTCGTCGGTCAACTTCATCGTGATATTCCGAGACGGCAACCCGATGGTGACAGTCTGCTGCGATCGGTCGGCCGTCACGTCGTAGGTGTGAGTTTGAGCCGGAATGTTGTCCTTGTCCATCACCAGTCGACCGTCGTGGCGTGAGATCGCCAGCATGGCCGTGTGTTGCTGGGTGGATCGAGTGGAATCGGGCCGATAGTGACGCAGAAACAGCAACACGGGACTCTCGCTGGGCTGATCCCCGGGGAACCCGAAGCGGTCCACGGGAAAAGGCTGCTCCCAAACCGGCTGTCCCGTGCCGCGATCGAACGCATACGCCAGGCCACTGACCAACGGGGTCGCCGTACCGCTGACAATCGATCGCACCGTTGCGGCGGGCGTGTTGGGGTCGACGCGGGCCGTGCGGTTGGTCACCAGCAGGTACTGCTGCTGCGAGCGGATCACGTACAAGGACAACAAGCCTTCTTCCGGTTCGATCTCGGTTTCGACCGAGACCGCATCCCCGCTGAGCGACCGGATCACCAGACGGCCATCGGGTTGCAACAAGGCGACTTCGTCCTCTTCGATCAACGTGGCTCGCGACTCGGCCGGAACCTCCTCCCGCCAGTGCTCTTCGCCCGTCCATGCGTCGTACAAACGCAAGGTCAGCGGATCGGTTGCGCTTTCCTGCGACCAGGCCAGGACGTTGCGTCCGGCCGTCGCCCAGCGGTAGTCCAGTTCGTCGACCTCCCGCGTTCCCAGTTCCCGCCCATCCAAGGCGCCGAAGACGAGGGCTGTCTGTGACGACGGTGGTACGACAAAGATCAATTCGTCGTCGCCGAACACATCGGACCCCATCGGCAGATTGGTCCGCGACCAAATCGTTTCGCCCGTCACCGGATCGGCGCACAACAGCTCCCGTCCGTTCATCAAGAACAACCCGCGATGCGTCAGCGGACCGGTGACGCCGATCAGATTCTTTTCCCGATCGGCGAACACCCGGCGCGTGTCGCCCCAGGGGTGCCGCAAGGTATGGACGTTCACTTGCGTGCGATAGACGGCCGCTCCCTGCGCCGGTCGGATCAGGTCGCGACGCCATTTGACGGCGGCCGCGGCGTTTCGAGCGGCTTGCATCAAGTCGATCGCCAGCACTTCCATCCCCACCGAGACCATCAGCAGATGACCGTGCAGGCGTGCGTGGATCAGACTGAAATCGGCCGTATTCAACCGCCTTGCCCCGAGATTCACCGTCTGAACCGTATTCCCGAGTCCATCGCGGATGATCAACGTATTGGGGTGCTGGTCGTAGAATACCCGCATTCCCGCCGGCGCTGCGAACGTTCGTTGACGAGTCTGACAACTGAAGACGCGACGGTAACTGGGGTGCCGATTCACCTGTTCCGTCGACTCGGAAACCTGGACGTGCCCTGTCGGCCATGGTTCGGCGCGGGCGACTGCCTCCTGAAATTCGGCTCGTGACAACGCTGCGGCGTACAAGTCGGTGCCCGTGCTGCCCTGGTCGAAGGCGACATCGCCCCAGCGTTCCGACAGTTCACGGTATTGGTGCAACGACTGGTCGTACTGCCTGCCTTGCTCCAAGAGTCGAGCCAGTTGGTAAGCCATCCGCCGTTGCAAATCGTCATCGGCTTGCTGTTCCAGGCTGGACAACAGCAATTGAGCCTCGAGCAATTCCCCGGTTCGAACCAGACGTTCGGCCAGTCGCAAACGTATCTCACCGGCGTGGGGATGGCTGTCGAAATAGCGGAGAAAACGCCGCATCGAGGAGATCTCTCCTTCTTCCAGCGCGGCATCTCGCCACTGTCCGATCTTCCGATCCATCCACGCCCGCTGTTCGTCATCCGCCGCGCTCAGCAACTCGGCGAAGCGAGCTTGCAACCAGCGTTCCGTGCGGCAATGCCAATGACGCTCGATCTGTTCGGCTTCACGCTCGACCACGCTGCTTTCGATCAGCGATTGCTCGCGCAATTCCGCCAGCCCCAGATAGGCTTCGAAAGCCTTGCGGACGTCGCCTTGCTGCTGCCAGCCACCGGCCAACAAGCGCAGCAGCCGGATCTCCTGCGACGGGTGTTCGACCAACGAACGGATCTCGTCCACCGTGTCCAAGCGGCCTTGGAAATCCTCCTGCAGGGCCGCCAACAAGGTGTCGGCCAGCAGGCTGCGAGTCATGGTGTTGTCCGGACTTTGCTGGCAAACCAATCGCAAGGTCTCGATCGCCTGATCGCGTTTGCCTTGGGCCAGCAGTAATTCGCCGTATTGACCGAGCGCTTCCAAGTTGTTCGGATCCCGCGTCAGGGTTTCTTCCACGCGCTGCTGCAAGGGCTCGCTCTGATAGAACGTGGACAACCACTGCGGACCATGCGACAGGATCTCGTCCCGATACGCGACCAGGTTGCCGAGAACGATCGAAGTCATCGTGCGTTCCTCGATCCGACCCGACTGTAAATCAATCTTCAGCAACTCCGATCCCATGGTTGGCAGGAAATAGTGTTGGCCCGTGTACAGCCCTCGACCGCTCGGTGGGTCGGGCAGATCCAGCGGGTTTTCCCATGCCCTCTGGCCGTCGTCCAGGTGGATCGCCGTTATTCGCTCGGGACCTACCAGGATCACCTTGCCGCGATGCACACAAGCGACATACAAATGAGCGCCTCGCGATTGTGGCTCCCAGAGCGGTTCGCCCGTCAGTAGATCCAGGCAATGCAGATCGTCCGTTTCCGCCGGCGTCACAAGGACTCGTCCGTCCGCGACGGTGACCGTCGCGTCGATCCAGCGTGAATCCACGGGTTGCGGGGAACGGCGAGCCAATTGGGCAGCTCGAAAACCGCCGTGGTGAGCATGCCGGGGCGCACTCAAATATTGGTAGCCCCATAGCAGGGACCTGGCTGCCCGGTCCACAGCGACCACCGCGCCCGCCGAAGTCGGACAGATCAACACTCCGCCTTCGTAGGACGGCGCCGCGCCCACCAGACGCCTAGCGCCGTCCACCTCGATCGTCCGCGATTCGACGTGAGCCAACTGCTGTTGCCACACGAGTCGACCGCTTGCGGCATCCAGGACGACCAACCGGATCTCGCCGTGCAGCTCGATCATCACGTACAGATTTCCCTCCAGCGGCAACGGCGGCCCCAGAAAAAACGCGCCCGCCAGTCCCGGTTCATCCTCACCGCTTTCGCCGCCGACAATCCATTCGGCAGCACCTTGACGGGCCAAGCTGAGCGACACGAGTTGATTCGTCGTCCTCGAATCACCCGATAGCCCCAGCCCTCTGCCGCCCCGCAGCATGAACAGGGGCTGGTTGTGCATGAGCGTGCCTCCGGGCGCGTAGCCCAATTCGTGAATCAGAAAGACCGATCGCCCGTCGCTGCTGATTTGACCGTACGCGGCATCATCCCAGATTCGCTGTTGCACCTCCTGTTCACGCTGGGCCGCCAGCACCTGCTGTCGTTCCACGCTGCTACTCCAAGGATCGATCGAATCACCCTCCCACGGAGGCCAGACCCAGATCCGCTTGCCGCTCGCGAAATCCACGCCCAACAACTTGTGGGGCGTTCGCATCAGAATCGTCTCGCCCACCGCCAACGGCTGCAACGCGGGGATCGCCGCCCGCGCCTCGTCACGAAACTGTCTTTCCAGCTTTTCGATCAGCATCTCGTCCGCCCGGTCGATGCACGTTGGCACCCGCCATCGATAGCTCAACAGCGGCAAACTACCTTGAGTGCGGGCGTTGCGAGCCGCATTGCCGCGATGTACCACCCACTCGGCTGGCTCCGGTGCTAGCAGCGAAGGTTGCTGACCTACCAGATCCTCGAACCAATCCAAGGCCTCCGAATCATCGCGGAACATGGTTACTTGCTGATCCCCCACGACAATCGTGTTGTCCGGAGATCGGTCTCGCATCGTCACCAGCGTCTGGCGAGCCTTCTCGGGCACCCCGGCGTACAACCAGCAGGCGGCCAGCAGGAACGACAATTCCGGTTCGAAACGGACGGCGGCGCCTGGCATCTTGGCGACGCGATCCAAATGCAGCGCTGCGGCCATCGGTCGCCCGCGTCCCAATTCATATCGCCCGGCCAGGATCGATGCTTCGTAGCCCGCTTGCGTGTGAAAGAATCGCCGAATTACGTCGGCCAGACGATCCATGTCCCCTTCGGATAACGCCTGATCCAGGGCGGCTCGAGCCTGAGCCCCGAATTGCAGCTCGTACGCTTGACGTCCCTCGCTGGGCAACTCGGCCAATATCTGTTGGATTCGACCCCGAAGACTTTGCTGTACCGGCCCATCCTCCGCATCTGCGTCGATCAAAAAGTAGTCCTGGACTTCGGCCGAATCGGCGTTCTCGATCAATAGTATCCGTCCCAACTCGTACGCAGCATCCGCGTAACGCCGTTCGGCGATCGCCCTTTCTGCCCGCATCATGGGTCTGCGCACATCGCTGGGCGGCGTCTGAAAAACGCTGAGCCCATCTTCGGCAAAACCTCCAGAGGGGGTGATGGAAGACGACATCAGCACCCCCAGGCAGATACCAAGCCTCATGAGGAGACTGTGAAGAAATGGAACTGGCTCCGACGGAGAACCGCGATAACATTGGAAAATGGGTGGTCGCGAAGGTGCTTGTCCCAATTTTTTCACCGCCTCGTAGACAAGATTCGGTTTCCGAGTGCGATGCCCATGATCATTTGAAAGTCGCATCGATTCGTTGCTCCAGATTCGACGGCACTTTCGGGCTGTGACAAAATGGAACTGGCTTCCAGCGGAAACTGCGAAAACCATCGAAATACATGGATCGCCAAGGTGTCTGTCCCAATTTTTTCCAGCCTCTTTGTGACCGTCAGTGATATCGAACGAGGAATGCACCACGTTCATAGTATAAGGCGCGACGGCCAGGAGCAAGCGCTACACCGTTCGAGTCGTCATAAGCCGCGTGCCTGGCCCTGCGAATATTCCAAAAATAAGAGATCCGCACAGTGAAAGCCGAAAATCACTGTTACGGATTGGAGGTCCAGGCACAATTGTCGTGAACCCGGATGAATGAGGAAGCCCGGCTTCGATCGCGAAACCGGGCTCCCCGGGATGCGGCCTCGGTGAAGAGGAGTACACCGGGCCGCAGGGCTGGAGTTTTCTCGCTCAGACGTTTCCGGCCGAGCGTCCAAGTCGATCAGGTCTGTCGCAACACGACGAAGCGCGAGCCCTGAGCCGTTCGGATCAGCAGCAGGATGCCTTCCTCCAGCGTGGCATCCTTCAGGACTTTTTCGGCGGACGCCAGATCGGTCACCGGCTGGCGGTTGATCTGCGTGATGGCCATCCCGCTTTCCAGTCCGGCGCGATCCGCGATGCTCCCACGCTGGACCCCCATGACGACGACTCCTTCCACATCCTGCAGCCCCAGTTGCTGGGCTACCTCGGGTTCCAGCGAGCCGAGTTCCAGGCCAAGGTTGTCGAACTGCGAACCCTCAGCCGGTCGATCACGTGGCACGTCGCGTTGGGCAAGACCGTAGTCTTCCGGTTGCGGTTCGGGGGTGAAGGCCAGTTCTTCTACCTTCCCGTTCCGCTTGACCGTCAGGGCATGCGGCTTGCCCAGTTCGGCTTGCTCGACGATCGCGATCAGTTCCTGCGAGCTGGATACCGGAACGCCAGCGATTTCGACGATGACATCACCTGATTGGACGCCCGCCTTGGCCGCTGGCGTGTCTGGCAACACCTCGGACACGACCACCCCTTCGCGGGGACGAACCTTGAACTGATCGGCAAGCTCCTGGGTCACCGGTTGGATGACCACTCCCAAGTAGGCGCGTCGCACGACCCCGTCGCTTGCAAGTTGCTGAGCAACCCATTTGGCACGATTCACAGGTACCGCGAACCCGATGCCCTCGTTGCCGCCGCTACGAGTCGAGATGGCGGTGTTGATCCCGATCACCTCGCCATCCAGATTCACCAGCGGGCCACCGCTGTTGCCCGGATTGATGGCCGCATCGGTCTGCAGGAAGCTTTCACGATTCAAAATGCCCAGTCCGCGATGCTTGGCACTGATGATGCCCGCCGTCACGGTGCTTTCCAGACCGAACGGCTGACCCAAAGCCAGCACCCAATCTCCGATCGCCATCGCATCGCTGTTGCCTAAGCGAGCTGCGATCAGATCGTTTGCGCCGTCGATCTTCAACACGGCGATATCCGTTCTCGGGTCTGTCCAAACTTCGCTGGCCGTGAATTCACGACCATCGTGCAATCGAACGTTGACCGAACCGCTGCCAGAGACCACGTGGTTGTTGGTCATGATCAGCCCGGATTCATCGAAGATTACTCCCGACCCCAACCCGCTGCGACGCGGCATCGGCTGGCCGGGCGGCGCCTCGAATCGGAATCCTTCTCCCCCGAACGGCATGTCGCGGAAGAATTCTTCGAAAGGCGTACCCTCGAATGGATTTCGTCCCGGCGGAAGCGGGCTGCGACCCGGTGGGACGGGGGACGGCCGACGCTCCGTTGGCGTTTGGACTTCGGCTGGAGTGGTTTCGATAGCGACCACCGATGGCAGGACCATTTCACTGGCCACGCGGAACGCCGTCGAAAGGTCGCGAGCAGAGCTGAGCGCTCGCTCTGCCTCCTCAGGCGATACCTGCGGAACCTCCGTTGGAGCGTACCGAATCGGCGTCACCACGCCGCCCGGGAACAAGGAACTGGACCCACTGGTCACTGCATTGATTCCAATCGCTGTGACCAACGCCACCAGGGTGGCGACCAAGAACGTTTGACGATTCAAAATCCTCATCATCTCATCTCCTTCTTGTTGCTCGTGTCATCCATTCTCCGACTCGGAGAAGTTAGGCGTCTTCGCTTCGTCTTGTGTTTCAAGCACATCGCGTGCCGAAACCTTGGATATTTTTCCGGCACGAAATTCGCACTATTTTATCTGAGCGCCGACGAAAAAACGGTTCGCATCCGAGCCGCCTGGATTTCTGTAGAAAAGGCATTTTTGGAGGGATTTACAATTCCCCGGTAGAGTCGAACATGGATCGGTTTTTGGGTAGAATGGGTTTTCCGAGGATTCGTACGACCGCAAGTGTCGGGCAGGGCAAAGGATAAACCTGGGTCACATTTCCCCAGCGTGGCGAAATGCCCCAGCACGCGGATACGCTTGGTGGTCGCAGGAGATCGCACCGATGAAATTGACCGCAAAACTGTTGCTGGTGTTCTTTGCCATCGTGGTCCTGCTGGCGGGAGTGGCCGGTTATATTGCCGTTTGGCAGGGGTTCTCGCGTCTCGAACAACAACAGACCGTGCAGGCGGAAGAGATCGCGCGCCAATTGCAACGGCGGTTACAGGCGAGTGGGACAAAGCGGGTGCCGGAAACGTTCGTGCGAGTCCTGCAAGAAAACGGCGATGCGTGGGAGCAACTTCGCGTCCGTTGGGTCTGGCTGGACGATAACGTGCCCGAACCTTACCGGCCTCTGGTTCCTGTCGACCGACTGGTTCACGTTTGGGAAGGGCGGATCGAGACGATTACGGTGAGCGATCCTTCGGGGGTACGGCACCTGTTGACCTACTGTCCGATCCGGTTGGAAGGTGGACGTCTGGGCGGGCTCGAGTTGTCCGCGTCGCTGCAATCGTTGGATGAGCAGGCCTATACGACCATGATCGCTGGTTTGGCGTCGATCGGTGCGATGTCGATCGCCGGGGTGCTGGTGTGCTGGTTGGTTGGAGTGCACTGGGTGGGTCGGCCACTGGATCTATTGATCGACAAGACCCATCGTGTCGGACAGGGTGATTTTTCGACGCCTTTGAATCTGAAGAGCCACGACGAGCTAGGCCAGTTGGCCGAGGCGTTGAATGAGATGTGTCGCCAGTTGGATGAACAGCAGCAACAGCTCCGCGTCGAGACTTCCGAGAGGTTGGCGGCTATGGAGCAGTTGCGGCATGCCGATCGGCTGAAAACGGTCGGCCGTTTGGCCGCGGGCATCGCGCACGAACTGGGTACGCCGCTGAATGTGGTCTCGGGGCGCGCCGGTTTGATCGCCAGTGGGAAGTTGTCCGAGCAGGAGATTCAGCAGAGCGCTCAGACAATCAAAGCGGAAGCCGACCGGATTACCGGAATCATCCGGCAGCTTCTCGATTTCGCTCGCCGCCGTTCTCCGCATCGCAACCAGATCGATCTTCGCGACATCGCTCGACAGACGACCCAATTGCTCGAACCTCTGGCGACGAAGCGCGGGGTTCATCTGGTTGTCGAGGATAGCGACCAGGCGGTATTGGCCTGTGCTGATTACGCACAGATCCAGCAGGTGGTGACCAATCTGGTGATGAACGCGGTCCAAGCGATGGATCATGGCGGCGACGTTCTCATCCGGATGGGTGCACGATCGGGCTCGGACGATGCTGGTAAAGATTCAGCCACATGCGCTTTCTTGAGCATCGAGGACCAAGGCGCGGGGATCTCGCCGGAGGACCAGGAGCATATTTTCGAGCCGTTTTTCACGACCAAGCAGGTTGGCGAAGGGACGGGCCTGGGGTTGTCGATCGCTGAGGGCATCGTTCGCGAACACGGTGGTTGGATGGAAGTTCAGAGCCGGGTGGGCGAAGGCAGCCGTTTTACTGTGATCCTTCCTGAACCGACCGATTGAACGAACGACCAAGGAGCTACGAAGAATGCGGGGCAACGTCCTGATCGTCGATGACGAACGGAACATGTGCGAATTGATCCAGACCGATCTGCGGCTGCGAGATTTTTCGGCCAAGTGGTGTACGTCGGCTGAGGAGGCTTGGCAACGGCTGAATGAGGAAGATTTCGACGTGGTGTTGACCGATGTGCGCATGCCGGGCACCAGTGGCTTGCAGTTGTGCGAGCAGATCGTCGGCAGCCGGCCCGGGCTGCCGGTGATCGTGATGACCGCTTTTGGCAGCCTGGAGACGGCCGTCGCCGCGATTCGAGTGGGGGCCTACGATTTCGTGACCAAGCCGATCGAGATGGATTTGTTGGCGATCGGCTTGGACCGCGCCGTCAAGCATTATCGGCTTCAGGAGCAGGTCAAGCGGCTCAGTCAGGCCGTCCAGCGACAGGACGGGTTTGGGGCGATGATCGGCGAGAGTCCGCCCATGCGGCGTCTGTTCGATCAGTTGGTCCGAGTTGCTGACGCCGAGGCGTCGGTGATGATCACGGGCGAAAGCGGGACCGGGAAGGAACTGGTGGCTCGTGCCATCCACGACCAGAGCCGCCGTGCCCGAGGCCCGTTTGTCGCAGTCAACTGCGCGGCGCTGCCGGACACGTTGCTGGAAAGCGAATTGTTCGGACACGCTCGCGGAGCCTTCACCGATGCTCGCACCGATCGAAAAGGTTTGATCCTGCAGGCTCAGGGCGGCACGTTGCTGTTGGACGAGATCGGCGAGATGCCGATCGCCATGCAGGCAAAATTACTTCGAGCCCTGGAAGAGAACCGGCTGCGCCCGGTGGGGGGCGATCGCGAGGTTTCGTTCGACGTGCGGCTCCTGTCCGCGACCAACCGCGACTTGGAAGCGGCGGTGGAAGAGAACCGGTTTCGCGAGGATCTGTACTTCCGCATCAATGTCATCCAATTGAAGATCCCCCCGTTGCGGGCTCGTGGAACCGACGTGCTGGTTCTGGCGAAGACGTTTGTCGAAACCTTTGCCAAACGATCCAACAAGCCGGTGACGGGAATCTCGCATCATGCAGCCGAACGGCTGCTGGCCTATTCGTGGCCGGGCAACGTCCGCGAACTGCGGAACGTGATCGAACGCGCCGTGGCGCTGACCCAGCACGAAAAGCTGATGGTCGACGACCTGCCGGAACGTGTTCGCGAGTACCGGGCGTCGCAAGTCTTCATCGGTGGCGACGATCCCACCGAACTGGTGCCGCTGGAGCAGGTCGAGCAACGCTATATCCAACACGTCCTGCAAGCCGTGGGCGGTAACCGCACCAACGCCGCTCGCATCCTGGGCCTGGATCGCAAGACCTTGTACCGCAAATTGAAACAGTACGAGAGCGACGTTGCGGAGCAAGATTAGGCTCTGGCAGTAAAGGGCTGCGCCCCGAGGTGTTCGAATTCTGCTTTTCAAGGCCAATTGGCTAAGTTCGTGATTGGTATCCATCCCCAGTCCCGTAGGGACGACAAGATGTAGCCAGGTGGCGTGAGCCCCTGGATTGGGAAAACGCGGTCGAGCAGCATTCGCAGTCCCGTAGGGACGACAGGATTTTGGGAGGCGGGGTTGGATGGCGTGGGACATGATGGCGTATTCATGATTCGGTTCCTGTCGCCCGTTACACGGGCTATCGCCGTGTTTGGGCATCCTTTTCCAAGGGTTCGCACCCCTTTCCAGGGGTT
>SKKK01000631.1 GCA_007121535.1 Planctomycetaceae bacterium | reverse complement strand
CGGTACCTGGCGGTGGGGTCCAGGGGACCGCTGCTTCATTGATGACGTAATTGCTCAACCCGAACTCGCCGTTCCATGTCCAATGGATATTCGTCGCCCGCGCGTTTACGTCGGAGGGGCACCGGTAGACGCCCAGTCGCGTTTGCAGTTCCGGTTGGGCATTGGGACCTTCCTCTTGCGTGACACCTTGACTGTTGTCGCCCGGCGCAAGCGCGTCGTGCAGGGGCCCCTGCTCGACGTACGGCAGGATGAACGCTCCCCAACCCCAGTGCCAATTCGGACCCACGTTGATGAACGCAGGCGGGAACACCTGGTGGGTGTCGTGGTAGTTGTGGAACGCCAAACCGATCTGCTTGAGGTTGTTGCTGCATTGGGAGCGCCGTGCGGCCTCGCGCGCCGCCTGGACGGCAGGCAACAACAGGGCCACGAGCACCCCGATGATCGCGATCACCACGAGAAGTTCCACAAGGGTGAACGCTCTACGCCGCCGGCGCGGGCACTGGCGGACCGTACCGCGGCAGCATCCTCGATCTTGGATAACCGTTTGCATTGGTCTCTCCTTCGAAAAAACGGAAAAGAAAATAGGAAACAGGTCTTACACAGTGCGTTCTTCTCTGTCCGCAAGCGCTCTCTTCTGTCCGTAGTCCGATAAGTTGTATGGCGATCTAAACCGCAAATGCGCGCTTTAATCGGCCAACTGAAAAGTCATCTCGATCGGTGGCCCAAGTGCCACGTCGATGGTCAAATCCGAAGTGGTCACGCTGGCGTACTGCTGCGGTAGATGGTGTACCGTTTGCGGTGCAGCCCCCGGGTCGGCGTCCGGATCGACCACTTCTTCGATGCCTTCTTGTGTGGCCTTGTGTATGGCCACTCGATAACTTCCGGGAAGAACCCCATCTTGATCCGGGAAAGACCGTACCGACGCCTTGCCCGACGCGTCCGTTCGCCCCTGAGCCGAGCGAGTGTCCGAATCGGCTGGGGAGAATAGGACCGTGGCCCCTTCCACCGTACGGCCATCGTACAAGACCGTCACCGTGACCTGCGTCATCTCGGGATAGTCGCCGCCACCACCGCAACCGGCCAGGCCCAACAACAGCGACCAACCTACCGCTTGAACCAACCACGCACGATGCGGCTTCATATGCTCCTCCTCGGCTAAGGCCATGACTTCATACACGTTCCGCAGTGCGCCAAGCACTACGGCAAGCTGGTTGCTTCCCTGCCCTGGGTCGTACCCAGCGCACCCCAGACTCCGTAAGGGCTGGCCCGCGTGGCTGGCCCGGGAAACGGAGTGGTCAGGTCGCCGGTGTTAATCACCTCGCTGATGAACCGTACGGAACCGTCTCCCATCAGCGCGTTCACGCCACCGGGGTGGCTGCTTGAGGCCGTCCATACGCCCCAATTCCAGTGCGCTCCCTCGCTGGACGTTGTACAGGCGGGGGCATTGGGTGGCAACATCGTGTTGAAGCCCGCGAAAAACATCGCACCATCGCCCCAGCGGGAACCCGAGTCGGTCATTCCCACCGAGATTCCCGCGAGGTACTCGCCGCGATCTCCACTCAACGCCGCACAATCGGCCGGCGACTCCATCGAGACGTTCAACGCCACGGCGCCCCGCATCAAGCGATTGCCGAGCGTCACCACACGCTCACTCATCGCTACCGTGTTACTCAGTCCGTCCAGAACGTCCGCCATGCGGCGATAACCGTACAGCGTGAACATGCCACGGCTTTCGTTGCTCGCTCCGAAGCCAGGTACCGGATTGGCTCCCGCATTGATGCCGATCGAGTCGCCCGCCGAGAATCGGTAGTTGACAGCCTGTGTCTGGTTCGATTGGCGGCGGAAGCCGTCTGAGGGACAACGCAGCGTGCTGATTTGCGTTCGCCAGGGATAATGGGCGAACCACGGCGGCGGGCCGAACGGGCCGGTTCCCTGAGAATCGTTGTTGGCGATCGCATCGTACAGCGGCTGTTGTTCGATGTACGGCAGCAACGAAACGAACCCACTCATCCGCATTCGCATGTGGTTCCAGTTACTCGGGCACGGATCGAGTTCGCCATCGCAACGGTTGCCACTGCCCCCCTGTCGGGCAGGAAAGGCATTGTAAGAGTCGTGGTAATTGTGCAGCCCCAACCCCAATTGCTTCAGATTGTTCGAGCACTGGCTGCGACGAGCAGCCTCGCGCGCCGCTTGGACCGCCGGCAAAAGCAAGGCGACCAATACGCCGATAATCGCGATTACCACCAGAAGTTCGACCAACGTGAACGCCGGTCGACGCGGACCCGCGGTCCGCAAACGCACTAAGGTACCATATGGAAACATTGTCTTATCTCCGAGGACGATGCGGAAGAAAAATTAGTGCTTCGCCTAAACCCGTCTCACTTAATTCGCACCAATGATAGCGACGAGTGCCTGCGCCCACAAAAAACTTCAACCCAAGCACTATGTTAACCTCCACACGCCAAATTTGCAATTAGGGGCTGGCCAATTATCTCGAAAAAAAACGGCGAAATGACGGAGGCAGCCAAATGGACCATGCAAGAGCCATGGATCGTGCGGAAGTGGGGTCGGTCGGAGACGACTTGGACAGACCGTCGACCCATGCGCGTCGGGGATTGTGACGCCCGCAACAAGAAATTGGATTGCGAATTTGTCAGCTAAGCACCGGTCGGGAAATAGCTGTCCAATGTCCCTTTGCCGCTCGTGGTTCTCGAACGGTGCTAATTCCTCGTCCAGGCTTAATTCTTTGCAGCTAGTTTGGGTGGCTCCATTTTCTGGCTGCTTGGATAGCTGCACTTGCCAAAGAGCAAAAATTCCGCGGTCTGGCGACCGTGCCCACCAAGGAGTATTGATGTGGACCTAGGGTTTGCCTGCGACAAACTCTTCCAGGAATTTGGCGGCCGCGATCGCCCCGGCCCAGCGTCCTTGGCCGATGTTCTTGATGTCGGCCACTCGGCTACGGATCAGTTGCGCGTCCGGAAATCCGACTGGCGCGTCGCCAGAATTCGGCGTGCTGGGTCATGCCCAGCGAATCGTACAAATGGATCAATTGCGTTTGAGCCTCGGTGTCGTTGGGATTGCGTCCTGCGCGCCGTTCGAGCGTGTGGATTTCGACGCGAGCATCCAGGATTTTTCGGTGAAGCGCTAGATGCTGCTGGGCTCGTTCGCGTTGTCCCAAGCGGGCGGTGATTTGTCCGAGGACGTAGTGCGCCTGAAAGTTCATCGGATCCAGTTCCAGCAAACGCTCGATGGTCTCCATGGCTTCCGGCAAACGGTTCTGGCTCAATAGCAACTGCCCGCGGAATAACAATGCGTCGGTCGCTTGGGGATCTTCGTCCAGGATCTTGGCAACTTTCGCCGTGGCGGCAGCCGTATCACTTTCGAGCATCAGCAACTTGGCAAGCGTCAACGGATGGCGTTCCGTCAGTTCGGGAGATCGCTCTGCAAGAATATCGTACTCCGCTCGCGCTTGGCTTCTCTGACCCACCGAGATCAGCGCGTCGATCAGCTTCAGCCGATCCTCCGCAGCGCCGTGTTCGTCCAGTTGGACGATTCGCTGAAGCGTCTCGATCAGTCGTTCTTCATAGCCTCCGTCCTCATACACCATCGCCATTTGTCGCCAAGGTTCCGGATCGGAAGGATCCATCTCAGCCAGAACCGCGCAGTGTTCCAGCACCTCTTTCTCCCGTCCCAGATCATAGCGCAGGGGGATCGCCTTACGCAGCACGCGCCGGTGGTCCGGAGTTCCTTCGCTGACCTGCACCGCACCGCCCATGAGCCAATCGGCTTGAGCAAGTCTTCCGCTGTGAATGAAGATCTCGATGGCGATCAACAGGTCCGTCAACGCACATCGGGCAGGACGGATGCTGTTCAGCAGTTCTTCGATGTCGTGTGCTTGCGAGATCCGACGATCGGGATCGTAAACCCCGCGCAAGGTGAGTGCAGCGCAAAGCAACAACCGAGCCGAGTCTTCCTCGGCGCCGCCACGATCCAAATACTCCCGCAACCACGTTTCGGCCGTCTGCAGGTTCTGGATGGATTGAGGCGGATCGTGCAGTGATTCTTGCAGCAGGCGTCGCGATTCCACCAACAGTGGCTCGCAATGGCCCATCCATGTTGCCCAACCCAGCCATGCAGAGCCTCCCACGGCGATCACTACCAGCAAAGCGATGATCGTCCGCGCAAGTCGCCGGCGATACTCCGGATCGCCGCCTGCCATTTGCTGCTCAAGGTCGTCGCCCCATCCCCTCGACAAGCTCATGTGTCTGTCCCTGTTCAAGCGCGGGAAAAACTTCAGTCCGGCCCAACGGCCATCTTACCTTTACATCAATGGGGTTGTCATCGATCGCTGGAAACAGGATGCGTGGATCGAAGTAGGACAGATAGCCGCCGCCGCCACGCACCCAATGGTGGATTCGACGGTCTCCGAACATGGCCGAAACCGTTGCGCCGACCGCGTCGGGATTGGATTCCACGCCTCGCAACAAGACGCGTACCCAGTGCTTGTTGGGTTGGCGGTTGCGCAACACCACGACCGGATCGTTTTGATGCGAGATGACCAGATCCAACCCGCCATCGTTGTCCAGGTCGCCGACCGCAGCGCCACGGCCAACGTGGGGCACGCTGAAGTACGGCCCCCCCTGATCGGAGACTTCGACAAACCGCCGGCCGGAATCGTTCCGGAATAGCTGCGCGGGCTGGTAGTAGGGGCTGTCCAAACGCTCGTAAGCCACGTGCCCGTTGGCTACGAACAGATCCGGCCAGCCATCCCCGTCGAAATCGGCGAAGCCGGTTCCGAAACCCACCCACATCCTGGATACCCCGAACATTCCCGTCACATTGCCCACCCCGACAAATCCCATTTCATCGACGTTTCGAAACAAGGTATTATCTTGGTTCGAATAGTTCGTATAGAAGATATCGATGCGGCCGTCCCCATCGAAATCCCCGATATCCACCCCCATGGACCCCTGACGCTCGCCATCTTCGGAAAAGGCGACGCCTGCCAGCAACCCCACCGAATCAAGAGGAAACTCAGGCCCACCGCTATACAGATGGTTTTCCTGAACGTCATTGGCCACATAGATGTCGATCCAACCGTCCTCGTCGAAATCGGCGACCACCACGCCCAACGCCCGGCTGCGCAATTCGATCCCCGCCCGATCCGTAATATCCTCGAACGTCCCATCGCCCCGATTCTTCCACAGGTAATCTTTCGCGCCCGGAAACAGCGAGGGGCCGCAAATGTCGCGCAATTGCTGATCGTTCATGCAGCGTCGACGATGATCCGGCAGCCAATCGCAATAGGTGATGACGTACAAATCCAACCAACCGTTGTTGTTAATGTCCAGCCAAGCCGCCGCCACTGCCCAACGATCGATCTTCAGCCCCGCCGCTTCGGTTACATCCTCGAATCCCCCTTGTTGATTGTTTCGGAACAATTGGCAGCCGTGAAAACCGGCCACGAACAGATCCGGCCAGCCATCGCGGTCGAAGTCACCAACCGTGACGCCGTGCGAGTAGAAGGAACCACCTGCCACCCCTGCCTCGTCCGTGACATCCCGAAACCGCCCATTCCCTTCGTTGCGGTACAACACCGATGGCCGACCCGAGACCTCGATCGGCGGTCCCGTCAGCGTTCCACCGCCGGTGAAGAAGAGATCCATCAAACCATTGCGGTTGTAGTCAAAGATCGCTACCCCGCCCCCCACGTTCTCCAAGAGTTGATAGAACCCGGCTTCCTGGCTGTCGCGATACGTGAAATCGATTCCGGCCTCGGCCGTGATGTCCTCGAACCAATCGTCCGGCGACGGCTCGCCCGGCTCGCGAATGGGTTTGTGGAAGAAGGGGATCTTGGCGTTGGTCGGTTCTTTCTGCTGCGGCGAGGCCGCTGGTGGCTGATCCGGTTTCTCGGCAAGCTCGACTTTCGGAAGATCCGACGATGGCCCGGCGCAAGCGGTCAGGCAAAGCGCACAACAAAAGAAGTAACGTTTCATGACTTAAACTAATCGTCCACCCCCGGTAACCCTTTGATCAACACGCGATGCCGCTCGACATACGTCTTGTTGCTACGTTTGTGCCTCGCGGAACAGAATTCGTTCAACGAAAAACACCTGCAAGCCGCGTGCATTTGGGGGGAAGCAGAACTGAGAGCCCGCATGCTCAGCGCGTGCGGCCACACGAGCGTTCTTTAACGCGTCTGTTAAACTCGCCACCCCAGGGGAGTCAAGCGTGTCTTGCCTCCTGACTTCCGAGGGAATTCTCAGGTTAAATTACCCTTCGGCAGGAGGGGCTGACCCTCCAGGCGGTTCCAACTCAAAATTGTAGTTACCGCCGGGAACTTGTACTTCGATCGGCGTTGTTGCGGGATTCGCGTATCTTGAATCGATCACCTGACGTACCGGTTCGTCCGGATTGTCATAATCACCGCCCGTCTCGGTGCTCAAGAAAATCACCTTGTACGTACCGGCGGGCGCCCCGTCGTCTTGGCCTCTGCCGGACAGTCTGTACTTGCCATCCTGGCCAATGGCTCCCGACGCGGTATGGCTGGCGGATACAAACTGAACCGTGCCTTGACGCAACACGTCGCCGCCCTTGACACGCACTGTTCCGGAGACGCGATGGCCGTCCCCTCCACATCCTGGAAGAACACCCAACATCACTACTGTTGCTACCAGCAACGATCTACGCTGCCACATCATCACACCCTCCGGTTCCATTCCAACAACAACCTGATGAAAGCGGGTGAAACAACATCCACCCCACGATTTCTGTAACCGTCCGCCGCGAACGACGGCACATAAACCACTTCGTTCGCGGCAGCTCGTACCCGATCCAGATCACCTACTGCCCGAGGCTCGTCACGCGCCCGGAATGCGCATGAGCCATGTCACGAAACACACCGACGTTCATCGTTGTGCTGAGGGCAACCACCGCACCATCGGCCAGCAGAAAATGGATGACCCCGGGATGCCAACTACCGAAAGCGATGGCCCGAGCTGACCAGTCTCCGACGTCCTCGAATTGTCCACTCGGAGCCAGCGGAATGTCCACACGCACCTGCCGAGCTGCCGTGTACTCACGCCAACTGCCGTCCCACCAATAGATGTTGCCGTCCGCTCGCTTGTTGTTGCAGCAATTGCGGCCAATCTCGAGCTGAGTCACATGCTTTTCACCCACCAGGATCGTGTTGCTGGTACCATCGATCAAGCGGGAAAACGTGTCCCGCGGCCGCCAGCTTGCCATCCTTTCGGCTACAGCTTCGATGCCCGGATTGGCTTCCTCACTGGTATTGCGAACCGCCGTACGGATGGCACTCGCCAAGCGGTTGTCTTGGTCCATGTTGAAAAGCCCCCACCAACCGTCTCGATTGGTCAGATCCATGTTGCCTCGGGTCAGATTGCCAGAACTCTCGTACCAAACAGCCACCGCATAGTCACCGAGAGGCCCTTGCATATCTCCACTTGTCTTGAGACCGGTAGTGGCAGTACGACGCGAAGGGCAGAAATAGGTTGGGATCACGGCATCACGTGTGGTCAGAACAGACCCGGAGTCAAGCCCGTCTTCGATTCTGTCCGCCGGTGTATTGGTGAAACTAATCCGATCCCACACAACGCCCTGCTCCATATAGGGCAAGATGACAGCCCAGAATGTTGGCCTTCGCCTTCCTAGCATCAAAGGCGGCAAGCCTCCCTGAGTGTCGTGAAAGTTGTGAACGGCCAAACCAATCTGCTTCAAATGGTTGGCGCACTGAGTGCGCCTCGCCGCCTCGCGTGCTGCCTGTACTGCTGGCAGCAGCAGTGCCACCAGGACGCCAATGATGGCGATCACGACCAACAACTCCACCAACGTAAATCCACGATGGCGGCCACGGAAAAATGGCACCTGCGACATGAGATTGACTCCTAAAAACAAGACCTAAACGAAATCACGAGTTCAGCAAAGGACCCTGCACCACTCTTCTCAAACCAGTCAAATCACGAGAAACAATCTGCCTGTGGTGACGATTCCCACAACCAAGAGCTTGCGTATGGCATTCAACGTGGGTTTTTCGACCGCTTGAAAAACAAAAAGGGGGAAACCACACAATGGGCACCAAAGCGTTAACGTAGTTCAGTTTCGGCGGCTTGTCAAGCATCCTGCAAGCTACTTTTCACCAATTTTTCGAATTTTCGCACCCGTCTGTGGGATTGTCTGGGCTGCTCCAGCATGCACCAAACCCGTTCCCCCCGTCATGGTAGCTTTTTCGCAGGCCCTGCATCATCAGCCTTGCTGCAATGGACTCCCGACCACCCCGTTGCGTCCCCGACGGCGGGCTGCGGTAGCAACGGGGCTCGTCGGCACAAGCCGTTGCTTCCGGTGAACTGTGCGGCGATCCCGGAAGCACTGATTGAGAGTGAGCTGTTCGGGCACGAAAAGGGTGCCTTCACCGGCGCCGGGGAAGCGCGCAAGGGACTGTTCCAGGCGGCCGAGGGCGGGACTCTTTTCATCGACGAGATCGGCGAGATGCCGCTTGGTTTACAGAGCAAGTTGCTGCGAGCGCTGGAGAACAAGAAGATCAGGCCCGTCGGTGGTACTCGTGAGGTCTCGGTGGACGTGCGGCTGATCGCTGCTACGAACCGCGACCTGAATAAAATCGTGAAGCGGCGCGAGTTCCGCGAGGATTTGTATTAGAATCCAAACTCCTGTGCTGGTTTTCGGGAGTCTCGCCTACGCTACGAAACGGATGCAAACTTCGTGCCAAGCCGGCGGCTTCGTTGACCGAATCCCGTCGCCGGCCGTCGGATCGCTGGGTGATCGCGTCAAGGCACGGGCCACAGACCCCACGATTCCGCAAGGCCCCCCAGACGATACCCCAGAACGATCGCGCCCAGAACGACGGCGGTCAGCGCGGCCAGCAGCACCGCTGCGCTGCCGATGTCCAACGCGTTCCCGACATAAGGATTATGGCTCCGGTCGACGGCTTTCGCCAAGTGTTCCAGGGCCGTATTGAACATCTCGGCCACCAACACGCCGCCGATGGCCAACACCAGCAAGCTCCATTCCACGCGATCGAGACCCAGCGCCGTGCCGACGATCAACACCAACACAGCAGCAGCAAAATGCACTCGGAAGCTGGACTGGTCGCGAATTCCCATCCAGACGCCGCGGAAGGCATCGGCAAACTTCTGCCGCCAACCGCGATCCGGCGAATGGAAGGGCGGCTCGTTCGTCACGGCGTCGCCTTTCCGATCACGATTTCGGCTTGCTGAGAACCGATCCGACCTGCGTGATGAGCGTCGATGACCAAGCGATACCTGGCGTGTTGTCGAGGCAACGAGAGGCTCAGTCGATACTGGCCTTTTCCATCGGCGACCGCGACGGGATTCCAGTAACGGACGCCATCGTCGATCGCCACGTCCGCGTCGATGGAATCGTTCGCGTCGAATCGATCTTCCATGACTTCATCGGCGGCTGGCGCCGAGTCAGCCGGCGCGACCGCCGACCGCAACGGTTGGGATCGGGCCAAGGGGCGTGGTATCTCCATTTCCGGTGACGGCGCCGGTTCCCGCAAGTCACCCATGCCACGCATGCCGCCCATACCGAACGCCTCTTGCGGAGCCGCCAATGGGGCGGCTTCCATGGGAGCTTCGTCCGCGAAAGATTCGGCGTCGGGCGCTTCCGCTTCGGCCATGCCCAAAGCACGTTCCCTCCCAAGACCGTGCGTCGCCGCTGCCGGTTCGCGTCGTTCGGCCAGCAGTTTCGGGGCCTCTTCGCTGGCCAGATCATCGCTGGCAGCCTCGAAAGTCGTCGCGGGCATTTCCCGCACCGTGGCTTGAGGCACGGCTTCCGCCAACTGCCAATCGGCTCGATCGTGCACCGATGGTCGGGACCAAGACAACTGTCCCTGCGAGTCGATTCTGGCCGACACCCAAAAGATCCCCACGATCATTGCCAAGCAGGCCACGGCCAGATTCGGCGCCCAGCGATAAGGCTTTTCAAAGCCCTTCACCAAGCCGAGCATCAAGGTCGCCACGGTCACCAACACACCGCCCAGCAGCACGAGTAAACCCATACGGCGTAGATCGGACTGGCGAGCCGTTCGGAGATCCGCCAGCGTTCTGTCCGCCTTCATGCGGACCTTTTGCGTGTTGTCGGCCACAATCTGAGGGACGACAGATTCTGCCATTGCCACGGTCTGCATCCACGATTCCGTCGCGACGTCGGCATCCCTGCGATCGATCGCAGCCAACAGCCCGTCCGTCGGTCCCGCCGGTCGCCGCGGGCGTTGGGTTCCCAGCAGCAGGTCCAACAAGCGGATCGTTTCCGACCGTGGGGCAACGGGATCCAGATCGGCGGCTTCCAGAGTTTCCGGGTCGTCCACTTGGGATGTCAGCCAAATGCGCTTGGTCAGACTGGCGGCATGCCTGGGGAGTCGCGAGGGCGCGTGATCGTCGATGACCGCCACCCCCAGCATCGCCGGCTGGCCAAGCCCGGATTCATCCCCCACGCTCAATTGCAACTGGACCTCGTCGCCCGGTGCATAGTGAGACCGCAGTGCGTTAACGTGCACTTGTAAGTGGCGGTGCGGCTGACGATAAACCAGACGCTGGGCGATCGGTAACGCGGGCTGGGTACTCAAGTCGTAGGCAACGATACGGATCACGCCCTGAGCCTGCTGGGCGATCGGCAGACGAACCTGGCAGTACCCGCAATTGGGCTCGGTCTCGCGTTTGAGAAACTGTTCGCCCGTGACAATCCGCTGACCGACCACCGCACCACGGCACGTCGCCACGATGGCCAACGGCCGCGAGCAATCGGTCGAGCGCAGGTCCAGGATCAAATCACTTTCCGGCGTGAACACCCCCGGTCCCGCGTCCAAGACCAGCCATCGATCCGAAGCGGCAGATGGCAACCAAAACGACGTGGTGGGGGAATCAGGGGAATCAATCTCTAGCCGATAACGCCGGTCCGGTTCCGGCGTTACGACGAAGACGCCGCGACCTTCGAGTTCGGTCTGTACGTCCGTCTGCCATTGATTCGCCTGATCGACGATCCGACCCTCGATCGAGATCGGTTGACCTTGGTCGTCACTGGCGTGGAAATAGACCCGATTGCTGACCCCGGCCACCAATTCGCCCGATTCCGGATAAAAATCAATCGACAGATCGTTCGGCGAAACGCGGTCAGGCTTGGGGGGCTGGGCCGCATCCCGGGGCTCCGAATCCTGCCTGCCCCGGACCAGCAACGTGCGAGACACGGCGTCGAAGTGCCCCTGTGGGCTTCGGGCGACGACGTGATACGTTCCGGGCGAAACATCGCCGGGCATCGTCACTTGACCGTACCGAACGCCATTTTCCGTCAAGGCACGACTGGAAGCGTCTTCCATCACCTGCCCCGCGGGATCGATCACTTGAACCTGCACCTCGATTGGTTGGTCGCTTTGCAAATCGAAACTGGTCAACGAAACCGTGCGGTACCGAAACGACTGGCCGGGCGTGACGGTCGTTGCATCCAACCAAAGATGCGTGATCCACGCGGGCCGTTCGACTCGAAACGTGTGCGACAGCGGGGCAGCGATACCAACGCTGGTCGGTTGGACTTCCAAGCGGACGAACCGATCGTCCAATTCTCCGGGGGTTTCAATCTGCAGGATTCCGGCGGCATCCGTCTGTGCCCGGGCGTCAAGCAGCACGCGGCCATCTTCGCCGTACAAACGGTAGGTGATCGGGGTTGAACTGGCACGATCCGCCAAGGATCGCGTCATGACGGTCAAATAGTTGGACGGTTGCGACTGCAATCGGTTGGGCGCCAGCAACATGGTCCGAACGGGCCGCTCGGTCCATTGCTGCTGGTCCGCCTGAAACGCGGCGGATCGCAACGGCGATTGAGGCTTGAGGTAAGCAAAGCCCACGAATCCTACCAGCAAAACGGCAGCCAACGACGCACCATAACGCAACGTCGTGGCCAGCCAGGGCTTTACCTTGACGGCCGTCGTCGCCACCCCCACCGCATCTTCCTGCACATCGTCTGGCGCCGCCGACGATGGCTTGCGAGGACCATCCGGTTTCGAAGCGACCGGAGTATCGCCCGGTTCGTTCGACCGTTTCGGGACAGGCAACGGCACGGGCGAAGTGGGCATACGCGAAGCCTCGGCCACCAATTCGGAACGCAACTTGACCTCGGCGTACAACCGAGCCACATCAGGATCGGCCGCGATCATGTCGCAAACCTCCCGAGCCTGATCGTCCGGCAACAGCTCGTACACCAGTTCCCACAACTGCTGCTCCAAGTTTTCAGGATGATCCATGATGCTTTCCCCCCATGATCCCATTTCACTCAGT
>SKKK01000383.1 GCA_007121535.1 Planctomycetaceae bacterium | reverse complement strand
GAACACCGCCGGATCGCGGCCCAGCACAGACAACTCTTGCATCAGACTCTCGTTCTCGCGCACCAGTTCTTCTTCGTCCATCGCAGCCGCTCCTTTCCACGATCCGTTCACGTATGCTTGCCCGTTCGCCATGCATCCGGTACTGGCCGGAATTGCGCATGCCCATTTAGCATGAACTGGCCGGCAGCACTTGGCAAGGTGGCTACGCTGGAGGCGACGCAATTCCATCCTTGCATTTAGACGTCCAATAGCACTCCTCCTGGAGCAACTCGTGGGACCCCCAAAAAGTGACACCGCCTCTTCGCTCTGGCAATAAGCGCGACTGCCACCCCCTTTATTCACTTCATTAGCGATCGTTTGCATCGGACGGGAAAGCGGATTCGATCTCTGGAGACCGTGCGCCGGTCAATCTTCTTTGACCTCGCGTTGCAGCAGTTCCTCCGGGGCTTGGTCCTGGATCATCTTCTGGAACAGCGGCACGCGGTGTTTGTAGCGGCCCAGCTCGCGGGAGAAGATGTACGCCAATTCCAGCCGCATCAGCGACTGGCGGATGTCTTCGGGTATGTAGCGCAGGCCGAACGGCTTCAGCCGCGAAAGCAGGCTGTCCATGTCGAATGCCGTCTCGCGGGCGGTGGCGTAGACCAGGATCCGGTCCAGCCGATCCTGCTGTTCGTCCTTGGTCATCTTCTCCCAGCCGGCCAGGGCCGTGCGGATCGGCAGGCTGTCCAGTGCAGCGTCCAGCGTCGCGCTGTCGATCATTCGTCCACCCGTACCCAACAGCTTGAGGATCTCGTTACAGGTGATGGCGATCAGATTGGGGCGGGCGCCGGACTGTTCGATCAGCCGCCGGACCAGAACGTCCGCCTCCCAGCGCACGCCCAGTCCCTGCATCGGCTGCACGGCCAGGTCGTGGCAGGCGTCTGTCTCCAACGGGCCGATGGTCAGGATTTCGCCGAAGTTCTTGATCGGGGATTGGTAGTCCATGGCTACCGATGCGTACAGTTTCCAAAACCCCGCCAGAATGAAATGTGCGATCCCCTCCGCGCTGATCGCTCGCATTTGCCGCATGACTTGAAAGTCCCGCTGCGCATCAGCCTCGACAAACAAATCGGCCTCATCCAACAAGAACAGCACCCCGTGGCTCCGGCTTCCAGCCGGAGTCTCATGGCGTGGGCGTCCAGCTTGCGATTCTTCCCCCCGCGCCTGCCGCAACTGCCGCAACACCTCTTCATCCCCCGTCGCGTCGATATTCAGCACGCTGGCGATCGCCGGCCCGATGCCCTTATTCGTCAGCGAAAGGAAATGACATTGCAGCGTGCCCTTCGCCCGGCACAGCCGCTGGACCTGCAGCAGCAAGCTGGTCTTGCCCGACTGCCGCGCGCCCACGAGGAAGTAGTTGGCCGGATCCCGATTCAGGATGTTCGACAGGATCTCCTGACGTCCGAAGAACAGCCGGCCTTCCTTCAATCCGCCGCCCGACTGGAACGGCGAAAACCGCGTTACCTTGACCTGGCCGGCGATCATCTGCGACACTATCCGCTCCGGCTGGGGCGACAGCAGCCAGCCCGTCAGTTCGCGGCTGCTGGCTGTGACCAGCATATTGGTCGGTTCGCGGGAGCCCTTCAGCAACCGTTCCCGGTGCGCCGCGTCGGTCGTGACCACGATCGTCAGCATCCGGTCGGCATTGGGTTCGGCCTGGCGCAGCGCCTCGCGCCAATCGACGATCGGCGTCTGCGGGTCCGGGAAGACCAACAGACATTGCTCCAGGTTCAGGAGAAAGTCGGACGAAACCTTCCCGAAGAACGCGTCTAGCCCCTGGCAATCCAGCCGCCGGGCCGTCCAGCTCAGCCGATCGGTCAACAGCCCGCACCGGTGTTCCGCATCCCGGCTGGCCAGGAATTCCTGCGCCGCATCCATTCGCTGGCGCGTTACCTCCGCGTGCGTCAGCACCGCCGGCAACCGCCGCGTCCAGCCCAGTAGCCGCCGCACCGCTCCGACGCGTTCCACGGGCGTGTCCAGCACCGCCGCCGGATCGCGGGACACGCGTCGCACGTCGGGATGCAGAAACAGCCCTGCGTAACCGCCGGCCAAGACCAGCGCGATCGTGCCGAAGGTCAGCGCCGAGTACAGCAACCACGGCACCGGCGGCAGTTGGATCGGCAGCGGCGCCGATGTCCAGCGATGGGGCACCGGATCACGCTGGATTACGGACACCCTCCATTTCTCATCAGGCGCCGAATCACGGAGGCGTTCGTTGGGCCAGTTCGTCCGACAACGGCAGGGGTAGCGTGCGCAACGCACCCGACGCCAGATCGACTTGAATCGCCGCGAGCTTCTGCTCTTCGCCTTCCGCGCCGGGCGTGGCTGGGGCAAGGGTCACCATCACCTCGCGCGACGTCATCGCCGTCTGGCCGCTGCTGAGTACCGTTACCGCGATGCCGGGTGTGTCGCTACGGGTGTCGAGAACGACCGGTCCCAACTCCAATTCCGGCGTCTGAAACTCTGCCGCGACCTGGAACTCGGACGGCTCGCAATTCAATCCCGTGGCCGTGAACTTGATTTCCTCGGCGAAACGCGTCGGGTTCTCGTACTCGGATCGCGGGACAAGGACCGCCGTGAACTCGGCATGCGCGCCGGGCTCCAGCACCGGCGTGGCCTGCTCGGGCCAGCGGATGACAACATTGAACTTGCGTTTCTCTTTGGCGTTGGTCACCGCCGCAGTGACTCGCGGCCAGTAGACAGGTGCCGTACCGCCGTTGCGCACCGTAATCGGAAACGAGTTTTGGCTCGGATACGATACCAGAACACGTTGTTTCGGCGCGTCCAATACAAGTTGTCCCTTGGGCAGATCCGCGACTTCCGGTGCGTCGAGAATCAACGTCCCATCGTCAAAACGGACCACCTCGCCTGCCGCATTCCAGGTCGCCCAGCAGCCTCGCCGCGACCCAACCATGCCGCGAACGAACTCGCTCGGCTGCAGCGTCCAGTCGATGATCAAACCGTCCCCGCAACCGACGACCAGTCGCGGCCAGCCGTCGCGGGTGGCCGACTCGCCCGCAGGCGGGAAAGTGACGGAGGTCGCTCCGCCGGCATGTCCCTCCAGTCGCCGCAGCTCTTCGCCCGTCCCCACGTCCCACACCCGCACGGTCTGGTCATCCGACCCGCTGGCCAGGAGTTTCCCGTCCGGGCTGAAACTCACCGATTTTACCCTGCCGCCATGGCCCTCGAGTCGCCACAGCTCTCGGCCCGTGGCCGCATCCCACAACCGCACCGTCTGATCTGGGCGTTCGAACAGACCGGAACTGCCTCCGCTGGCCAGGAGTTTCCCGTTCGGGCTGAAGCTCACGGATGACACGCTGGAGCCATGTCCCTCCAGTCGCCGCAGCTCTTGGCCCGTGGCCGCGTCCCACACCCGCACCGTTTGGTCCTCCGCCCCGCTGGCCAAGAGCTTTCCATCCGGGCTGAAACTCACCGACAACACGCCCTTGTCATGTCCTTCCAGTCGCCGCAGCTCTTGGCCCGTGGCCGCGTCCCACAATCGCACCGTCTGGTCCTCTGCCCCGCTGGCCAGGTGCTTTCCGTCCGGGCTGAAACTCACCGACAACACGCCCCTGCCATGTCCCTTCAGTCGCCGCAGCTCTTGGCCCATGGCCGCGTCCCACAACCGCACCGTCTGGTCTAGGCGTTCGAACGGATCGGAACTGCTTCCGCCGCTGGCCAGGAGTTTCCCGTCCGGGCTGAAACTCACCGACGACACGCTCCCGCCATGGCCCTCCAGTCGCCGCAGCTCTTGGCCCGTAGCCGCGTCCCACAACCGCACCGTCTGGTCATCCGACCCGCTGGCCAGGAGCGTCCCGTCCGGGCAGAAACTCATCGCATTCACCCAGCCGCCATGGCCCTCCAGTCGCCGCAGCTCTTGGCCCGTGGCCGCGTCCCACAACCGCACCGTCCTGTCCTGCGACCCGCTGGCCAGGAGCTTCCCGTCCGGGCTGAAACTCACCGACAACACCATGTGGTAATGGTCCTCCAGTCGCCGCAGCTCTTGGCCCGTGACCGCGTCCCACACCCGAACAGTCTGGTCATACGACCCACTGGCCAGGAACTTCCCGCTCGGGCTGAAACTCACCGACGACACCACGCCGCCATGTCCCTCTAGTCGCCGCAGCTCTTGGCCCGTGGCCGCATTCCACACCCGCACCGTCTGGTCCGACGACCCGCTGGCCAGGAGCTTCCCGTCTGGGCCGAAACTCACCGAATTCACCCTGCCGCCATGGCCCTCCAGTCGCCGCAGTTCTTGCCCCGAGGCTGCGTCCCACACTCGCACCGTCCCGTCCAACGACCCGCTGGCCAGGAGCTTCCAATCCGGGCTGAAACTCACCGACGACATGCTGCCGTCGTGTCCCTCTAGTCGCCGCAGCTCTTGGCCCGTCGCCGTGTTCCATATCCGCACCGTCTGGTTAGGGCGTTCGAACGGATCGGAACTCCCTCCGCCGCTGGCCAGGAGTTTCCCGTCCGGGCTGAAACTCACCGACCACACGCTGGTGCCATGTCCATCCAGTCGCCGCAGCACTTGGCCCGTGGCCGCGTCCCACAACCGCACCGTCTGGTCATCCGAGCCGCTGGCCAGGAGCTTCCCGTCCGGGCTGAAACTCACCGACAACACCCTGTCGGCATGGCCCTCCAGTCGCCGCAGCTCATGGCCCGTGACCGCGTCCCACACCCGCACCGTGTTGTCCTCCGCGCCGCTGGCCAGCCACTTGCCGTCCGGGCTGAAGGCCACGGCACGTACCTTGCCCAGATTCTGCAGGACCTTCCTTTCGATATCGGGGATTCTCTCCGGATGCGGCAGCATGGGCGGTGGGGATTCGACGGAGCGAGCGACACCGGCCGTGGCCGCCAGGCATACGAGGCAAACGCAGATTCCGGCCTGTCGAGCAAGGGTCATGGTCATCTCCCAAATGAGTGTCATGTGAGGGCGCTACAGCGCGAAGGGATCAATGGGTCGGATATCCAATCTTTCGCGACTTAGCGCCTTCGCGTGTTCTCTCCCTAAACCGCTCGGTTCCGGTGAGCCAAGCTACAAAGTTCCCAAGATCGTCCGGCCGGCTTGGCGGATAGCGGGGCAGCGCCACACCAGACGCTGTTGGTCGGCGCTGGGACGCAGCAGGCCGGACCAGTACAGGCGTCGCCGCAACGGATGCACCAAGTACGGCTGCGCCGGTCCCACGTCTTCACTTTGCAGCAACTCCGCCAGACGCTTCCGGCTGGCTTCCTTCTGCGCCAGCGGCAGGATCTTCTTCCAAATCTCCGGCGAACGAGCGATGCCGTCTTCTGCAGCGGCTCGATCGAAACCTGCTTCGCCCAAAAACCGGACGCAGCGTTCGATCAACCGCGGCAGACCGCCGCTGGCGGCACAAACGGCGTCCAGATCCTCGTCCGACAGCGGCACCGCCGGACGCAGTTGCGAGACCATCGCCCTCACGTCGGCCCGCGTCATCTCAGGGCACGCCAGATACTCGGCGTGGTTGATCAGCGAATGTTCCGCCCTAACAAAATACAGATCGTCCAACTCCTCGCCTCCGGTCAGAATCACGTGCAGACCGTGCTGCGTTTCAAGCAACTGCCGCACGTTCGTCGCCAGTTCGACGCAGGCGTCCGGATGCCCGTGGTCAAAGCGGCTGATAAGCAACAGCAGTTGGCCGCACCGCACCCGACTCGCCACGGCGTCGGCGAAGTCCCGGCCGCCCGTGATGCGATCCTCGAACCCGCACTGCTGGCCGAGGATTTGAAAGTACTCTTGCCGCTGGGCCTTCGTCAGACGGTTTCCGCTGCCGGTCGGCGGCCCGATGTGCAGAAAACGATCCGCACCGAATTCCACCTCCGCCCGCTGTCGGATCAACGCCGTCTGCCGGCCGTCCAAGCGGTCCTCGGGCGCGGGCATGACTACGGCCCGCCGCGAGTACAACGCCTCGAACACTTGTTCCACCCAGGCCCGAGCCGGTTGCAGGAGTCCATTGGCCAGCGGCGCCGCGTAGCGCGAGTAATCGGCGGTCTCCAGATCGCCTTCGAACCAGGGCGACGGTCCGGGCGGCTTCCCGTTCAAACCGCAAAGCAGCCGTTGGAACGATTCGCGATAACGATCCGGTTGGCTGAAGTCCACATGATGCACGGATTCCAAAAAAGGAAATTTCGGCGCGCACGGATCGAGTACGATCGGCACCAGCCGAAAACCGTCGCCACGACTGGCCCCGCGAGCGATCATGCGGTCGTACTCGGCTCGAACCCAGCCGGATTCCAGGGCTCCCGGCGTACAGACGAGCACGCCGCCAGCCGAGTTCTCCAGACCTTGCTCCAAGCCTGCGACGAACGAATCGCCGGGAACCAGTTCCCATTCGTCCAAAAAAACGCTCAGCCCCGCGTTCTGCAGGTTCGTGGCCAACGTGCGTACCCACGGCTTGTCGTCGCTGCGATGGCTGATGAATACGTCGTACTTCACTTCACAATCCAATCCCGTCAGTCCAGATCCGCGGTCAACTCATCAAGGCCGCGTCCACAACGGCCAGCCTCGGATTCTCCAGTGCTTCCACGTAAGCCATTCTACTGGAATTGCCTTTCGTCCATCAATAGACTGCGCCTGCTTTCCAGACGCGCGGCTCGGAGGTGCCCAGCCACTGGCGATGGCTTCTCCGAATGGGCTAGAATGGTAATGGTTGGTGCCTCGTCGGCGGGTTGCTACCAGACATTTCCTTCCTCGGCAACTACGGTTGCTCCTTGCTGGGCTCGACGATCGACACGGATGGCTAAGCGTCCAGTCGATGATCCGGAGCCCCGTGGCGGACACCGGGCTGGGATGACGAAAGCACTTACCGTGGATGCAGGGTATGGAATGCTGGCCGACACAGGCAGTCTTTCTGGGGGTTCGGTGATAAGAAGGTTCGGTACAATGGTAGGTGAAAGGCCAAGGGAGGCTTGCCGGAATGTCTAACGGTTCTCGCTACATTGATCTTGATCGGCGGTTTCGTCAATTGGATCCTCGTGCAGATCCGGAACGAGAAGCGGTGCAGAGTTATACGGCGACGCTGTTCTTGGCCGCTCCGGGACTCGCATGGAACGAGATTCTCGCGAGAACCCGAGTCGTCGTGCTGGGCGAACCTGGCAGCGGCAAGACCTGGGAGTTTCGAGAACGCGCCCGCCGAATGCGGGAAGCTGGCGAGTATGCGTTCTTCGTTCGTCTGGATCAACTGGCCAGTGCGCCACTCGACGAAGTCCTGGGACCGGACGGCAGCAGGTTGCTCCAGACTTGGCGTAAGAGCCGGAAACAGGCTACATTCTTCCTTGACTCGGTCGATGAGGCCAAGTTCAACAAGTTCGCGGAGTTTCTGGTCGCGCTGGACCGATTTCGCGACAATCTGGGCGCCCGTGGTATCAGGCAATCGCGAATCCTGATCAGTTCTCGGATCAGCGAATGGCGGCCCGAAGGCGACAGACAGGAACTGCTGCAGCGTTTTCCTGCCCCACCGGAGATGAGTCCGCCGTCGACGACTTCCGAAGGCCCGGAAGAAGACGATGACTCGGATCGCTCGTTGCTTGTGGTCCAATTGCAGCCGCTGGACCGCCGTCGCGTGGAGAACTTTGTCAGAGGGCTCGGTGTTGGCGATCCGCAGGGTTTTCTCGCGGCTCTGGACGAATCCCACGCTTGGGATTTCGCGCGGAGGCCGCTGGACGTCGTCGAATTGGCCAATTTCTGGAACTTGCGTGGGCGACTTGGCTCGCTCACGGAACTGATAGAACACGACATCGGCTGCGCGTTGCGCGAGAGGACCGAGCGCCACCGAGTCGACCCGCTGACGGAGCAACAGGCCCGGGAAGGAGCTGAAGCGTTGGCGGCGGCGACGGTTTTTTGCCGACAATTCATTTTTCGAGTTCCGGACGACTCGCACGTGGGTCTGCCGGCTGCCCTGGATGCCGTGTCGTGCCTGCCAGGGAATTGGCGACCAGAGCAGTGCCACGCGCTGCTCACTCGGGCTATTTTCGACAGTGGAGTGTACGGACGGATTCGCTTCCATTCGCGGCGGATCGCCGAGTACCTGGCTGCCCGCTGGTTCGCGAAGCGAATGCGCGAAGGCTGCCCGATCGAGACGCTTGAATACACGTTCTTCGAGCAAGCCAAAGGACGCCGCGTCCTTCGCCCATCGCTGGCTCCCGTCGCCGCTTGGTTGTGCTGTGGGGACGAGCGTTGGAACGCGGAACTCCGGGCGTGGGTGTTGGAAGCATCTCCGGACTTGCACATGAGCTATGGCGATCCCAGTGCATTGCCTCAGGAATACAAACGTGAGATGCTCCAGGCGATGACTGCGCACTTCGAAGGCCGCGAGCGACTTTGGCTCAACGCTGATCCGGAGACCCTCAGCCGGCTGGCAGATCCTGGCTTGGCCGAACAGGTCGCGGCGATGATCCAAGATCGGAATCAACCGGAGGAACTCCGCAGCACCATGCTGCAACTGGTCCGCCACGGACGCATCGTCGAGTGCCTGGATACAGCCCTGGCGGTGATCGCCGCAGATGACGAACCGGATTGGCTAAGGGTGTACGCTGCGGCGGCGGTTCGCGACGCCGCGGACCTGCCCCGACGACGGCAACTTGCCGAGATCGCAGCGCGGTTAGCGCTGATTTCGAGCGGGCTGTGCGGGGTCCTGTGCGAGGCCCTTTTCCCTGAAGCAGTTGACCCGGCCGGGTTGGGCAACTTGCTTGGCAGGACGCAGGATGAAGAAGGGAACTTCGCCTATTTGAAGTCCGTGCTGGAGAATCATTTCGAGGAGGTGCTGCTGCCGGAAACCGCGGGTGCGGTACTTGCTGAGATGATCGGACTGGCCGAACGACCGCCGCACATCCTATTCGACAACACCAGGACGCCGATATCCACACAGCACTCGTGGATTGGCCAGCCTATGGCCACCATGCTAAAACGCCTGTTAGAGAAGTCAACAATGACCTCTGACGAGGCCCAAACAGCCGCTCGCGCGGTGTGGCTCCTGGGCCACTTGCAGACGCTTGGGGAAGTCCACCGCAAGTCGGTCCCCGAACTGAATGCGATGACCATGCGGCACCTTTGCATGCGGCGGCTCTACTTCTGGCACTGCATGGACGAGTACCGCGAAAAATACGAGCAAGAGCCGTCCTATTTCGGATTTGCGCTCGATCATCACGATGGGATTCAGCCAATTGCCGAGGATATCGAGTGGCTGCTCGCCGACATCCAGGCACGGGATGCGCTGCGTGATCGTCAATTGGCGTTGCGATTCGCAGTCCAGGTCTCGTACCTATCGCCGAAGTCCCAGCGTTGGCGTCGACGGATCGGAAAAGCCGCCGCCGGTGATCCTTCGCTCCGGCGTCTGTACGCGGAGATCATGGCTGACGGACGGTGGTCATGGATACGGGTACTCTGGTACCGTTATGTCCGCCGGAAGCTCGCCGATCGTTGGTGGTGGAAACGTTGCTTCTGGCAGTTTCAGAGCAAATGGCAGGAAGGACGCGACCGCTTGTGGCTGCTCCGGCATTTGCGATCGATTGCTGCTGGAAACGCGACGTACGCCTTATGTCAGCTCGCGTGGGAAGCGGAGGCCGCCAGTTCCCAAGCTGGTCCGACACGGTATGACTGGACGAAACTTTCAGAAAAGCGTGGCAGAAGGGTGGTCAAAGCAGCCAAATTGGGCTGCAAACGGGCTTGGCGGCAATTTCTCCCTCCGCTGCTTCACGAGAAGGCTGATCCGTCAAAGGTAGACGGTCGAATTACTCTCGGGCTTGCTGGCATCGAGGCGGAATTCCTCGATGGCGACTTGAATCTTGCAGAATTGAGCTACGAAGACGCCTATCGCGCGGCCCGATATGCCGTCAACGAAATGAATGTCTTTCCCGTGTGGCTGGATGTCCTCGCTCGATACCAACCGAAGGCGGTTCGGGACGTGCTTGGCGAATGCGTCCGTGGCGAGTGGACGTTTGCCCCGGAACGCGAACATTACCTTGGCGTCTTAAGGGATTTGGCTTCGCAGGGGGAAACATTCGACCACCTGATTCTCCAGGACGTACGTTCCGAACTATCGCGTCGTGATCCGTCTAACGCGTCGATCCTTGAGTTCGCGCTGACGCTGGTGCTTCGACAGGAAGATCTGCCCCGAGCCGAATTGTCCGGTATTGCGGTTGAACGACTGGGGATGTATCCGGAAGCCCGTCGCGAGTTGTTGCTGTGGATGATCGTCTGGCTTCAGTTGGACGCCGGCGCTGCGATTCGGTTCTTCGCAGCAGTCGAGAGTCGACAGAAAGGGGCAAACAGTTTGCTGGCAAGGGTCTGCGGCGTCTTGGGCTCTGAACGTTTTGCGAGGTATCCCCGGATCAAAGATCCCGACTACCTTGCCCCGGCCCACATGCGCAGATTCATCCCGCTGGTCTACCATTGCATACGGCCCAGCGAAGATATTCGCCGTACGGGTGGTGTTGCCTATTCGCCAGGCAGCCGTGACCACGCGCAAGATTTCCGCAACGGCTTGATCGAGCGGCTTGCTGCAAGCGAAGATCGCGACGCAGATGCCGTCCTTCGGGAATTGGGAGACGATGCAATCCTGGCGCCGCTCCGCGATTGGATTCTGCATCTGATCGACCGTCGTGCGGAACAACAAGCTGAACTGCTGCCGTGGGAGCCCAGCGATGTGCGCCGCTTTGCTGAGGACTACGAGGTTGATCCCAAGACGGACCGCGACCTGTTCCGAATCATTTGTCATCGTCTTGCGGACATTAAGCACGATGTGGAAAAGGCCGACAACAGCCTCCGAGACGAGCTGCATCGGGGAGACGACGAAGCTCACTTGCGCCGCTGGCTTAAGCGAAAACTTGAGGAACGGTCGCGGCAACGCTACAACGTACCGCAGGAAGCGGAGATCGACCAGCAACAACGCCCCGATCTTCGGATCGAGAACCCGCGAACTGACCCGGTTTCGATCGAGGTGAAATGGGCGGACGCGGACTGGAGTTTGCGCGATCTGCTTGAGCGTCTGGAAAACCAACTGGTCGGTCAGTACCTGAGGGCGCACAACTCCCGATACGGCGTCTTCCTCGTCGGATACATCGGGAAGAAATCGTACTGGAAAGACCCCGTCGACGGAACCCACCGCAACTTCAGCGAAGTAGTCGACATGCTGCAAACGCGGGCGCGCCAGATTGTAGACTCCCAACGCGACGTGGCCGATATCGCTGTTCTGGGAATCGACTTCAGCGATCCCCGGCGCAAGCGGGTCGGTCAGGAAGCGGGTTGATTCTTGGTGGGGCAACTTCGTGGGTTCACTGCGAAGAAGCGGCGTAGGCCAAGCCCAGGTTCCCGAGGACGGCACCCTCGCCCCGCCGGTCGCCGATCTCGCGTGCGATCGCTAATTGTATTTTGGCGGGCTTCGCCGGGGGCAGGTCTGGTGTTTAGGCCGGGTGCTTACTGGGTCTGGCAGTGATTCCGGACGGAGGTTACTCTGGGAAAAGTGCAGCACGCGCCGCGGTTCGAGACGTGTCCGTTCACGTTCGGTAGATCCGCCCGGGGCGTGCTTTCCCATGATTCGAACCGTTCCACGATGAGGCTTACCCACGAAAGGTCAACTGCTATGCAACGGCGTCACCTCTTGAAGGTCGCGGCTGCCACCACCTTTGGTTTTCACGTCGTCCCGCGATCCGTGCTGGGAGGCCCTCGGTTCGTTCCCCCCAGTGAGAAAGTGAACATCGCGGGCCGCCTCGATTGTTTCCCGAGCAACTGCGGCAAAGCTACGAACCGCCGGAAAAGACGCTGCCACGCTCCAACGGACACCATCGCGACTGGCTGGACGCGATCAAGGCCGGTCCGGCGGCCAGCAGCCATTTCCAGTACGCAGCCCGGCTCGCGGAAATCACACTGCTGGGAATCGTCGCCTTGCGGATCGGCAAACAATGCCGGTGGGATGCCGTCGGGAGTTTCGGCCGGCCAGGGTGTGCTGTGGCTGTCTTGCTGCTGTGTGCCGCGGCCGCCGTCGGCGCCGAGCCGGCGTATGTGACGGACAGACAGGGGCAGCGGCCCGAACCGATTGTCGCGATTGACAAGGTGTGCGCCTGGCCGAACCTGACGGTCTTGCGCGACGGCACGATCATCGCAAGTATTTTCGGTCAGCCCAGCCACGGTACGACGGCGGGGGACATGGAGTGTTGGGCGACGCAAGGCAGCCCAAATCCGGTGAATTGGCCGCGCATCTTCGTGACGCTTTGGATTGGATCCAGGCCAATCCGGACGCCGCAGAAGCGAAGACGACGTTGTGGTATGCCTGG
>SKKK01000174.1 GCA_007121535.1 Planctomycetaceae bacterium | reverse complement strand
GCGCCGTGCCGCTCATCCATCGTGGCCCCAAGCCACCGGCGGCTAGCGCCGTGCCGCTCACGGATCGCGAGCCCGAGATTTCGCCGGGACAACGCACTAGGGTTTGCGAAGCGACGTGAGGCGACGAATCTGCGTCCGCAGCACTTGGGTGGACACGATCGCGCCCACCATGGCTACGAGATACACGCACACCATCGAGACAGCAAGTAATTCGGTCATGGTGACACCTTGAAATTGAAGGAGTGAAAAAAGGGGTAGGAACACTCGACATTTCGCTGGACGAGTGTCATGGGAAGGCTGGCGGTCATTGCCGCTTTTCGGATCGATCCGATCATGCGACAACGCCCGGTTGAGCAAATTTAGGTCACGTTTTCGTTCTGGTCGAAGCGGACTTTGGCCTTTCTTTGGAAAATGGCGAAATCTGCTGTCGATCCGATCGAGCTGGACGACCGTAACGGCTGGGCGGTCTGCGACGAGTGTGCTATAAACATGAGCCGAACGCGGGGACAGGTTCCGCGCCCGCCGTTCGATCCACAGACGCCCTGCATCAGGAAGGACTTCTGCATGGAATGGTTGTTTCACGAAAAGATGGATGGAAACCGTGTGCGGACGGAGGTGCAAGCCGGCATCGCCACGTTTCTGACCATGGCCTACATCGTCGTTGTCAATCCCGCCATCCTGGAAGAAGCCGGGATGCCTCGCGACGGCGCGTTGCTGGCGACCGTTCTGGTGGCGGCTTGCGGGTCGATCCTGATGGGGTTGTTGGCCAATCTACCGTTTGCGATCGCGCCCGGGATGGGGATCAATGCCTTCTTCACCTACGGGATCGTGATCGGCATGGGCGTCCGATGGGAGACGGCTTTGGGGGCTGTTTTCGTGTCGGGCGCCGTCTTCCTGCTGCTGTCGGTTTTTCGGATCCGCGAGCGAATCGTCGCAGCGATCCCGCCACCCGTAAGATTTGGGGTGGCAGCGGGAATCGGCTTGTTCCTGGCATTCATCGGGTTGCAACAGGTCGGCTTTGTGGTCGGCGACCCGGTGACGATCGTTCGATTCGGTGGCTTGAACGTCTCGCGGATCGTCTTCGTGGTGGGCTTGTTGGGAACCGGCTGGTTGGTGATTCGAAAATGGCGCGGCGCGTTGATCTGGGGTATTGTCGGGACGTCGGTGCTGGCCTTGACCGCCAGTCGGATCGCCGAGTCGTGGGGCGAGCAGCCGTTTGCCGCCATGCCCGATCGCTGGGTCGCGCTGCCCAGCACCGAAGTCATGTTCCAACTGGATATTGCCGGCGCCTTGACCTGGGGGATGCTGCTGCCGATTTTCGCGCTGACGTTCACGGATCTGTTCGACAGCCTTTCCACGTTCGTGGGTGTCTCGGAAGTCGGTGGGTTCATTGCCCCGGATACGGGACAGCCGAAGAATGTGGCGCAAGCGATGCTGGTCGACGCGATCGCCTCGATGCTGTCCGGGCTGTTCGGGACCTCCAGCGGGACCACGTACATCGAAAGCGCCGCCGGGGTCGAAGAAGGCGGGCGTACGGGGCTGACCGCCATCGTGACCGGTCTGCTGTTCCTGCCCTTCGCCTTTTTCAGTCCGCTGCTGTCCTTTGTCCCCGAAGTAGCCACGGCGCCGGTGCTGGTGCTGATCGGCGTCTTTATGATCGGTCCGATCCGGAAAGTGTCCTGGGACGACTTTGAAGATGCGATCCCGGCCTTTCTTTCGATGATCCTGATCCCGCTGACCTACAGCATTACCCAGGGCATCGTTTGGGGTTTTCTCAGCTTCACGGCGATCAAAGTGTTGCAGGGCCAATTCCGGCAGATCTCCCTGACGTTGTGGGCGATCAACCTGTGCGCGCTAGCCTCCCTGATATTCGGCCACTGATCCTCAGAGACACGCCATGGAACGCCATACACTGCATCTGTTCGCGGGACCGGCAGGAATCTGTATCCCAAACCGGTACAAGACTGGCGAGAAATCGAGAAGCGTTTATCGATAACGGGCGACGAAGGGTTCGGACAAGTCGTCTTCGAAGTCCGGGCCGTCCGGGTCGATGTCATCATCGCCATCATCCCGGTCGTCGAAGTCTACGTTCGAAGCCGGCTTGCGCAACGAAACTCGATTCGAACGCCGTGGCGACGGGGCGTCGGGTGGGGCGTCGGCGGCGGCACTGTCGGATTGTCGCCGCTGCCAATCTTCGGGGCTGATCAATACTTCGCGAGCTTGCGAGCCTGCGTACGATCCGACGATCCCGTCCTCGGCCATGAAATCGATCAGCCGGGCGGCTCGACCATATCCGATGCCCAAGGCCCGTTGCAGGAGCGAGACGCTGCCACGTCCTTCACGCACCACCACGTCGATGGCCGATTCGTACATTTCGTCGCGCTTCTTGAGTTCGCCCAATTGACTGCCGCCAGGATCTTCCACTTTGATATTGACCAATTCGTTCACGAAATCCTGCTCGCCCTGACTGGCGAACTCGACGACGCTTTCGATCTCGGCGTCCTCCAGATACGTACCCTGCCCACGCAACAAAGTGCTGGTCCCCGGCCACAGAAACAGCATGTCGCCGTTTCCGAGCAGTTTGTCGGCGCCCATCTCGTCCAGGACCACCCGGCTGTCGGTCCGGCTGGCAACCTGAAAAGCGATGCGCGCGGGCAGGTTGGATTTGATCAACCCGGTGATCACGTCGACCGTGGGCTTTTGCGTCGCCAGGATCAGATGGATTCCCACCGCGCGGCTCTTTTGGGCCAAGCGGATGATGTGCTGCTCGACTTCTTTTCCAGCGGTCATCATCAAGTCGGCCATCTCGTCGGCGACGATCACGATAAAGGGCAAATGCAAGGGGATCGACTCTCGTTCCTCTTCGGTTTCCGGGTCCAGCCGACTCAACAGTTCTTCTTCGTCCAACTGATTGTAGCTGGCGATGTGACGCACCCCGGCGCGAGCCAGCAGCGAGTAGCGTTCTTCCATCTTGTCTACGGCCCAGGCCAGGATCGCTTCGGCTTTTCGCATGTCGGTGACGACCGGATGCATCAGGTGAGGCAAACGCCCGTATCCGCTGAGTTCGACCATTTTCGGGTCGATCATCAACATCCGCACCTCGTCCGGACGGCGAGTCATCAGGATCGAAGCGATGATCGCGTTCAGACAGACGCTCTTTCCCGTGCCGGTACGACCGGCGATCAACAGGTGCGGCAGCGTGGACAAATCGACGACCAACGAGTTGCCGGAAACATCTTTGCCCAGAAACAGGGGGATTCGCATCTTGCGAACCTTTTCGCTCGATTCCTCCATGACTTGGCGCAAGCGAACGATCTGCCGCTGTTCGTTGGGGACCTCGATGCCCACGGTATTCTTGCCGGGAATGGGGGCGACGATGCGGACGCTGGGAACGCGCAGGGCGATGGCCAGATCTTCCGCCAAACCGGTGATTTTGGACAGCCTTAAACCGGCTTCCAATTCCACTTCGTATTGGGCGATGACGGGCCCCGTTTCGATCTCGACGACGCGGACTTTGAAACCGAAATCGGCAAAGGTTCTCTCCAGGATCTTGGCTTTGCGACGAACTTCCCGTTCTTGCGCTTCGTATTCGAAATCTTCGGACGGCATCAGCAGATCGATCTTAGGCAATTCATAATGACCCGCGTCTTCGGTGCGGCTGGCGGCGTCCAATCGCAGCATCACTTCCTGGCGGGCGGCTTCCGCCGATCGTCGCCGGATTCGCGGACCGCGACGCGCATCGCCGTCGGAATCCGTAGCGTCTTCTTTGTCTTCGGCGCTCCGATCGTTTTCTGGCTGGACTTCTTCGACCAGTTCCTCGACGCCGCTCTGGTCACCGCGGAAGGGCTTTGCCAGGATCTTGTTCGACTTTCGACCGCTGAACTTGATGGTCACGGGTTCCTCATCGAAGTCATCCAATTCGTCGAACTCTTCGTCGATGGTTGCTCTTCGGGTCTTTTTCCGTTGTGTCCCATCACGGCGATGCCATCGCAAGGATTTCCCCAGCAGGATCAACGTCGTGGATACCAAGCCGAACGTCAACCGAAGCAGCACATAGTCCGTACACAACAGCATGCCGCCGGCCACCAGACTGGATGCCAAAATCAGACTGCCGGCGGTGGCAAAGTGCATGTGCAACAGCCCCATCCCCAAAGCACCCAGGTAGCCTCCCGGACCGATCACCGGACCGAAAGTTACTGAGGGTAGAAGGATCGAGACGATCGTGGTGATGCCGAACAAGGTGGCAATCCAGCCCATGCCGCGGACCAGTGGCGTGTCGATCGTCGTTCGGCGCAGTAGCAAATAGTCCAACACGGCTAGCGAAAACACCAGATAATAGGCACCGATGCCCAAGCCGGTCAGCAACACGTCCGCAGCGACGGCGCCCCAGCGACCACAGGCATTATTGACCTGATCGGCGACCGGATAGACGAGCACATCCGGTTGGTAGAACCGATCCAAGGGCGACGGCAACTGGATCAGCGGATCGGCCGGATCGTAGGTTGCGAGGGCACAGGCGAGGAAGATGACAAGCACCAACAGCGCAAGCGCAAGCAGGTCAGATACGAGCCTTCGGTTCTGCAACATGACTCAGGCCACCGGGCCGCAGGTAGTAGCGACGTCTAAACCGGGCGTCCGAATTCCGGGGCGCTTCCGTGCTCCTTACCCATTTCTGCTTTCCTTCGTCACTGTACTCGTCAAGGACAACCTAAGAGGTCCAATTTCCAGACGCCAGACCGAACGTTTTGCCCTGTTTTCGTGACAGGCAACATCGGTCTGCCAATAAAAAGCGATAGGAGCGGCATAGAGCGATACCGCGTCGTTTTCGGCCTGTTGCGTTCGCTACGATCCGTTCTTCCGTCCCGGCGATCGCTGCTGTGCGAGCTGGATGCATCCGGAAAACGATTGTTTGTAGCGACTGGGAAAGCCCCGGAACGCAACGCGAAAATCCGGTGGGACAAGCGATAGGACCGATGGTCTCTTTTCCACCGGTCACGGATGTCTGCTACCCGTTAAACGGAACAAGAATTTTTGTTTGACCGTCAGGTTTCGGGGCGATTCAATCGCTCCGATCGCTCCGATCTGAACGTTCCGACGATGCTAATGCGGACCGTAGGCGTCCTGGAACAGTTGGTGCGCGGCGGCGGCCTCTTCGGCAGCCTGCTGAGCGTCCTCGGCAGCGGCGGCCGCTTGTTCCGCCGCTTGCGTTTGTGCAGCTACGGCTTCTTGAGAAGCCCGCCGGACGGAACTGGACATCGACGGGTCCAATTCGTCTTGGAATTCCGCCAATTTCGCCTGCAACTCTTCCGTCGCGGCGGCCAGCTCTACGGCCTTCTCGGCCTGTTGGCGAGTCAGTTCGGCAGCTTGCGCCAATTGTTCCGCCGCTTGATCGAAGGCATCCTTCTCGATCTCGGCGAACATCACCGACGCTTCGGCCAGAATGATTTCCTGTTCGGCCAACTCAGCCGCTGCCTGGTGTTCGGCCAAGTCTTCATCGGCAACTCGCTTTGCTTCTGCGGCCTTTTCAGCCGCGGCTTCATCTTGAGCAGCTTTTTCGGCTGCCGATTTCGCCAACGCCGCCTTTTCTGCGGCGATCTGATCCGCTTGTTGTTTGGCGGTTTGAGCCTCCTGAGCGGCCTGTTCGCTGGCGGCGACCTGGGCGGCCATCTTTTCGACCTCCCCGGCAAGCCGATCACGGCCGGCTTCCGCCTCTTCCCTTAGAGCCTTGGCTTGTTCGACAGCCCGTTCGGCCTGCTTTTGGGCTTCTGCGGTTTGTTCGACGGTCTGCTTTTTCGAGGCGACCTGCTCCTGAGCCTGGCTGCGTTGCTGCCGCGCGGTTTCCGCTTCGGCTTGAGCGGCTTCAAGACGCTGGCGAGCGGCCTTCAACGCTTCGGTCTTTTCCTCGTTCGATTCTTCCTGATCGGCAATTTCCGCTTCCAACTCTTCCACGTCCGCCTTGGCTTGATCGACGGCCTTTCGAGCTTTGCTTACCTCGGCTTCCGCTGCGGCCAGTTCCTCTTGGGATGTCGCGAGTTCCGAGGCGGCCTTTTCGGCTGATGCCATTGTCTTCTCGCGTTCTTCTTCGGCTTGCTGTATGGCAGCCTCCTTTCCTTCCACAGCCTCGCGGGCCTCGGCCAGTTTTTCCATGGCCTGCTGATGAGCCGTCCGGTGCTGGGACAAGCGTTCGTCGACCTGTTGCGCCGCTGCGGCCATCTTCTCTGCAGTTTGCATCGCCGCTTGGCTGGCCGCATTGGCCTCTGCGGCGGCTTTGGCCGACGCTTCCTTCGATTGTCGAGCGGCTTCCAGCGCTTGCGTCATTTCCGTCGCGACCTTCTCAGCCTCCGCAACGTTTGCCAATAGTGGTTGTGCGGCGGATTTCACCTCGTCCAGCGCTTGCTGAGCCTCCTGGAGTATCATGTCCAGCGTGGGTGGATTGGGACGCAGCAAAGCGACCTGTTCCCCGTCCGAGCTTTCCCACAGCCGGAGTTCGCCCGACCAATCTCCACCCAGCACTCGATTTCCATCGTGGGTAAAGACGCTCTGCAACGCCGGTTCGGGAAATGCGGGAAAGGTTCTCAACGCACTGCCATCCGCCGCCCACGTTTTCACGGTTCGATCTCGACCCGACGTCACCATCTTCCCATCGTGCGTAAATCGAACGCTCATCACGCCTCCTTCATGAGCGTTGATGTTGCGGATGTTGCGGCCTTCGTTCATCTCCCACAGCTTGACCGTGCCATCAGCACTGCTGCTGGCCAACACATCAGAATCGGCCCGCCAACTGACATCGGTCACCCCTTCGTTATGGCCGCGCAGTTCAAGCCATAGACGAGCCGTGTCCGCTTCCCATACGAATAATCCGTTCGCCCGATCCGATGTGGCCAGCAAGACGCCATCCGGGCTGTATTCGATGGCGTACACCCAGTCGTTATGCCTCTTGATTTCATGCAACAATTCGCCGGTTTCGGTGGAATAGATCCGAATCATCCGCTCGGGTCCGCCCATCGCAACCTGCCGCAAATCCGGTGAGACATCGGCTGCCAGCACGACATCCAGTTCATCACCCAGACGTACGATCCGTCTTCCGGTTTCGACGTCGTACAAAACGACGTACCCGGAACGAGCGCCACGGCCACCGCCCACCAGCAGCACGGAGCCGTCACGGCTGAATTTCAGCACATAAGGTTCACCTTCCGGGAACGGCAAAATCCCCAGATGCTCGCCGGTGTCCGAATTGTACAGCACCACCTGCTTCTGTCCTCCGATCGCGATCACCGGCGCCCAGGGGCTGGCGGCAACCGCCGTCACAGCACCAGGTCGCTCGGTGAACACTACCGGTTGTCGCCACAAGTCGCCGGGCATGGCCGGATTCTCAGGCCGCTCGCCGGTGGGAGTCACTGTCAGCGCGAGCGAAGTGGCCTTCTTCTTGGGCGCTCTGGACCCCAGGTTTTCCAGACTTCCGCCTTCGATCCAGGCTCGCAAGATTTCCAGTTGCTCGTCGGCGATCCGATCCTGCCCCGGGGGCATGATGGGAGTCTCGTCGTGATTGACAAGCGTCCACAGCCGCGAGCTGCTTGGATCGAAGTCCGCCACAACCTCTCCGCTGCTGCCACCCTCCATCAGCGCTCCGTACGAATCCAGGGCCAATCCACCGCTTTGTTGGTTTTGGTTGTGGCAGATGAAGCAATGCTCGCGAAGGACCGGGCGCAGATGATCGTCGTAAGTGATCCTCTCCGCCGCCGGTTCTTCCGGCTTCTCTTCGTCGGCTACCGAGACAACGCCCGGCAACGCAAAGATGAGCCCCCAGCACAAAACGCCAGCCGCGAAACGGCATCCGAACAAACGGACAGCAACGGGCACATCATCCTTCATCGTACACTCCACAAGAAGTCAAACAGGTGGGCGGATCAAACTCCGCCCGACAATCTCGGCGTCGGGCGGACATCGATGGCCGCAGTTGGTTAGTGATTAAACAGAAACTCGCGCGAGTTCAAAATGGCCCACATCACATCTTCCAGCCCGACTTGCAAGCTCGGAGCCTCTTCCACCAGCGCCGTCAACTGCTCCATTTCCGAGTCGGTCGGCTTTCGCGTCAAGCAGCGGATGAACAGCGTTTCGATGGCCTGTTCGGCCGTCTTGCCTTCTTCCAACAGCCCGTTCACCACGCCACCGCGCTGGATCTTGCCGTGGACCGCCTCCCCGTTCAACATGTGCAGAGCCTGGGATAACGACGGGTCTGTCGAAGCCTCGCAGGCGCAAACCGTTTCACGCGGTGCTCGGCCAAACGAGGTCAGGAAGTAATTGCTGGTGGTCCCATCAGCGATTTGAACCGCTCGGGCGCCCAGCGGCAAACCTCGGAACTTTTCTTCCGTCTCGGTCACCTGACTCAAGCAATCCAACAACTGCTCGGCAGAAATACGACGAACAGCGGCATGAGCGAAGTTCCGCTCGTCGTGTTCGTTCGTTTCATTCCGCACATAGCTGCGTTGATAGGTTTCCGAGTTGCAAATATCACGGACCAGTTGCTTGAAGTCGTAATCGTACGCGACCAAACGTCTGCCGAGTTCTTCGAACAACTCGGGATTGCTGGGCGGATTGCTGACACGAATGTCATCCACCGGGTCGACGATCCCGGCACCGAAAAAGTGTGCCCAGATACGATTGGCAATGTTGGTGGCGAAGTAGGGATTATCGGGTGCGGTCAGCCATTTTGCCAAAACGGCTCGCCGGTCCTGCCCGTTGATCTCCGGGGTCTCTCCGCCCAAAAACTTCGGTTGCATGACGCGATTGCCGACCGGGTGCCGCGTACTGCCGCTGCCCCGGTTGAAGACGACCGTCTCGCGGTAGTCTTCGCCCGTCTTCCTGCCGATTTGCGCGAAGAAGGCGGCAAAGCTGTAGTAGTCATCCATCGTCCAGCGATCGAAGGGATGGTTATGGCACTGGGCGCACTGCGTCTGGAAGCCCATGAACACTTGAGCGACGTTTTCGGCCGTCTGCAAGGTGTCTCGCTCGATCTGATAGAAGTTGGTTTCCGGTCGATCGAAAGTCCCTCCCGATGCACTTAACAGCTCGCGTACCATTTCATTGATGGGCACCTCGTTGGCGATCTTATCCGTCAGCCAACTGCTGTAAAGGAACGCGGACTTGTAGCTGACATTGTTGTCGGACTTGACCATCAACAGCTCGGCCCACTTCATGGCCCAGATTTCGACAAACTCTTTTCGTTCCAGCAACCGATCGATCAACTTGGCTCGTTTGTCCGGATCGTCATCTGCCATGAAATCACGGTACTCCTGCTCGGTCGGCAGCAATCCGGTGATATCGATCGTGACCCGACGCAAGAACTCCTCGTCGGTACAGATCTCGCTGGGCAAGATGCGCAATCTTCGCAGCTTATCCCCCACCAATTCATCGATGTAATTCCCGGTGATCTCCGGTGCGGTATATTCCAGGTCGGCGGGCAGGATCAACACCTGGCTGCCCACCGTCTCCGTATCGTACCGGCTCATCACAAACGATTCCCCTCGAGCGGCGGCACTGACCAATCCGTCTTCATCGATGGGCGCCGAATTGTCGTCGCTGCTCATGAACACGGCCAGATCGGTGACGTCGCGGTTGGTGCCGTCGCTGTAGGTCGCTCGAGCGATAAACTGCTGGGTCGTGTTCTCGCCTTCGATCACGGCTCGAGGCGGGAAGATTTCGACCTTCGTCACCTGGGGCGGCGTGCCTTCGTCCATCGGGACGCCCGCTTCGATCCAACGGATCAAGGTGCGGTAGTAGGGGCTGTCAACGTCGAAGAGCCTTCCGCCCGTGTGCGGCGCGGCCCCCGTCGATTTTTCGATCAGAAGGCTGGCTTCCGGCCTCGCCAGATTGACGCGCCGCGCGCCTTCCTGCCTGGTCATATTATGATAGTCGGTTTCCGGATCGAAGCCGAACAACGACAAGGCGAACCCGTCCTGGCCGCGGGAAGCGCCGTGGCAGCCGCCCGCGTTGCACCCGGCTCGCATCAGGACGGGCATCACGTCCAAATGAAAACTGATCGGCCGTTCGGCCGTGGCATCGACCACCTCGATGGACGTCTCGGCCTGGTGGCCTTGATACTCGACGACCACTTTCGCTGATCCATCGGCGACCGGATACAGCGTATGCTGATCCAACCGGACGATCCCTTCTTCGGTCAACCTGATCTCCGCGTCATCGGTGATATCCAGCGTCACACCGTCATCGCGGCTGGCAACCACGATCAACCGCTGATAATCCCGCTGGGTATTCAGTTGGACATCCGGAGGGTAGACATCGATGCGAGTCACTTCGGCGGCCGAAGCAACGGCGCACCATGCCACCAACAGACCCGTGATCGGCAAGAATCGTGAATTCACCTGTAAGTCTCCTTGATTGATCGTTACTGCTGCTGTTCCTGTTGCCTCTGCAGCCGCAACTGTTCCAGGCGGCTCAATCGCTTCGGCGCTTCGGCTTTCGGCTTTGGCTTGGCGGCTTCCGGTTTTGCGGCCGGAGCATCCTCTCTGGGCGGCAACGGCTCGTCGATCCGCAGTTCGCCCGTTCCTTGGGTGTACACAACGGGTTCTCCGTTGACCGTCACCGTCGCTCGGCAGACCAGCGATCGATAGGTCCCCGGTTTCGCTGCTTCGGCGATGGTGACCGGGAAGACAACCAACTCGGTATCGCTGGTGATCTTCTTGGGTTCGGCGCTGGTGGAGGTGTTGGCGGGCAAGCCGCGCAGCTCGATCGTCGCTTCCCCTTCGAATTCAGCCCTGTTTTCGATATTGACCATGAACTCGGTTTCCTGCCCCAATTCTCCTGCCGATTTCTCGAACGAGAATGACATCCACGTGTCGGCGACTTCCAATTCAGCCATTTGCGTGGCAGCCTCGACGGGGCCATTTCCCACGGTCGCTCGACCGGTCACGGCGATCGGCCATTTGCCGATACCGGCATTGGCGTTGGCCGTCAGGGGGATCGTGGCCTCGTTCTGATCCGCCGGGATCGTGATCGAACCCGACGAGCCGATCCCGGGCGGGTTGTACAGCATCCTCAACGCGATGGGCTCGTTGAAGCCATCCCGCCGCTTGGCGACGACCTTCAACGCCTTCTCTCCACTGCGAACGATGGGCGATTGCGGCTGAACGATCTCCAGTTCGAAAGGCAGAGCCTCGGTGACCGCCGCAGCCATCCGGTCCGCTGTGTGGCCCCAGACTTCGATGTTGTTCCGGCCGCGAACCAGCATCGTACGCTGGCTCAACCGGCCTTCGACATTCAAGTCCTCATCCACGGATCGGCCGATCACCTCGGCCAACGTGCCGTTCAACGGGGCATCCTCCTCGGCCGTAAACAACACGGGAATGCCGGTCAGGTTCGAGGTCATGGGGACCGGTTCCGCCGTGATTCCCTCGGGCAGGTTTTCGAAGGAAACGTCGATGTCACCGCTCCAATTCTCTCTGGTGGCATTGACCATCAGGGCCATGCGATTCCCGCTCGCCACTTCCAACGTCGTCGGAGTGAATCGATCGCGCTCAGGCAATGTCATGGTCAATGAAGGTGCTACGGGCGTGATTTCGACGCGATAGACGAAATAGGGGCCGCCGCCACCCAAATGATCTTGGATGCGGACGAAATACTCGTCGTCCTCCGGCGCGGTAAACTGCAAGTAGCTGTCCGGCCCGCCGCTGTCGTCGTTGCTTCCAACGGTCGACCCGTTGCTGCGCTGGACGGTCAGGACGGAATCCAACGGAGAGCGCATCGGATCTCGAGCGTAAACGCGGATGTCGAAGACCTGATCCTTCTCGGCGGTGAACTTGAAATAATCGACGTCGCCGGGCTCCTGGATAATGCCGTTCAACGCGCCCGGGACGATGGCCGGTGTGGCTTGGGATCGCGTGTCGTTCGGCTCGATCTCCAGTGTGTTCGGCAGATCCACCACACGGATCACGTTGGGCGACGGCGCGACGCCATGCTCGTCTTTGGCCAGCAACGGGTATTCGGGATCGGGAAGACTGGGCAGCGTGATCTCTTCCGTCCATTCACCGGCCGGATCGCCCAACCAGCGAACGGTCAGAACCTCGCCGGGTTGTCCCCCCGCGGGATACACGCCGCGTGGGCGAGGGAAATTACCGACGTGCAGACGGTAAAAACTGGAACCGCTTCCACCGAATGCGCTTTCGCGCACCTGGATGATGTACTTGCCATCTTCCGGGGCGATTAGAGTGCACAGAGAATCCTGCCTCAGCAGCGTGGCATCGTCGTTTCGCGCCAATACGAAGCGGTCCTCGTTCAGGATCGCCAGATACGGATCGAAGAACGTATAACCAAGGCGAATCCCCT
>SKKK01000078.1 GCA_007121535.1 Planctomycetaceae bacterium | reverse complement strand
CGTAGTTGCCAAACCTGGCCTCCCCCGGTACAGGACCGGTGGGGGCCGGCGTGTAGTTGCCAAACCTCGCCTCCACCGGTACGGGACCGGTGGGGGGCGGCGCGTAGTTGCCAAACCTGGCCTCCACCGGTACAGGACCGGTGGGGGCCGGCGCGGTAGTTGCCAAACCTGGCCTCCACCGGTACGGGAACGGTGGGGGGCGGCGCGGTAGTTGCCAAACCTGGCCTCCACCGGTGCAGGACCGGTGGGGAGCTTTGCCAAACCGGGCTTCCTCAGGTGCGGGATCGGTGGGGGCCGAAAAAAAGCTTCTGGCCAAGTGCTCATGGCGTGGGCGGCTGCTGGCGGACTACCGGGTTGCGCAACACGCCGACGCCCTCGAGTTCGACTTCCACGACGTCCCCGTCGTCTCGGGTGTGCCGGTGAAGATCTGGTCGCCGTCGTCAAGCAGGCAACCAGCACGATTCCACTCAAAGCTCCTTTCTAAACCTGTTCGGGCAACTGGTACGGCTTGCGGCGAGGCCGATCGAGCAACTGATTTCCCTGTTCGCTGTTGGTGAACCGCTCTTGCTGCGGATCCCACTGTAGCCGCTGCCCGGTTTCACCTGTCTTCTCGCTTACCCACCGCGCGATATTGCCCAGGTGGCCGACGCTGGTCGAGCGATGGCCGATCTCGACGTCGGCACGCGGGCGGCGTCGGTCCCGGATGCACTGCAGCCAATCCTGGCCGTGATCCGCGTCGTGGTAGGGCTGAACCTCCAGGTCTTCCTTCATCTCTTGTTCAAGTGCCTCGGCCAGCTCGGGCGGGTCGGACACCAAGCGGCGGCCATCGACCGTCAACGATCCTTTTTCCCCGACGAAACGCGGCATGGGCGAACGGGTGTATTCGATGATGACGTCCTCCGGATAACGCATGAAGACCTGCGGTGCCTGCCTGGTCCGCGAATCGAACGGCTGGCCCTCCGTCCAGACCTCGATCGGGCCGCCGTCGTCCGCCCCCAGAGCCCACTGGACCAGATCCAGCAAATGGGAGCCTGTGCAGGTGAACGTACCGCCGGCAAAGTCTTGATACGCGCGGTAGGCGGTACTGCCCGCCGTCCCGTTGCCCTGAATCGAAGGGTGAAAGGGCCAGGGCTCGACGTGGCCGCACCATGCGTCCCAATCCAATTCCGCGGGAATGTCCTGGGCCGGCGGCATCGACGGCTGCCAGGGCGATCCGTAAGATCCGGCGATCACCCGCTGCACTTTGCCAATCCGGCCGTTGCGGACTGCCCGGCAAGCCGTGAACCACACCGGATACGAGCGCCGCTGCGTACCCGTCTGGAACACGCAATCGTATTTGCGGACGGCCTGGACCATCAGTTGCCCCTCGCGGATGGTCTGGGCCAACGGCTTCTCGCAGTACACGTCCTTACCGGCCTGGGCCGCGTAGATCGACGGCAAGCTGTGCCAATGCTCGGGCGTGCCCAGCACCACCGCGTCGATGTCGTCGCGATCCAGAATCCTACGGTAATCCTGATAGTGATCGACGGAGGTCAAGTCGGCCGGTTCTCCCGCCGTCATGCCGGGGTGTCCGCCTAGCAGGACAGCAAACTCGCGATGCGGCGTGGCGATGGCTTGTGCAATCCGCAGATCCACGTCGGCGACGGCCGCCACCCGCACGCCGGGCAAGCGGGCGAAGCCCTGCATCAGGACAGCGCCCATCCGCCGCACCCCGACGCCGCCCAAAACAATGCGGTCATTGGCTCCCGCTTTGCCGGCCCAAGCCAAGACTCCTGATGGGATGACGTGCGGAGCGGCACTCGCCGCCAAACAAGCCGCCCCCATTCCCCGCAACACCGAACGCCGCGTGATCTTGCCATTCATCGGATGCTCCTTGTACAAGACGGGATTTGCCACGCCATCCCGGGTCATTTGTCAGTGCGGACTCGAATTCGTTCGGTCCGCCGCGCGTCACCTCGCCCTCCAATTTGCTCCGCTCATTATAACGGGCCGGGATGCGTTCCACCACTCGACGCTGCGGAAGAGCGGCCGGTCCTCTTTCCCCTTCACCTTCCTACGCGGTATGCTGGAGCAGCCAGGCGACACGCCATGATGATGTCTAATCATGGAGAGACGGAGGAGCCGATGATCCAAGACCAACACCAACCGTACGACCGGAGCAGCAAATGGCTGATCCAACACCATGGGGATTCCATGCTGTGGCTGGCCAGGGTCAAGAACATCCGGGCTTGGCGGCCGGCACAAGCCGAGCTTGTCCAGCCGCGGCGGTTGCCCGATGGCTTGCTGGAAGTCTGCCTGGAGGGCGAAACCGAGGATGTGCCGTTCTTGCTGGAAGTGACGACGTATCCCCAGCGGCGCGTGAGCCAGCAGATGACCGACGACCTGTTGCTGGTGTATCTGGATCGCGGGTGCTTGCCGGAGGGGGTGACTTTGGTTCTGCGGCCCAAAGGGAAGTACCGCGTTCCCCGGAGCCGCAACCTGCGCAGCCGCCACGGGTTTTCGTCGTGCCGTTTACAATGGCACGTCGTGGAGTTGTGGACGATCCCAGCCGAAGAGCTTCTGGAGGCAGGGGATGTCGGCCTGATCCCGTGGATACCCCTGACGGACTTCACCGACCCGCCCGAAACGATGCTTCAGCGGTGCCGGGAATCGATCGAACAGCACGCACCGCCGGGCGAAAAGGCGAATTTACTGGTCGTGACCCAAGTATTTTCCTTTTTGCGATATAATGACTTAGGTCTGTTGACAATTTTGGGAGGTAAAGACGTTATGCTCGAAGTGCCCTTTCTCGACGAAATCGTGATGGAGAAGACCCGCGAGACGGCCCAGAACTACATCATCACGTTCCTGGAAGCTCGCTTCGGCGACGTTCCCGGCGATGTGGTCGAAGGAATCGAGTCGATCGACGACCAAACACAACTCAAGGGGCTCGTGCGTTTGGCTGCGTCTTGCCCCGATCTGGCCGCCTTCCGCGACGCGGTGGTCCAAAACTGACCGGAGACGAAGAAAGCACAGGGGTGAACCAGGACGGCCGGTCCGCCCCGCTCGTAAGCACCCGGCCACAAGTTTCTTCACGGATCGAAAGTGGTAGGATGCCGGGAAACTCGTGGCCGGGTGCTTCGAAGGACCAAATGGCTTGGGCATCGAGTACGCCGTCCTGCGGGTGTGTGGCATCCGAGGCTCGCAGCGCCGCCGGTGCTACGAGCACGAGGGAAACGACCAGCGGCAGCGAACGTTTCATCGTTTCCCTCCTTCGAATTGGATCAGTTCTCCGGCTGCGTGGAACATCCGGTCGGTCTCTTCCAGTCTGAACCGGGCGCTCACGACCGAATGCAGCTCGGCCCCCGGCCGGTACTTGATGTAGGTGGTGGCTACGAACGTGCCGTCGGGCAGCAGT
>SKKK01000679.1 GCA_007121535.1 Planctomycetaceae bacterium | reverse complement strand
GAGCTTCAGTCGCATGGTATCCGGGTGCTGGGTTCGACCATCATCGGCTTGGAAAATCACACTCCTGAGAATATCGATAAGGTGATCGATCGCGCCGTCCAGCACGATACCGATTTCCATCAATTCATGCTGTACACGCCCATCCCCGGCACGCCGTTGCATCAGGACCTGACCCGGCAGGGCCGGATGAAGGACCCCGGCGAGTTCGACCCGGCGGATATCCACGGCCAAGCGATTTTGAATTACCGCCATCCCCACCTGTCGGACCAGCAGACACTCGAGCTGATGGTGCGGGCGTTCGATCGAGATTTTCAACAGAACGGCCCCAGCACGGTACGGATCGTCCGCACGACGCTGGCCGGTTGGCAGCGTTACAAGGACCACCCCGATCCGCGCATCCGCGACCGCTACGCCTGGGAGGCCCACGAACTGAGCAACACGCTGGCCGCGCTGGTCGGAGCTTCGCGAGGTTATTTCCGGCACCAACCCGCGTTGCGCGCCAAGATGTCCGGCCTGCTGGATGCGCTTTGCCGCGAATTCGGATGGAAGGCCCGAATCTACGGAGAACTGGGCGGCCGCTGGCTGCTGCGTCAGATCCGCAAAGAGCAGGCCCGGCTGGAAGCTGGCTGGACCTACGAGCCGCCGACTTTTTATGAACGCAACGCAGCCGTCCAAGACAACCCGGACGCCCAGCTATGCCAATCCACCATCCCCTTCGATCACCAAACACCACCGGCAACGATCGCACCAACCACCCAATCCCCCGCCAACGATTGGGCTCAAGTCCAAGCCTAGTGGCGGACCACTTAGCACCGTTCGAGAAATAACTGTCCGATGTCCCCTCGCCACTCCGGGGAGAGGGCAGGGTGAGGGGGCCGAAAGTGCGTCAGTTATTTCTCGAACGGTGCTTAGCGCCTGGCGAAGTCTTCGCTTTGCGTTTCCTGCTGTTTGCCGCTTGCAGTACAATTGCTCTGAAGCATAGAATCTGTGAGGTGTCGTCATGCAAGGCTGGGACCGTTCGACGGGGGGTCGTTTCGGCACCGAGAACACCTGCGAACAAACCATTTGTTTCCGCTAACGCCTATTCGCGATCAGAACCGGTACGGGCGGAAATCATGGGGACGCTATTGGTAACTCGGCGGCGATGCCTCCAAAAAGATCGTTCGAAAGGGCGGCAGGGAAGTCATGTCCCACGAGAAGTTTACTGTCGACACCCACCTGTTCCGTGAATTGGGGGAACTGCTTGTTGGACGCAACTCAACCGTTCTTGTCGAATTGATCAAGAACGCTTACGACGCCGACGCAACGATGGTGATCATCGACGGCAGGAGTCTAGATGACCCCAAACGCGGAACGATTACGATCAGCGACGACGGCGCTGGGATGAGTCCCCAGCAGTTTCGCGAAGGACTCTTGCGGATCGCCTCCCGTCTGAAGGATGGTGGACAACGTAGATCCGCACGCTTCAAGCGGCGATACACCGGGGCAAAGGGCATCGGCCGTTTGGCGGCACACAAGCTCAGAACTCCTGACATGGCCCTATAAGATGTTGAGCGGTTCATTTGACCGGATGCCCAGCTTCAGGCGGAAATTCCTACCAGGAAATTTGGTGTCCAAGGTGTTCAGTTCGTCGCACAGGGCGGCGATGGCTTTCGTGCGGTGGGGAGAGGATTGGGCAGCCAACTTTACGTATAATTCACTTCCCCGAATTTCCATGCTGCCCATCGATTGAAAGGCTGCTTGAAGCAGCGTTCGTCCTTCATCCTCCGTGCGCGCATAGTGTGGGCCCAGCATTCCCAAAAGCTGCGTTTTTGCCTGGTAGGCAGTCATCTTGATGGTGTCCGCGATCAGCTTGCGTTCCGTCTTCAGTGTCTCCAAGTCGGCGGCCGGAATCCGCCGAGGCAAAGCTTTCAATTCCTCACGGATGCGGGCCACTTCCGCTTCTGCCTCCGCAATCTGCGCTCGCTGTTTGCAATGAGCGATCTTGAATCCACGAACCGTCCGTTGACGCGACGCACCGTCGGAGCCAACCTCCGAGCCCAATGCTGCCTGCAAACTTTGCAACCGTTGCCGGGCAGTTGCCAGACGACGCTCCAAAGGACGACGAGCAGGATTCGGACGATCCGCTTCGGGAGAGACCGGATCGGCACCATATTCCAATAGACCGTCGAGGTCGAATCCCTCTCCCATATACTTGAAAAAGTTCTCTTGACGCCAGCGATTGAATTGTCGATAGGCCACCAGGGCTTTCTCCGAATCGCGGTTCGTGGTCAGAATCGATGTTTGACGACCATCGGAACGAAGCACACGAACCTCACGCATCCACAAGAATTGCGGGCCATCCTTCGAAGACTCCTTCTTCTTCTTCCGACGCAGGCGGGCGACACGCCCCCGCTTTCGTTCCGCGAGTTGATAGGTATATTGACGTTTGTCGATCTCCAATGTCTCTTGGGCAAAGTGCGAAGTCGGCCAAGGACGGATCTTTCCCTTGCGGTACGTCATCACGTCGAACCCCAACTGGTCCAGAAGGACAAATAATTTCGGACTGTAGCCGCCGCGGTCGAACACCACGGTCACCCGACGCTCGCCCACCAGATCCTTCACGTCCTTCAAGATGGGTTCCAGCATTTGCGTGAGCGACTCGTTCAGTTCACTTGTGACTACCAGTAACGGCTCCCCTTTCGCATCATGCATCCAATGATCGGTGGCCGCCGGCTTGGCCACCTGATCCTGCGACTTTTTCGTCTTGCTCAGCCAAGAACACCTCCAGCAGTTTACTCCGCACCAGCAGGGGAATTGCCAACAGGACACCGGCCTGACGCACGGCCGGGCGATTCGCGAACAACGGGGTGGCATCCTCCAGCAAACCAAGTCTTGCCAAGGCCCGATCTCCGCAACGATCGTCGGGATTCTGATCGACGCTAAAACCTTTCTCTTGCAGGATTTCCAAGACTTTTTCGAGAGGTTCCCCGAACCTCGGAAACGGCGTTCCGGCAGCCTCTGATTCCACTTCTTTTTCAGTCGGAATGGGTTCGTGAACAATAGCCGTGCTTGCCCCACTAAGTTGCTGCTCCATTCTTGTCTCCCGGCTGGATTGCTTGGACGACTGGCGTTCCAAGGCCTCCGGCGAGTCGGAACGGAAGTGCGATGATCTGGTCTCGAAATGCTCTTTCGACCGTCTGGCCATCTCGCGCTGCGAGACACCTTCTTCAAACCATTTCCTTTAACACGCCATCCACTGCCTTCGGAAGCGAAGACGGCCGGCCTGTGGATTTGCCCCGCTGCAGACCTTCCAAGCCTTCCGCGAGAAAGCGTGTTTCCCAGCGGCGCTGAGTTGCCACGGAATGCCCGAAGGCTTGACCGATTTCTGCTTGGGTGGCCAGATTTCCCAAGCGAAGCT
>SKKK01000553.1 GCA_007121535.1 Planctomycetaceae bacterium | reverse complement strand
TCGGGCTGGTGGTCGGGGCCGACCAAGTCACCAACCGTCACCAGAACGAACAGTCACAGCGAACGTTTCGTCCGGGATCGATGCCGAGGTCGGGTGCCGCATTGCGGCATGGGCCTGCTGGAATCTGGCAGAAAGATTGATGGCAGAAATATGGGCGTCGTCGTCGGCTTCGAGCAACTTGCTTTGGTCCCGCAGCATCGTCTGTCTTGTACGTTCTGTCCTTCCGTTTTCCTGTCCCTCATATGATGAACGGGTCGCCGATGCCCAATGACGGTCGACGGAGTACGACGAAGGACGAATGACGGCGTCCACTTGGCCAAAAGGAGAAGCTCGAGCTCGGTGGAGGGCCGGACTCGATGGATGAACTGATCATCGCTGCGACCGCGGAGGTCCGCCGCGACCATGACGGGTTGCCTCGGATCCCGAGGAAATGCCTACGGCTTGTCCGTGGGATCGTTGCGTTCTTTGCTGGAGTGGGGGTGGTCCAAACGACGACCGTGAAACTCCCGCAGTCAAGCCGTGGGCACCCCCGTACCGGCGATTGCCGGACCAACGCGATTTCCGACCAGGTCCACGGAAATACTGCTTGTCCCGGTCGCCGCGTCGCGGTAGAATCACTGATGTGTGGTTGGTTGCTGCTCGGGCATCTGCGGACGGCCGACGCACGCAGCCCACGAACAGACCGTTGAATGCGAGCGGTGGATCGGGTCGGTTCTGCAGTCGAGCCTTGTTGGCCGCGCCCCTGTTGACTGGAGCGAAAGGACTATGAAGAAGGCACCCGCCCGTAAATCGAAGCGTGTGACAAGCGACGAACTGCGTGACGAATACCGGTTCGATTACTCCAAGGCAAAGCCGAATCGGTTTGCGTCGCAAGTAGATCAGTCCTGCGTCGTAGTCGCTCTGGATCCTGACGTGTCCAAGGTATTCACGACGCCCGAGGCAGTGAATAAAGTCTTGCGTGCATTGATTGAAGCCATGCCGCCAGCGGCCCGCGCGTAGCCTTTGCTTGGAAGGTTGGCGGCTCGGATTTTCGCTTAGCAACCGGTGGCGAACGCCATGTGCGATCAAATAACTCGTTGACGTTCCTACTGCGTGCCGATGGGCGAGGGTTTGTCGCCGCGGAGATAGTCGATTTGGAATTCTCCGGACCGAGCGCCGGCGGAAGGGTCCAGTCTCAGTTGGGTAATCGTCTGGCCTTTCCAAGCAGCGTGCTGTTGCATCAGCACACGATACTCGTGATATCGTCCGTCCGGGATGATCTGGAAACGAATGGATTTTTCCTCGTCGAAATCCGGCGAGGCTTCGGTGGTCCAGAATAGCTGGCCGGTGCTGCCCGCAGTGACCCGCATACGCAGGTTCAGGACGGCCACCTCGTCGCCCTGAATCTGTACCAACGGTCTTACCAGATACGGATCGGGCCCCGAAATCCTGCCGAACAACCCGCCCTCCAAGGGCAGCAGTTCGGAAATATCGTTACCGGGCAGCCAGCCGTCCAACGAGTCGTCGAATTCGAACGCGATCTGTTCGACTCGCCAGGGAAGCCGCCGCACCGACCGGTAGTACAACCCGTCCGCCCGCACCCGCGATCGGCCGTCTCGGTTGACTCGTACGGTCAGATAGGCGTTGCCGGCGTCATAACGCCAACCGGGATCATCGCGCTGTTCGATGTCGATCCGCTCACGCAAGGCGGATTCGTCGATGTACACTTCGCTGGGGCGGCTGACATTGGCGATCAAGACGATGCCCTGTTCGCCGGGCGGGTATTCGACTTCCATGGACAACACGGTTCCTCGATGGGTGGCTCGTGGAATCGTCCCGACCGTGCTGACCGAGATCCGGGAGCCTTCGCCCACTTTGACCGTGGTCGGTCGAGGGTTGCGGTCGGTGAGTTTCAAAACGGCTTCGATGATCTGTTGCGGAGCAAAGACCCATTCGCACCGCTCTCCGTCGATCGCGTCGATATAGTCGGGCCACAACGCAACGTTTTCGCCGTCGGGTTCCTGTTGGTGAATCGCGCTGCGAATCAAGCGTTCGGCGATGTCGCGCCAGGGGTAGCTGTCGTCGTACTGTGACAGCTTGATCAGGGCGACGGCGTAACGCAACCCGTTCCATTGGACCGGACGACCGAACCATGATCCTTGGTGCCAGGTGGCGCCGTATACGGGGATGCTGGCGCCTTGCAGGAACGGCTGGTCGGGGTCGTCCCACAGGTAGATAAAGGGCAGCCCCCGTCGTGCCCACGTCACGGCGGCTTGCAACCATCGTGGCTCGTCACTGATCCGGTAAGCTTCCAGCAACGCGTCGACGCTGTCAGCAGCGGCCAACAGGTCGGGCGCGTGGACGGGGATCTCCCAAACCTGAGCGGCTCGCGGGACGCGGAATTGTCGGAGCTGTTGCAATGCGGGAACCACCCGTTGATAGGCGTTCCGGTCGCCGGAGATACGGGCGTAATGCAGCACCTGGTAGGCATTGCGCGCGATCGTGCCGGACTCCAACGCTCCGTCGGGGCCCAATTCGCTGTAGTCCTTGCCGACAAAGGGACCCGTCTGCGGTTGCTGGTCCGCGTCGAACCGCCAGAGTCCGTCGTCGTCTTGCGTCATCAGCAAACGGTTGGCATCGGCCGGATCGGCGAAGGCCAAGTCGGCTCGGGCGGGAAATCGTTGTGCGTCCAAACGCGGCTCGCCGCCCAGCAATGCGCGGACCTCTTCCGCACGGGCCGTCAAGCGGCGTCGCAAGATCCGGTCTTCGGTGATCAAGGCGCCCAGCATCAGATCGGCGACGAACCCGCGCGGGCGGCCTCGGGTGGACAGAACGGGATTGCCCTTGGTCAGCCACCACTGCTGAGTGGCCGGGTCCCATAACGAGGTCAGATAGGCCTGGACGGAGAATTCGATCTCTCGCTCGTAGGTGCCTCGCGGCAACGGACGCAACTCGGGCAAATCGTGTTGAGCCATCCAGAGGTCGATGGCCGCCAACGGACAGTCGGTCGCCGAATCGGCGAACAAGGTGGCTTGCAGACGTAGCGGGCTTCGCGGCTGAACGGGGTAGGCTCGAGCGGCCGTGCGCTGGTTCATGTCGACGAATTCGGGGACCGAAGGGACGAACAGCCCGACCAGGTGCGCCCGCTGGTTTTCGAAACGGTCGGGCGACGCGAAGACGACCGCTGGCCGATCGCGCTGGGCGTCCCAATGTTGACGTTGGTCCCAGTACATGCCCACCGCGCCGCCGGGTGTTTGAAATCCAACGGCCGGGATCGTCACCATGTTCGGGTGGACCACGTACCGGATGCGATGCGGATGGTCCCGGGCGATGTTCAGCGAATCCGAAGAAAGCTCGTCGCCCACCAACCACTCCAAGCCGGGGAAAATGGCCTCGTTGCGGCGCAGCACGTACAACATGGG
>SKKK01000398.1 GCA_007121535.1 Planctomycetaceae bacterium | reverse complement strand
CAGCTACGCCGGGAAAAGGCGATCATGGGTGTGTTCGACGAAGGCTGCATGGGCATGTTCAACGCCATCATCCCGGACGGGCTGTTGAACCCCGTCGGTGTTTACAAGGAACGGTTGAGCCAATCGGCGCTGTACTACGAAACGACTCAAGTCGCAGACGACCAGGCCGTCGCGGTGCGGCGATGGATGGAACGCAAAGGGATGAAGTTCGTCACCGGCCCCGATCATGACCGGCATCTGACCGACCAGCAGATCCTGACGCAATGCAAGATGTATATCGCCGCCGTCCGCATCGCCGACGATTTCGGGTGCGATCTGATCGGCATCCAGTACCAGCAAGGTTTGAAGGATCTGCTGCCGGCCAGCGATCTGGTCGAGGGGACCTTGAACAACAGCGATCGGCCGCCGGTCAAGAGCCGGGATGGCAAGCGGGTATTGTACAAAGGCGAACCCTTGCCGCATTTCAACGAAGTGGACCAATGCGCCGGTTTGGACGGTCTGATGACGTATCGGCTGCACCGCGCCATGGGCCAACCGGTCGAGAACACGTTGCACGATCTGCGATGGGGCGATTGGGATGCATCGGGAACGGTCCAGGATTATGTCTGGGTGTTTTTGATCAGCGGATCGGCGCCCCCCGCCCACTTTACTGGCGGCTGGAAAGGCGCGTCCAGCGAGCGGCAACCGGCCATGTACTTCCCCAACGGCGGCGGCACGCTGAAGGGGATCTCCAAGCCGGGCGAGATCGTCTGGTCGCGGATCTACATCGAAAAGAATCGGCTGAAGATGGACCTGGGACGCGCCGGTGTCGTCGCCTTGCCGTCGGAAGAAACCCAGCGCCGTTGGCAGGCGACCACCCCGGCTTGGCCGATCATGCACGCGGTCACCTACGGCGTATCGCGCGACCAGATGATGGCAAGGCACAAGGCCAATCATATCCAAGTGGCATATGCCGATTCGGCTGACGCGGCGGACAAGGCCATGTTGGCCAAAGCCTGCATGGCCGAAGCCATGGGGATGGACGTATCGATTTGCGGCACAAAAAAGAACGGACAACCCTGGTGATACGCACCGGCGAAGGACAAACTGAGCCGAATGGCGCCACATCCCACATAACTGTCGGACTTCGATCAATTCCCCCCTGTTTGGCACACAACGTACATTGTGGGAAAAGTTTCCGGAAAAATCAGAATTTTTGGAAAAATCGCTTGCATCCGCAAAAACGGACGTTAAATTGGAACTTGACTTGTCTATGGCGACGCAAACGGAGGCCCGCCTTTTAACGCCGCACGGCAGTGCGAGCGAGGCGGACTGGGCCGGCGCAGGCGTTCGCTCGTCGGTGCAGGGGACAAGGACATATCACAGGCGTCAAGGACAAATCACAGGCGTTCGGTCTGGACAGGCGTGGGATGCTTTCGCCGAGCGGAGTAAAGTGCCGCCCGGGGCATCGTGCGCGGTGTGGGAGAGATGACGGAGTTGACGGTCTGGCGGGAATCCGCCGCGGAAACTCCCGGTAGCGAGCAAGATGGCGGGACCTGTCGATCGCAAACCACCACCGATGAATCACCAATGACGACAACGATTGAGCCGATGTTTGGCGCGGGTCTCCGACGCCGTCGAGTTCAGGTTCGGCGCGGGTCTCCGACCCCGCCGCAACGCCCGACCGAAGGTCTCCCACAATCGGCTTCACAGCCCACTTCCAGCCGTTTGGCCACCATTGCGGCAACCCCACCGCCCGAACGTTTCGCGCGAAATCAGAGACCTTCGGTCGAATCCGATGGCTCGGTCGGAGACCGGCCACGATGCGCCCTGCTCGACTTCCGTTCGACGCAGGATCGCGACGATTGGCTGGACGCCCAAGCCGCAAGCGACAAGGAAGCGGAAACCAGCAACCAGGATTCGTAACCCACAGAGAACGACGAGCCCCGCACTGACCACTAACCACTGACCACTGACCACTGACCATTAGCCAAACGAGGTTGCAACATGACTAGCCGGAAGACGAACTTGACCTTGCGAGATAAGAAACAAACCAAGAAACAGCGCAGCCGCAGCTACGGAAGAAGACTGTTCCTCGAACCGTTGGAAGACCGGCGGATGCTGGCGGTCACCGCTGACTTCGATGGCGGATTGCTAACGGTCTCCTTGAGTGAGGCGAATGACCACGCTTTCATCTCGTATGACGACGGAAATATCCGGGTCGGGACCAGCGACGGTGGAGACGACGTTTACGACGACTTGGACAACATCACTGCGATTCTTGTCGAAGACACCGGCGCAAACGCGGACCAAGCTGTCACCTTCTCCGGCACGAACACCATCACCGCAACCGGTGGCGGCAACTTGGATTCCGTCACCGTCACCGGCATCGAGACGGCCAACGTGAACCAGTTGATCTCCGTCACGACCATCAGCGGCGACGCCGATGAGGCGAACGTCGCTGAACCAGGGCGAATCCAGCACGGTGTCGACCTGGCGGCCGCCAGCGCGACGGTGAGCGTCGCGGCGGGCACCTACAACGAGAATGTCAACGTGCCGCCGAGTACCGATGGGTTGAGCCTGCTTGGCGCCAATGCAGGAATTTCCGCCAACCCAAATCACATGATGGCTCGGGGCGCCGAGTCGATCGTCGTCGGCCAGTTCTCGGTCGGTGTGCCTCAGGGAGCCAACGAGATTACCGTGGATGGATTTACCGTGCAGAGCGCGGCAGTCACCGGCTTTATCATGCGCGGCGGTCTTGATCTGAGAATTCTGAACAACATCATCGAAGGCCAAGCCACCTTTCCAACGTCGGGAACGTCCGCCGGCATCACTATCGCAGACACTTCTGCGCCGCCGGAGCCGATGAACGTTCACTTGGCAAATAACTTCATCGGCGGCTATCGGCATGGAATCAACGTGGACGGCTCTGCTGGCGCTTACGATGCTTCTGGTGTTCCTTCCATCATCAGCGGAAACTATATCACCAACAACGAACGGGGGATTTCTTCGCAAGGGTCTATTCACGGTGGGACGATTATTCATGAAATCTCCGGCAATACGATCGTCGAGAATGACCGAGGTATTCGGCTGGCAGCCGGAGGCTTCACGATCAGCGAGAACACCATCAAGGACAACAACCTGTTCGGTATCCACGCTGGTCAGTCTACCGTCCTATTAACGGGCCTCACGATTGAAAGCAACACGATTACGAACTCTGGCACCGGCATCGGCCTGATCCTGGAAAGCTCGGTCGGCGTCAACAGCGTGTTGCTGAAGGATCTGGAGATTTCCGGATTCCTGCTCGGGGGCGGCAGTATTTCCAACGTCGCCACCGTCAACTGGGAAACGACGGACGACGATGATGGCGTCTTCGTCGACGGGGCCACCAGCGAATTCTCCGCCAGCGGCGACAAGGTCGTCCAGGCGATCGGGTTCTCCGGGGTGACGACACTGAACGTCAGCGCGCTGGACGGCGAGGACACCGTCACTGTTTCGCCGCACCCGACGACGGAAATCAACCTCGACGGCGGGCCGCCCAGTGTGCCGCTGGATCCGGGTGAAGAGGGCGACACGCTGATCTATGTCTCTGACGGCGTGAATGCTTTCAATTTCGGTCCCGCGACAATCACCACCGACAACCACGCCGACATCAACTACACTGATTTCGAGAACACGGCCGTCAGTGGTGATTTTCTGATCGATGGCACCGGCGAGGACGACCTGCTGATCATCACCGCGACCAGCAGCAACAGCGGTACCTTCCAGTTGATCGTCGACCAGGGTGGGCTTAACGAGGTGATTGGTCCGATCGTCGAGTTCGAGAATGTGAACAGCGTAACCTTTAACGGCCTGGCCGGTGACGATACGCTGCGGATCGTTCACGATTTCGCCGGCGTGTTCGCTCCGTCCGGTGGTGTCTTCTTCAACGGCGGCGCCGGCGGTGACTCGCTCGAGATTCTTGACGGCGAAGCGACCACCGTCGAACACGTCTTCACCAACGCCAGCGACGGGTTCATCCATTACAACGGCAGTCCCACGCCAAACATCACCTACACCGGCTTGGCGCCCATCGACGATACAATCGTCGCTGTTGACCGCATTTTCACTTTTACGGGCGCCGAAGAGACCATCACGCTGTCCAACGACACCATCACGGCCGGTAACTCGCACATCGTGTCGACACTGGGCGAGAGCGTCAGTTTCGCCAATCCCACGGGCTCGCTGACTATCGATACGACCGTGACCGCGGGTGCGGACGCCATCAACGTTCAAGGATTGGATGGCGCTTTCGACGCCGATTTGACAGTCGACGCGAAGGCGACCGACACGGTAACTTTCGAGAGCAATCCGACGGATATCGGCGACGGCGATCTGGACGTGACCGCAGGCACGATCGTGCTGAGCGCTAACGTCAGCACCACCGGCAACGCCGCGTTGAATGCCACCACGGCCGAGATCAGCGGTAGCGGCACGCTGGCGGCCAGCGGTCTGACGGCCAATGCGGTGTCCGGGATGGACTTGAATACGACCGTGGCAACCATCACGGCCGGAGTCAGCGCTGCGGGGGCGATCTCGATCACAGAATCCTACGACGTGACGTTGACCAGCGTCACGACGGAGGACGGCCCGATCACGGTTTCGGCGGGCGGGGCGATCGCGGTCGACGAAGTAAGCGCCCCCAACAATACAGTGAAGCTCGAGGCTGACGGGGCGATCACGGACGACAACGATGACGACCTGAACATCACCGCCTCCAGCCTGGACGCGACGGCCGGCGGTGGGATCGAACTGGATACGGACGTCGACTTCATCACGGCCGAAACGACCGCGGCCGGGGCGATCCTGCTGCGCGAAGCCAACGGCGTGACTTTGACCAGCGTCATCAGCGCCAACGGCCCGATTACGATTTCCGCTGGCGGCACGGTGAATGCGGTCTTGGTGGAGTCAAAGACCGACGACGATGCGAACGATATCACGATCTCGACGACGGCCGGGGACATCGTGGTCACCACCATCACGGCGGGCGCGGGTGTGGCGGCAGATGTATCGCTGACGGCCAGCGCGGGCAAGATTTACGAGGCCCTGCTCATGGTACAGACGGTCACCGGCGATGTGCTGACACTCAGCGCCGCGACAGGGATCGAATTGACCACCGTTGCCAACTCGATCACCGCAACGTCGACGACCGGCGATATCATCATCGATGAACTCGACGCGGTGACGTTGACCAGTGTTGTCGCGGACGGCGGCACGATCGAGGTCGATGCCGGTGGCACCATGACCGTGAATACCGTGAGCGCCGGTGGTTCGGGCAGCGACGTTCGCTTGACCACCGCGGCGGGCAATATCGAATTGGGCTCGGTCGCCGCAGACGACACGGTCCTGCTGCAAGCGGACGGGGCGATCGGCGGTGCGGCGGCAAGCGTGATCGCCAGCCAGTTGGCGATGACCGCCGGAGCCGCGATCGGAGCGTCCGATGCGATCGAAACGACGGTCAGCACGCTGGCGGCGACGGCGGGTTCCGGCACGGGGCACGATGTCCAGGTCACCAACATCGGCAACCTGACGATCGGCAGCGTGACGGCCTTCAACACGACGGTTACCGGCATCACCGGCGGCGGCAACGCCATCATCACGGCCCTGAGCCCGCTGACGGTGGCCCAGAAAGTGACGATGGTCGGCGATGTGGAGTTGACGGCCGAGGTTTCCACAACGCCGGGAAATGATCGCTTGACGGTGCTTTCCACAGTGACCGTCATGTCGACGGGTGGCAGTGTAACGCTGAAAGCTGGAGATGATTTGACCCTGGAAGATTCCTCCACGGTCCAGGCAGCCGACGAAATCGATCTGATCGGCGGGGCGGGGAACGCCGGGGCGACGATTTCGCTGCTGGGGACGCTGGATGCCGACGGTACCAGTGGCAACATCACCGTCACCGGGGGCGACGGCGACGATAGGATCATCGTGAATCCGGGCGTCGGACACTCGGCCGACGGGATGACGCTGGACGGCGGCGAGGGCGATGATACGTATATCGTGTGGCTGGGACGGCTCAACGGCGGCGCGGATGCCGTGAGTATCGAAGACAGCGGCAGCACGGGCGGCGACACGGCCATCATCCACGGCACCGACGCTGACGAGACGTTTACGGTCCATAACAATGTGCCTAACGGGACCGATCCGCAGACCGGCGGGTTTGTGCAACTCGACAGCCCCAGCGAAACGGTCAACTACACCCAGACGCTGAACTTCCTGACGGTCAACGGCGGCGACGGGGCCGACCTGTTCGAGGTACAACCGTCGCAAACCGCCGAGATCACGATCGACGGCGGAAGCCCTTCGTTCGGACTCGGCCCGGGCGACGTGCCGGGACCCGATCCGAACAACCCCAACCCGGGCGATATACTGGACTTCGATCCGATGGGCAACTTCTTCACGATCGTGGTGAACGAGATCCACACGGCCGGCGGGGACCCCGATGCTTTCAAGCCGGTGCGGTTCCTGGACATCGAGAGCGTGCCCTTGGAGCCGATCGGAGTGGACACGTTCCGATTCGACATGAATTCCACAGCGGTCTCGCAGACGCAGACCGATTACACTCCGGTGTTGCCGAGCGATTTGTACGACAGCGGGACCGGATACGGTTGGGTCACGACCGGGGCTGGTGGTATCGAACGGCCTGCGGTCGGCTCGACGTTCTCGGACCTGATCCGCGATGCCCACTGGGGCAGCGATCCGCGGACGTTCCGCGTCGACGTGCAGGACACCGGCTGGTACCTGGTATCGGTCAAGATGGGCGATCTGAGTGCCGCCCGCGACCAGATGCGAGTCCGCAATGTCGATACGGGTCAGATCCTGTTGGACAACGTAGACACGGTTGTCGGGCAGGTGCGGGAGCTGAACTTCGCGGTCAAGGCGTGGCCGGACAACGGGGCGGGCCGGATCCAACTGGAGTTCAGCAACCAGGGCGGCAATCCGTATTGGATGGTCAACGCCATCGAGGTGCGTCCGGGTGAGATCCTGAACATGGGTATTGCCCCGCAAGTCGCCGTGGCGGACGGAGCGACGGAGACCATCTATACCGGCGTATTGGCCAGCTCCGACGCGCTGGTCACCGTGACCACGACGCTGGGCACGATCATCACGCCCGACGCCGATCCCCACGTCGACGGGCTTCAGGTACAGGCCGACGGGGACGGCAATTTCGAATTCACGATCCGCCATCCCAGCGGCGGAGGCCTGGCAGTATTGACGTTCAGTGAAGTAACGGGCGCCAAGACGGGGATCGCCACGATCGACTACTCGCTGCCCACCATCCGCCGCTTCGATTTCAACCAGGGCGTTTCACCCACCCAGGCGCCGATCAACGCTTTTCCGATCGATCCGGGCGTGCAGGAGTCGGGCGGGTATATCGGCGTGCTGGCGGGCGACACCTACACCGCGGATCGCGGCTACGGCTGGGAGCAGGCGGTCGGCTCGGTCGACCGCGGGCCGATCAGCGGCGCTCGACCCGATCTGCGCCGTGATGCCCATTGGGGTACGGGCGGCAGCGGTCAGCGGGTCTTCCGCACGGACTTGGCCAATGGTACCTACTTCGTCAACATCACGCTGGGCGATACGGTGGCCCGCGACCAGGTGCAGATCCGCAACGCCGATACGGGCGTCGTCCTGGACGTTGTCGATACGGCGGCCGGCGAGTACCGGCATGTCGACCTCCAGGCGACGGTCAGCAACAATCGGTTACGGCTGGAGTTCGACACTCTGGGCGGCAACCCCTACTGGATGGTCAACGGAATGGAGATCCGGTTGGCGGCCGGGGTGTTGGATCAGATTGCATTCATCGGCACCCACGGCGCGCTGGCTGCCGACGGAGTAACCGTCGATACGATCACGGGTACCGCTCCCACCGCTTTGGAAGGTACACTGCTGACGATCACCAGCACGATGGGCACGATCCTGACCGACGCCACCACGCAGTACGCCGGCACCCAGGTGCTGGTGGCAGCGGGAGGCGCATTCGCGTTCGATCTGCTCCGGCCCACCGTCGGCGGCGTGCCGCAGTTGCGCGCGGTGGCCGTGGACGGCTCGGCGGAGGGTTCGATCCAGGACGCTACGTTCCTGGGATACGCGGGACTTCCGGTCTGGCGCTTCGACATGAACCATCCCGGTTCGCCAACGCAGGAGCCGGTGGCCTCGCCGTCCGAGCCCACCGGGTATGTCGCCGTGCTGCCCGACACGACGTACAGCGACACGTTGGGCTACGGCTGGATCACCGCCCCCGGCGGCAGCGTCAACCGTGGGACGCTCAGCGGCACCGACTATTCCGACCTGCTGCAAGACAGCCACTGGGGCACGGGCGCGCGGACGTTCCAGATCGACCTGCCGGACGGCAACTATGAGGTGACCGTCACCATGGGCGATACGGTGGCGCGGGATTTCATGGACGTGATTGTCGTCAAGGGAACAGGGACCGGCGTGACGGGCATCTCCACGGCCGCCGGCCAGTACGTCCACCGCACGTTCGCCGTCTCGCCCGACGACGGCCAGATCCAGCTCCAGTTCACCACGACCGGCGGCAATCCCTACTGGATGGTCAACGCCATCGAGGTGCGGCCGGTGGTGGCGAGCTTCACGCTGGAGACGGGGCTGGTCGGCGACCAGCCAGCCGACGGTACGACCATCGATACGTTCAGTCAGACCGGGTTGCCGGACGGGTTGTACACGGTGACGACCACGGCGGGCACGATCGTAAACGCCGACGCCGACAGCCGCTATGCGGGCATCCAGGTGCTGGTGGCGGGAGGCGCGCTGGACATCCAACTCCAGCGGCCTTCGGGGGCTGGTGTCGTGACCGTCTCGGCCGAGCACGTGGCGGGGCTGGCGAACGCCAGCGGTTCGCAAACCTACATCGGCCAGACCGCGCTGCGCTTCGACATGAACCACGGCGTCTCGCCCACGCAGACCGACTATACGGCGGTGCTTCCCTCGACGCTGTACGAGCCCTCGTTGGGCTACGGCTGGCTGACCGCGCCCGGCGGCGTGAACCGCGGGACGCTCAGCGGCACCACGCAGTCGGCCCTGTTGCAAGACAGCCACTGGGGCACCGGCGGGGCGGGCGCGCGGACCTTCCAGATCGATCTGCCGGACGGCGACTACGAAGTGACCGTCACCATGGGCGATACCTCGGCGCGGGATTTCATGGACGTGATTGTCGTCAAGGGAACAGGGACCGGCGTGACGGGCATCTCCACGGCCGCCGGCCAGTACGTCCACCGCACGTTCGGCGTCTCGCCCGACGGCGGCGAGATCCAGCTCCAGTTCACCACGACCGGCGGCAATCCGCACTGGATGGTCAACGCCATCGAGGTGCGGCCGGTGGTGACGCCCGTCGGGTTCACGACGGCGCCCACCTCCCAAACCGCCGACGGTGTGTCGGAAGAAGACTTCACCGTGACCGGCTTGACCGCGGGCGATATCTACACGGTCAGCACCACGCTGGGCAGCATTGTGACTGGCGACGCCGACACCCGCTACACGGGCACGCAGGTGATCGTCGACGCCGGCGGCGAGCTGAGCTTCACGGTCCGCAGCTCGTGGGCCGGCGGCACCGCACAGGTGCAAGCGGAACAGGTCAACGGGGCGAGCCGGTTCGAGACCACCGTCGACCACGTCCTGGCCGACGTCCGCCGGTTCGATTTCGACGGCTCGGCCAACGACACGGCGACCGATTTCATCGGTGTCCGCGGCAACCAGTTGTACAGCCCGACGGTGGGTTACGGCTGGGATGCCGCCGCCGGCGAGGTCCAGCGAGGGGTAACCGGCTACAGCAAGACGACCGTGCCCCTGTTCCGCGACGGGCACTGGGGAACGCTGGGCTCATCGGGTTCCAGGACCTTCTCGGTCCAGGTCAACCCGAATATCGACTACGGCGTGCGAGTCTACTTCGGCGACCGCAACGCGGCGCGGGACAATATCGAGGTACGTGCCGACGGCAACCTAGTCACGTTCGACCCCCCGGAAAGCGTGTCGGTTATCAACACGGCGGCCAACGAGTTTTTTGTGGGCACGTTCACGGTCAACGCGGACGCGTCGGGAATCCTTGAGATCAATATCCTGAACACGGGCGGCAACGCTTTTTGGATCATGAACGGGTTGGAGGTTTGGGAGGATGGAAGCGATCCGGGTCCTGCTCCCCTGATGATCGAGGGTGGGGCTTTGATCGAGTCGGGCGTCGCCGAGGTGTTGACGGCCGATCAGTTGGCTCCGATTGTGGACCAGGCGATCGTCCGTTGGTCGGCCACAGGCCTGGGTGCCCAGCACGTGGCCTTGCTGGACTCGGTGCAGTTCACGATCACCGACCTGGACGCTCAAGGCTATCTGGGCTTGGCCAGCCCGGGCCACATCCAGATCGACGACAACGGGGCCGGCTACGGCTGGTTCATCGACCCCGCGCCTTGGGACGATAGCGACTTTGTTTGGGACGCGGGTCGCTTGGTAGCCGGTGCGAACAGCCCGGCGGCCGGGCGAGTGGACTTGCTGACGGTGGTGATGCACGAACTGGGCCACACGCTGGGCCTGCCGGACTTGGAAGTCGACGAGCATCCGGACGACCTGATGACCGAGGTGCTGGGCGTGGGCACTCGCCGGCTGCCGACCGATTGGCACGCCTCGTTGGTGCAAGGCGAGCAGGTGTTGGCCGAAGCGCAGGCGCAGGCGTTGGCGGCTGAAGCGGCGGCGGATTCGATTCCGGCGGACCTGTTCTTCCACGACTTGGGCACAACGGGTGCTGCTCGTTCGCCCGAGCCGGCGACGCCGGCCCGGGTGGTTCCGGCAACGGCATCGCCGCGTCTGGCATCGCAAAACGGGTTGATCCAGGCCGATCATCTGCGAACCGACGCCGCCGCCGTACCCGCCTGGGTGCCTCGTTCACGTACGAACGACGATGCAGCCCTTCATGACGAAGTCTTCAGCCAACTGCTGGAAGACCCCTTCGGGGAAGAATAGGTAAGCGGCAAAGAGATAACCGTCGGAGATTACGCGAGCGGCGCGGCGCTAGCCGCCGATTTTTCCGCTCCACGCGAACCCGTCCTGGGGTCAGACCTCGTTTTTCGTTTTCCTGCTGGCCAACTCGCCGGCCAGCGGGTTGTCGAGCGTTTCGACGAAAACGGTTATCACCGGGTTGGCCGTGTATTACGGGGTCTCGCCGCCCACGATTCAAGCGCGGCGACGCGAGTGACACATGACACGTTGTTGCACAATCGCCACGTTGAGGAAATCGTCTGAGTTGTTACGGTTGAACTTCACCCTGTAGCGTTAGCACCTTGGTGCGTCTCGCTGAACGGGCGTTCGCCAAATCCAGCCGTTTGCACCGAGTAATCGACGCAATCGAACAACGTTTGACGAAAACGAAAAACGAGGTCTGACCCCTATGACGAACATTCTAGGCAAGCACTTTCTGCACACCGCCACTTCGGGCCAATCAAAACATGCCTGTCCTTTTCGTTTTTCGTTTTCGTTGCCCGCGTCCGCTGCCCGGACTCCCCACTGCGCACTGTCCACCGCCCACCGCTCACTGGCAACTCAGTCAGTATGGTCAGTCGTGCCCTGGAAGCTGAGGCGGCAACGGTCGCCAAACGACAGGCTGCGATGGTGGCTCGACAGGCTGCAGGGTGAGGGGTGGCAATGGTCTGTCGGTAACCTATGCTGCTTCTGGTTCAGGGAAAGCATCGGGATCTGGGTCAGGATCTGTGAAGAACGTATTCTCGCCTGTAATGGAGGAAACGTTGTCCGTGCTTAAATAAGTCGAGCCACCGAATTCATGAACCGTGTTGCGATCGAGGGTCACGTTGTCGCAATTGATGAACGAAAAGGACAGGCATTATGTGCTTGCAAGTTGGTGTGGTGGCAGGTATCATGAACGAAAAGGACAGGCATTATGTGCTTGCAAGTTGGTGTGGTGGCAGGTATCATGAAGCTGGTCATGATTTTTCAAAGGAGGGGGTTTGCGATGACAGCGGCTCGAAGTCAAATCGTGGATGTGAATGTAACTCGCTACTACCACTGTATTTCCCGCTGCGTGCGTCGGGCGTTTTTGTGCGGGGAGGGATTTGAACACCGCAAGCAGTGGATCGAAGATCGCTTGCAGACGCTTTCCGAGTGCTTCGCCGCGAGTGTCTGTGGTTTCGCAGTCATGGACAACCATCTGCACGTCCTGGTGCGGTTGGAGCCGGATGCCGCAAACGGGTGGTCGGCCGAGGATGTCGTCCGGCGGTGGTTGGTGGCCTATCCGCCCAAATCGGCGGACGGGCAGACGATCGAAGTGACTCAGGCTTGGATCGACGATCTGGCCAGCGACCAGCAGCGGGTGGACGTGCTGCGCGGGCGTTT
>SKKK01000688.1 GCA_007121535.1 Planctomycetaceae bacterium | reverse complement strand
TCCCAACGCGTTGAACGGTGCGGGTGATTCAAGTTCAAGCCCCAGTGGTCCGCCACCAATTTTGGCCAAACCGGAGTAAGGTCCCGATGATTTCCGATCGTCCAATCCGAAAACAAGCGGCAGGGATGGCCGCCAGCTTGTGTTTATTCGCCACGATGGCCACCGCGCAAACAGATCCTCCGTTTTGGCCGCAATTGGTCACCGACCGGACGTTGGCCGATCCTGCGGCGTTGGCCGCGCTCGAACAACCGGGCCAAGTGATTTTCGAGGATGGATTCGAATCGGAACAGTCGCTCAAAAATTACTTCGAGATTCGCGGACTGCGAGAGGGTAATGTCCAGATCGTCTCCGATCCGCAACTGGCCCACTCGGGTGACGGGGCGATCCAGTTTACTGCCGTAGCACGAGGTGGCCGTGAATCGGGCGTCGGTGCGACAGCCTGGCTGGGCGCCGAAGGTTACGATCGGTTGTATTTTCGCCGCTACCTGCGTTTTGCGACGGATTACGATCAAGGTCCCTTGCATCACGTCGGTGGCGGACTGACCGGTGTGGCGGGGGCGGATCGCTGGCGAGCCATGGGTACCGCAGGCCGCCGTCCGACGGGGGATGATCATTTCAGGAGCGCCTTGGAACCGTGGCGCGACTGGGGGCGGTACGAAGCGCCCGGTTACATGTTTCTGTATACCTACTGGATGGATATGAAACGCGACCGGGACGGCAATTATTGGGGCAATATGCTGGGACCCGCACCAGATCAACGGATCGTGCTGCAGCGGGATCGATGGTACTGTCTGGAACACATGATCCAAACCAACCAACCGGGCCAAGCCGATGGCGAGATGGCCGCCTGGATCGATGGCCGATTGTACATCCATTATCAGGGCATCCGCTGGCGAAGCGCCGAAGACGTGAAACTAAAACGCTTCGGGATCGGATTGTATGTGCATCGCGCCACCCGAGACAATACCGTTTGGTATGACGACGTGGCCATATCGACGGGGTACATCGGCCCGAAATAAGCCTTGGTTCAACCCAATCAGGTTTTCACTTTGGCGTTGACCAGTGAATCGTTCGGACTGGAGGATGGGGTAACCGTCGTGATGATCTCGATCAGCCCGCTGGAGCAACGACGGGAAGATTACCAAGCAACGCTAGTTTCGACCAGTATTGGACGACGCGGCGTTGGTCATCGAGTCAAGAATCGGCTCGCTCTTGCCAATCCAAACCCGACAGAGCGGCCAGTGCCAACTGCAGTGCGTGGGTTCCCTTGCGACCGTGACCTTGAGCCTGTAGTGCCTGGTACAATTGCTTGGCCAGTGCCAGCCCGGGCAGCGCCAAACCCATGCGATCAGCCTCGTCCAACGCAATCCGCATGTCCTTCAGAAAATGTTCCACGAAAAAGCCCGGATCGAAGTTATTTTGAATGATTCGTGGGCCCAGATTGGATAAGGACCAACTGCCGGCGGCACCCGATGCGACCGATTGCATGACCGTTTTCAAATCCAACCCCGCTCGATGCGCATACAAGAGGGACTCGCAGACGCCGATCATGTTGGTGGCGATCAGGATCTGATTGACCATCTTCGTGTGCTGGCCAGCGCCCGGACCGCCCTGGTGCACGACGGTCTTTCCCATCGCATTCCAACAGGGTTTCAGGGCCTCGACGGCCGCCGGTTGGCCGCCCACCATGACGGACAGCCGCGCTTCCCGCGCCCCGATGTCGCCTCCTGACACAGGCGCATCGACGCTCCACACACCTTGCTGCTGGGCCGCTGCGGCGATTTCCACGGCCAATGTAGGCTCGCTGGTGGTCATGTCCACCAGGATGTTCCCGGGCTTGGAACCGGCCAAGCTGCCTTCCCGGCCCAACACCACTTGCCGCACGTCGTCGGGAAAGCCGACGATCGAAAAGATCACATCGCATTGTTGGGCGACCTGCTTGGGGCTGTCGGCCCAACCTGCTCCTTGATCCAGCAGCGGCTGGGCCTTCTGTTTCGTCCGATTGTGGACCACGCAAGCGAAACCGCGGTCGATCAGATGCCCGCACATGCTGCATCCCATCACGCCGGTGCCGATCCAGCCGATGCGAGTTCGACCGGGTTCCACTGAGACGATCTCCATCATCCTTACCCCTGGCAATGCTCGAAACACTCTTCCGTTACCAACGGTCGGTGGGACGGGTCAGAATCTCGCGCAGAATGATGGCTTCGCGAGTCTTCTGCGGATCGCGAAAGATGGCAGCGACCCAGTTGGCCGCATCCGGCGAACCTTCGTCCGCATCCCGATCGTACGCGCAATCCCCGATGTGGCTTGTCCGTTCGTCGAACCGTTCATGCACGTGCAGATCACTGCGATCCTCGGGTGGTTCCTGCTGATCCCTCGCGGATCGACCATGGACGATATCGTGGACGCTGGCGCTGCTGGAAGCTGCGCGTCGCCTAGTGTCCTTGCGGATCGGTTCGGCTTCGATAATCTCGGCGTCCACCAAATCGGGTTCGGCCCGCACAGCCGCTCGTCCACCCCGTTGCGGCTTTTTGCGTGGCCCAATATCGACGCCCTGTTGCCGAGCGATTTCTGCGAGCAGGTTCTCCAGTTCCTTGAGCATGATCAACCTTTATTGGGTCTTGACGACGAGGTCTGGGCAATAGCCGACCGCATGTCCGTATCGGCTTGGATGTTCCGCAGTTTGTAATAATCCATGATCCCCAGTTTGCCGTTATGAAACGCATCGGCGATCGCCTTTGGCACTTCGGCTTCGGCCTCCACCAACTTCGCTCGACTTTCTTCGATGCTGGCGATCTTCGCCTGCTCGTGAGCCACCGCCATCGCTCGGCGACCCTCGGCTCGAGCCCGAGCGACGCGAGTATCGGCTTCGGCCTGGTCTGCCTGGAGTCTGGCCCCGATGTTGTCACCGACATCGATGTCCGCGATATCGATCGATACGATCTTGAACGCAGTCTGCGAATCCAGTTTCCGCTCCAGCACGGCTCGTGAAATCATGTCCGGGTTTTCGAGCACCATCGCATGCGTATCCGCCGAACCGATCGCGCTGACGATGCCTTCGCCCACGCGAGCCGTGATGGTCTCTTCGGTCGCACCGCCGATCAACTGCTGCAGGTTCGCGCGAACCGTCACCCGAGCCTTGACTTTCAATTGAATCCCATCCTTGGCGACCGCGTCCAACGAGGATTTGCCCGAGGATCTTCCGGGACAATCGATCACTTTCGGATAGACACTGGTCTGGACGGCCTCCAGCACGTTGCGGCCCGCCAGATCGATCGCGGTCGCTTCCCGAAAACTTAATTGGATCGTCTTGGCCTTCTGGGCAGCGATCAACGCGCGAATGATCAACGGCACGTTGCCGCCCGCCAGATAATGGGCCTCCAGCGCTTTGCTGGTGACGCCCGATTCATCGGTGATTCCGGCTTGGACCGCCATGATCTTGCTGCGGACGATCACCGCTGGATTCACCTTGCGGAAGGTCATCCCGAGAAGATCCCAGATCGTGATCCCCGCGTTGGTCAAAAACGACTGAATCCACAATCGAAAGTAACGCCCCATCACGGTGAACACGACGCCGATCACCATCACGATCAGCACCACGAACACAATCACGATCATCATGCGAGGATCAGGGTCACCCTGGGCAAATAGAAGCATGGTCTCCACCTCTCGAAAGAAAATGACGCAACCCCCAATGCCGCGTAACGCGGTCGATGCGACAAGCAATCTCTACCAATCACCTTCTTTTTTAACTGCTGGTCGATCGCTTTGCAATCGATTTCCGGAAAGAAAGCCGACAATTCTGATCCCCTCCGCGAAAGGCGACAATACAATTGATTTGCCGGTCCAGGTATTGTTTCTCGCATTCAATCGTCGTTACGCGACTTCACGGCCCCCGGACCGCTCAAATAAACGGATCATCCAGAGATCCAAGTCCGAATTCCTCCGCGGGGCGATCCAGCTCGTCCGTGCCTGCCGACAGGACGGGAGCATCGGCAGCGACCGGCGTGACGATGATCCGGTTGGTTCGTATCGCCTTGACACGGATCGGTTGGCCATTGTCAATGGCCACTCCATCGGCCACCGCATCATACGTTCGACCATCGATCACCACCGCACCGCTGGGCAGCATTTTCGTCTTGGCCACCCCACGCCGGCCCACCAGTTCTTGCAACTCACGAAAAGCGGGTGTGTCGGGCAGCACTTCCTCTTCGCTGTCGGGGGTATGCAATACAACCATCCTTCCTATGGGTGTGTAGGGCCACCATTTCACCGCCACGACGATCAACAGGGGGATCAGGATCACGTTCGCCATCAGTACGGTCATGCCCGGTACAAAACCGCCGGAAAACGCCGCCACGATCGAACCGATCAGCGCCAAAAACGCAAGGGCGCTCAGCACCCCGCCCGACGGGATGACCAATTCCAACGCCAGCAGCCCAATCGCCACGATGATTAGGATTCCCGCCCAGAAAAATGCATCGATCATTGAAGCACCTCGTCACCATCGGCTTGCGAAAAAGGCACCATCGCCATCACCCTAAATGGTCCGAACGACAACCTCGTTTCCATGCACTTCGGAGACCGCGATCGCGGTTCCGACCGGCACCAATTCTCCATCGCTGATCACATCGACGATCTCGTCGCCGAATTGCGCCTTACCCGCTGGCAGCAAGGGGGTGGTCGTGACACCTCGCTTTCCCAACAAGTGTTCGAAATGGACCAGCGATTCCTGATACCGCATCTGTTCCAATTGAGCCTCGTCGGGCGTTGCCAGCGCAACGCGTCGGAACACGGGCGCACGCGTCAAAACTTGCTTTGCAAAGACCAACGACGCCAGAATTCCGGCGCCCGAGGCCGCGACGACTAATAAGGAATCCGGCACTTTGCTCCATTCGTAGGGATTTTGAGGCCAAACGAAGGTTTGACTTGCCAAAACCAACGATGAGACGACCAGCAATCCACCGCCGATGCCAAAGGCACCGAATCCCGGCAGCACAAAAATCTCGATCAAAATAAACACGACCCCGGCGACGAACAGCAGGACCTCCAGCCAACCGGCCGTGCCGTGCAGGATACTGGACCAAAAGAACAGCAGGAAACAGACAGAAGCCAGAAAACCCGGCACGCCTACGCCGGGGGACATCAATTCGAACATCAACGCGAACCAACCGATAAACAGCAAGGCGCCGGCCACCTCGGGCGCCGCGAGAAACTCGATGACACGATGAGCCCAATTGGGGCGCACGGCCGTCAATTGCGATTCCAACTGATAAAAATTGGCGAAATCGTTGAACGTTTCCGCCATGGCCACCGTCAGTCCGGCTTCGGCCGCCGCATGCCCTCGCAGTCCGTTGGCGGTGGGCAATACGCCCTCGGCCTGCCATCGACCCTCGTCCGTCTGTTCGGCGTGTTCCTGCTCGCTGAAATATCGATAAAAACTCAACTCCTGATGCCGGAAACGTTTGATCTCCAAATTGGGATCGATCATCGCCATCATCAGCGACCAACTTCGCTGTTTGTTCTCGGCAATTTGTTGAACGGGGATCTGAATATCTGCCAATTGCCCAGTCGGGATGCGAGATGCCCCCGGCCCACCGAGCACGGCGCGATCGCTCATGACCAATTCGTCACACGCCAAAGCGATCAAGGCAGCATCGGCCCGGGCTTGGTTGGCCACGAACGCTACCGTCCGGATCTTGCCGGAATCCAGACTGGCCAGGTACGCGGCCAAACGCAGGCTGTCGGCGGGCGAGCCGCCGGGACTGTCGATCACCACACAGACGAAGTTGGCTGCCTGACTCTGGATCTCGTCTCGCAGACTCCGCTCCAGCCAACTGATTGTTTCGGCCTGGATTCTACCCGTCACATCCACTCGCAAAGGCCGGCGTCCTTGGCCTAAGGTCGGATCTTCGATCAGGGCTTGTGGGACAACCCTCAATGCAGCGGCCAATTGAGCGCGGTCGCGTACCAGGTGGCTGGCAAAGCCGAATTTCATTCGAAGCTGGCTACCGCTGAATTCAGCCATTTCACCCGGGGGCACGATTCGGTCGACTTCGCTGACCGTCTCCTGTTGCTTTACCTCGTCGACCTGATCTTCCAACGCATAAGTGACACCACCCAAAACTCGCAAACGGTAGACGACCAAACTAGCGTCCAGCATCCCCAAAACAACGGGTGCGGGAATGCCGCCGCGACGGCCTGAAATCTCGCGGTAGACGCTGCGGAGCGTATCATCGATGAAAGGCTCGGTCTCGCCCGCACGGCCCAACCGAGAATCCGGATGCGCCATGATTTCTTCGCAGGCCAAAACGGGCAGAACCGCATGGCCGCGAATCGGACCGTTCAAATAGGCGATTGTGCGGACCTGAGCCAGCCGTTCCCCAGACAAAAAACGAGCCAGAGACAGGGCACGCTCGAATTGGCTGGTCGCCGCAACCGCTTCTTCCGACCCACGAAACTCCAACACCAAAATCGGACGGACTTGTCCCGACCGGTCACGTTGCCACCGAGCCAACAACTCTTCGACACTGGCCTGGATCTGCCGATCAACGTTCCCGGAGATCGGCAGGGAAACACGAATTAGACCGATGGGCGGCATCTCCGACGGCTCGCCTTGCGGACCGTTCGACGCCACCGCCTGGCTGGTCGCCCCCATCAAGCAGCCAAAGCTGGAAACGAGCCAAAACACCAGCCCGTACCGAAGATACCGCTGTCGAAAGACGCCGCCACAACGGTAGGCGACCCGATCGAACCTATCAGCAGCATTCATGAAAGATACCCATCATCTTGCTCCGGTTATCCCGCAATCTAGCCGAACTCGCCAGAGTCCGGACGCCTTTGTATTCCTTGCAACACTCGCACGGTCTGGCGACCGTGGCTACTCCAAAAAACCAGCATGAATCCCCCCCCATTATCGGCAACGCATTGTTCTGCCCAATGCGGCGTTGCAGACCGTTCGCCATTCAGCTCCGGCCAGCATCCGAAGGCTGTTCCCATCCCCGTTTCATTATACCCGCAAGTCTGCCAACAAAAACTATGGGATCGCATGCAAAGATCCTTACAAATCGGAAAAATAAGCCAAATTGCGTGGTACATTTCTGGAGATTCGACGTTCTTGATTTGAACAGCGATCTGCCGGAAACCGCCCGGGGACGGTTCCGCCCGGGCGCTGTCCGAAACGGGGTCTGCTCCCTTTCATGACAGCGCTAAAGGCTTCTTCGCTTGCCGACCGATAATATTGAAACAGAGCGATCGTATCCATTCGGGAGTGAGACACCATGCCGGACGGAAAACGCAAGCGACGTCATAGTCGCGACCAAGCCAAACGACGCTGGTACGCTCTGCACCGCGCACGCCGTTTTCGACGACGATTCGGGTCGGCATTCGGGAAAGCGGAAAACGCCAGCGAATGACGTCGATCCGATCAACCGATCTGGCCGGTCCAAAAGGATCGATAACGATAACGGGCGGGCATGTGCGAGCCGACGGACGCCAGCACAATCACCGCGGCCAGCAGCCAAGCGCGGTGACTCCACAGCCAGGGTATCAAACCGATCAGCAGCAGCTTCAGCATCGTGAAGATTCCTCGGCCTTCATGAAACCAACGCCACCGTCCGTTGGCTTCCAAAACGACCAGCACCACCCCGCTGACAATCGTCAGATGCAGCCAAGAAATCAGGCGATCGGGATCGACATCGAAAACGTGCCCTCCGACCAGCACGCCCGACACACCGATATGCAGCGTGCGGCAAGCGATGTTCAGGGCTCGCCGCCAAGTGATCGCCGGTCGCTCGGTCGCATCCTGCGGTGGGGAAACTTCGATCCGGCTCAATAGTTGTCTCCGCCACCCAGCTTCTCTTCCACCCGGTCCGCTTGCCAGGCGATGGCCGTGATCGCGCGGGTGACCTCCAGCGGATCAGCCGTGCTGGCCAGTTGATTGCCCTGGACGACGATCATTTCGCCGCTGGGGGTCGTTCGGACCGCAAACGCGCCATGGACCATCTTCGTATTATACCGCAGCAGCGCCATGGCATTTCGTTCGGTGGCAGGTCCGCAGATCGACCAGTAACCGATGACATCGTGGCCTTCCTCGTCCTTGATCGTGAAATCGATATGGACGGTTTGTTTTCGCAGGCTGCCGATCGGGACCACGACGTTCCACACATCTCCCGAATCGGTCAATTGCCAGCCGGCGCTTTGGACCACGTTTCGCACCAACTGTCGGGGATCGGACGTTTGGGGCGCCAGATCGGCGAAGTCCAGGCCACCGGAGCCGCCGCCTTGTTGAGCCGCGCCTGCAGCCGCCATGCCGGCCGCTGCGGGTGCTGCGTGCGGTGCGGTGGGCGTCCCGCCGGCCGCTGCCGGGCCTCCGCCGCTCATCGCCTGCTGGATCATGCCGGGCATCATCATGCCGAACCCGGCGCCCATGCCCATACCCATGGCCCCGCCACCAGTGCCTTCGCCGCCTTGCTCCGCCATCTTGGCCATGCTGTTGGCTGCCTGGTACATGGTGAACGCCTGCAGATTCCCGATGGCGCCCATGCTGCTGCGAGCGTCGATCGCCTTCTGCACTTCCTCCGGCGGGGTGATCGAATTGATGAAAAAGTCAGCCAGTTCCAACCCGTATTTCGCAAAGTCATCGCCCAGTTTGGCTCGCGTGCCGGCAGCGATTTCGTCGAACTTTGCCGGCAAGTCCAACATGCCGATCCGGGCGGTGCCCAAAAGATCGGTCAGTCGCGATACGATCAAATCGCGAAGAAAGTCAGCGACCTGATCCGTGGTGTACTTGCCCTGCGTTCCGACCAGCGTATTCAACAACAACGGGCCGTCGACGACTCGGAACGAGTACTTCCCGAAACTGCGCAGTCGAACGATGCCGAAATCCGGATCGCGAACCGTGATCGGTTGCCGCGTGCCCCACTTGTGGTCAATAAACGTCTGCTTGCCGATGAAGTAAACCTGCGCCTGAAAAGGCGAACGCTCCCAGGGGATGGTCAGCAGCCGAGTCAGGATCGGGACATTGTTGGTGGTCAACGTGTATCGGCCCGGCCCGAAGCTGTCCATGGCCTTGCCGTCCCTGAAAAAAATGGCCTCCTGGTTCTCCTGCACGATCAATTGAGCGCCGTATTTGATGTCGGCCGAGCCCTCGGGCGGAATGCGATGCACGAGGGAGCGATTTGTCGAGTCGAAGAAATCGAGTACTTCCAGCCGGATTCCCATATCAGTCGTTCCTTTGCAGCTTGGAGATCAAAGGCCATCATGAACCCGGATTGTAGGCCGCTCGGCAAAAAAATAGAAGACGCCCCAGTCTGACCCGCCCCGGGAAATCGCGTACAATGCCCGCATGGCTCGGATGGATGCATCGAGCGTGTCCGCCGAGCGACTGGTTTCCGCTTGACGAATCTTACGAGCAAAGCCCGATGTCCGATCAAGCTTATCGTTCCAAACAACCCCGTCTGACCACGCCCGTCCAGTACGTCAAAGGGATCGGGCCACAACGAGCCGAATTGCTGGAACGGCTGAATCTGCGCACCGCGTCCGATATGCTGTTCCACTTTCCCCGCGATTACCGCGACGCCAGCCGTTTGGTGGCGATCGATCAGTTACAGGAAAATGAAACGGCCAGCGTGTTGGGTATCGTGCGAGAGGTCGAACTGCGCAACACGGGACCGGGCCGCTGCATCCTGGGCGCCCTGATCCAGCAGGATCAGCAGTACCTGCGAGCGATCTGGTTCAACCAGCCTTGGGTTCAAGACCGCATCGCCGTCGGCGATCGGGTGCTGCTGGTCGGCGAACCTCGCTTTCGCGGCTTTCGCTGGGAAATGGCGCATCCCCGCTTGGAAACCGTCGAGGATGACGAGTCCATCAGCGGCCGGATCTTGCCGATCTACCCGTTGACCGAAGGCTTGAACCAAACGCAGATGCGCCGCATGGTGCAGGGCGCATTGCAGCAGTTTGGCGACCAGGTGGTGGAAGTGTTTCCGGCTGCTTACCTGCAGGAACATGATCTGATGACGATTCGGCAAGCCTTGCAGCAGATCCACGAGCCGGAGAGTTCCCAACAACTGGAGGCAGCACGACGGCGGTTTATCTACCAGGAGTTGTTCGTGCTGCAGTTGGCGTTGGCCCTGCGACGCCAGACGTTGGACTCGCGCAGCAAAGCGCCCTCGCTGCCCGTGTCGGCCAAGATCGACGCTCGCATCCGCCGTCTGTTTCCCTTCGCATTGACCGAGGATCAGGATCAAGCAATCGACGAAATCGCAACAGACTTGATGCGATCCACTCCCATGAACCGTCTGTTGCACGGCGACGTGGGCAGCGGAAAAACGGTGGTGGCCGAATACGCGATGCTGTTGGCCGTCGCGCATGGGTACCAAGCCGCGTTGATGGCCCCCACCGAGCTGCTGGCGCGCCAACACGCGCGGACCTTGGCCCGGGACCTGCACGCCAGCCGCGTGCGAATCGAACTGCTGACCGGCGGGTTGAACGCCGCCACGCGACGACAAGCAGAAGAAGCCATCGCCGCAGGCCAAATCGATCTGATCGTTGGCACTCACGCCCTGCTGAGCGAAGGATTGTCGTTTCATCGCCTGGGTCTGGTCGTCATCGACGAACAGCACCGCTTCGGAGTCCGACAAAGGGCCGCTTTGCGGCGTGCTGAACTCGACCCCCACTATCTGGTTATGACGGCGACGCCTATCCCGAGGACCGTGGCGATGACCGTGTTCGGAGATCTGGACGTGTCCACGCTGCGCACCAAGCCGCCGGGTCGAGCTGACCTTTATACCTACCTGGGCGAAGCGTCACGTCGCGAAGCCTGGTGGGAATTCTTTCGCAAAAAGCTGAACGAAGGCCGGCAAGGCTTTGTCGTGGCGCCGCTTGTCGACAGTACCGAAGCCGAAGGGGTGGCCAGCGCACAACAACTGGTCGAAACGCTAACGCAAGGTCCGCTGAAGGATTTTCGCTTGGGATTGGTCCACGGCCGAATGTCGTCCGCCGAGCGCGAATCGATCATGGCGTCGTTTCGCGAGGGCACGGTCCAGGTATTGGTCGCGACCAGCGTGATCGAAGTGGGAATCGATGTCCCCAATGCCACGCTGATGACCATCGAAAGCGGCGAACGTTTCGGATTGGCCCAACTGCATCAACTGCGAGGCCGGATCAGTCGAGGCGTTCACCCCGGATATCTTTGCGTTTTTGCCAACGCCGACTCCGAAGAGTCCCGCAAGCGTCTGGAAGCTCTCCAGCGATCCAGCGACGGTTTCGAACTGGCGGAACTCGATTTCCAAATGCGCGGCCCCGGCGACCTCTTTGGAACGCGGCAGCACGGTCTGCCCCCGCTGCGCATCGCCGACTTGACCCGCGATGGCCAACTCCTGGAACAAGCCCGGCTAGACGCTCAACAACTGGTCGCGAAAAACCCCCAACTTAACGACACCGATTTCCGTCACTTGCATCGCATGGCCATCCGCCGTTACGGTCAAGCCCTCGATCTGGCCGACGTCGGCTGAATCGAAAGTATTTGTCCTTTGGATCTACCGTCTTGCACGTCCAGACGGAAGTCGTTTAGAATGTGACAATCACGGCTGATCAAAGTGGAGCTGGTGGTCCCGCTAGTGATGAAAGAGCAGCGAAACCGCTTTGATGAGCCCGGGCAACGGGGTGTAGCGCAGCCTGGTTAGCGCGTTTGACTGGGGGTCAAAAGGTCGCTGGTTCGAATCCAGTCACCCCGACTGAACCTAAGCCGCGAATCCACAAGGGTTTGCGGCTTTTTTGTGTGCCCATACACTGGGGCAATCGCGGGTCATTGCAGCGCTTGACAGGGAAATGGCTGGTTTTTCGGCGATGCAATAGGCGCCGTTGCAGCACCACCCAAAAGAGGCCATTCACTCCAAGTCCCCGCGGATAATCATCCACGTCCCGTAAAAAATCGGCTATGTGCCATGCCACGCCCAGCACCAAGCCCCTGAGACGCGAAGCACCGCCGATGGTGGCCTGACCGTCCCAGGCCGTCAGACGCGCGCTGGGGCGCTCTGCTGGGCCGTGCCGACGCGGATGGCGTTCGGGGCTATGGCTGCAAGCTCGCGATGGTCAACGAACTGCGGCCAGCAACGGAAGAAGATACGACAACGGACGGATGGAACCGAAGTGATGGCATGAACTGTGGCGGCTGGACCCTGGCGGTTTGACGATTATGGCAGGACGGTCGCTGAAAAAACGATCCGTGGTACGAATCAGCACTCAGTCACGTTGGGGAACCTTTTCGTGCCTACGCTGATGGCTCCGCTACCGTTGACTGACTGACCGAACTCACTTACTGACCGGACTGATCCACCGAACTAAAGGCCAGGCGGAACCCAAGGGAGTCGCCCCGGGACTCGGGCGCG